>QHYR01000193.1 GCA_003223315.1 Acidobacteriota bacterium | reverse complement strand
TCGGAACGCCGAATGCGGTTTCGCCCTGCCCGAAAAGCAGCGGATAACGTCGATCCGTGACCGTGGCAGGTTCAAGGCTCAACATGACACGGCCCGTAAGAACGCCCGCGCCAAGTTTCCGTTGAACCATGGGCATGAACCAGTTGGTCGAGAAGAATCTGTCCGCGCCTCGCACGCTCGATTGCTGCTCATCGAGAACGAATACATTCGCGTGGAACATGAGCATCCAGCGACCTTTCCTGCCCATAAGCATGGGTGACTGAGTTGAGATCGGCTCCGCACTTGTGCCCGAGGCTGTGTGACCAACAATCTTCTGCAAGAAGTTCTGCGGCTGCATGGTTATCAGGTCGGTGCCCGCGCATTCCGGCATGCTCATTCCAGGCATGCAGAGCCGACTTTGCTGCGGGTTACCCTGCTGCGCAAGGGCCATGGCGGGGGAAAAGAGAATCGCTAGCAATAACCTACGAAATGGTTTCATCAAGACCTCCCGCATCAGGTTCTGTTGGGTGGTGAGCTAGAGGGGGCGCACGCCGCCGTTCACGACACACTTAGCGTGGCGCATTAGAATCACTAAATGCGCGGAAGCGTTCTAGATTCTGAGTGGGGTGAGAAGATCGACTGCGAGAAGTATGGGCGGAGGTGTTCCGGGAGCTACCCGATGGGAGCTCGTCAAGAAATTCGCGGGACTCCATCCGCCAATAGCTGCGCAGTGGAGATAAGCTGGCTGATCCCCGTCCGCCCTGGGAGGCGAGGCAGAGGCCGAGGCTTGACTGCACGTTTCATGACTGCAAGGGGAGAGCGTCCTTGATTGATCGAACGTGGCGCTCGAGCTCTCTTCAGATTTCTGAATGACCTTTCGCGAGCCGCGGCCCATATCCATTTGCGCGGACACCAAGTGATGGGTGCTGGCATTCATGCTGTGATCTGCACCGGCACGGCTCTGGGTAACATGAGAGCTCGTCTCCGCTTCAGAACTCATATCCATCGCGGAGGACGCAGACATCATCCTCTGGCCAGCTTCCGCAGCCGAACTCGCCGAGTGGCAGTCCGAGGCTGTTTGGTGTAACCAGCAGGATAAGTCGCAAGCCGAAGCGGAGAGCGGCGTGCAAACCAGAAGAAGGGATAAGAGCACTGGCAAGGACGTTGCGATCTTACGCATCGAGCGAATGCTACTCTACTCCCCGAAATTTCTCCATCTCCTCTTCAGCCTATAATTTATGACCTGCCTGTGCGGCTAGATCGGAAACTTCTTTCGTTTCCAGGATCTTGGTTCAAAAATCCGTACGCCTGGCCGGCCGCGTTGTCGCCGCGCTCGCCATTGTCGCTGCGCTTACTTTTTTGTCCTTTCGCCTCGCGCCCGTTAATGAAATAACGGCAGGATTTCTCTACCTGGTTGCCATTCTTCTGATCGCCACGGCGGGAGGCCTCGTCGAGTCGACCCTGGCCTCGATCGTGGCCATGTTGTGCTTCAACTACTTCTTCCTTCCGCCGATCGGCACGCTGACAATTTCCGATCCGCGAAACTGGGTAGCGCTTTTTGCTTTTCTGGCCACGTCCCTCACCGCCAGCCAGCTTTCCGCGCGGGCCAAGCGCCGCACGAGGGAAGCCGTAGAACGGCAAAACGAAATCGAGAGGCTCTATTCCCTCAGCCGGGCTCTGCTGCTTACGGAGGCGGCACGCCCCATAGCCAAGCAAATCGTAGAGCAGGTCGCTCAAGTCTTTGAATTTCCCGCGGTCGCTCTCTACGACCGCGGCAGTGGTGAAATCTACCGGGCTGGATTTGACGATTTGCCCGCCATTGACGCCGAATTACGCGAAGCAGCGGTTCGCTCGCAACTCTTCCGGGATGAAAATAGCGCCCTGATCGTCACGCCTATCCGCCTGGGAAGACAGCCTATGGGCAGCTTGGCCGTTCGTGGTGCATCTCTGTCGGACGCGGCACTGCAATCGCTGGTGAATTTGGCGGCCATCTGGCTGGAACGTGCACTCTCGGAAGAGGCGGTCAATCGCGCAGAAGTTGCCCGCCGCAGTGACGAGCTGAAGTCCACCCTTCTCGACGCCATCGCTCATGAGTTCAAGACCCCACTCACTTCCATCAAAGCCGTTACCAGCGATCTGCTTTCCGACTCGGTCTCTCCGCTCGAGCAGCGTCAGCGCGAATTGATCTCCATCGCGGACGAAGGCGCGGACCGCTTGTCGACGCTCGTGACACAGGCCATTCAGCTGGCGCGAATTGAAGGAGGCAAATTTCAACTAAGTCGAGGAGTCCACTTGCCCAGTTCGCTGATTTCCGCAGCTCTTCGGCAAATGAAGGCGCTGACGGATGGGCGAGAAATAACGGTTAGCATTGCCGGGGAACTTCCCCTCGTGTCGGTGGACGCGGAACTCGTGCAGATGGTGATCGCTCACCTGATCGATAATGCATTGAAATATTCTCCCCGAGGCGCACCTATTTCGGTCGGCGCGCAAGTGAGCGGCGATCTTGTCGTCATTGACGTGACGGATCGGGGTGCGGGAATCACGGAAGAAGAACAATCGCGAATTTTCGATAAATTTTATCGCGGCACAAAAGAGCGAAACCTCAAAGGTACCGGAATGGGTTTGGCCATTGCGCGCGAGATTATCCGTGCGCATGGCCAGGAGATCTGGGTTCGCAGCAAACCCGGGGAAGGCTCCGAGTTCTCTTTTTCGCTGCCGCTCGCGCCGCGGGGCGGCGCGGAATGAGCGCCGGCAGGATTCTGGTGATTGACGATGATCCCCAGATCCGTCGGGCTATGCGAACAACTCTCGCCGCGCGCGGATACGAGGTCGCCGATGCGCGCACCGGCGAAGAGGCGCTCGGCGAGCTAAGGTCCGGAACGTACGATCTTGTGCTATTAGACATGAACATGCCCGGCATGGGCGGGATCGAAACGTGCCGGCTGATTCGCTCGACGTCCGAGATCGCCATCATCATGCTGACCGTCAGCAACTCCGAAAAAGACAAAGTCGATGCTCTGGATGCCGGCGCCGACGATTACATCACCAAGCCCTTCAGCACGCCGGAGCTGCTTGCGCGCATTCGCGCCACTCTGCGGCGCTTGCCCCATCCGCCCGACCTGGCCGGCTTGGGGCAACTGAGCCAGCGAGGTGTCGAAATCGATCTTGCGTCGCGACAGATCAATGTGCATGGACGCTCCTCCCGGCTTACGGCCAAAGAGTTTGACCTGCTGTCCTATTTGCTCGCGCGCCCCAACAAAACCATTGCTCATCGCGAACTCCTCCAGGCGGTTTGGGGCCCCGACTACGGCGATGAGTTGGAATACCTGCGCGTTTTCATCAATCGCCTGCGCAAGAAGATCGAACCCGATCCCTCCAAGCCGCAATTCCTGGTCACCGATGCCTGGGCCGGCTACCGTTTTCAGCTTCCGCAATAAAATTCACCGGCAGCTTCCGCGCAAGTTTTGGTTTATGCGGTTCTTAGGCCGCGTTTATGCCCTGTTTATCCCCTTCACCGCACAATCGGAAATCGAACCGCGTATCAGATCAATCGAGCGTTTGGGCAAGAATAGTGTCACGCATGAGCATACGGGCTCCGTTCAGCATCCGGGAGAGAAGAAGGCTTAAATTCGCCCCCGGTGCGCGAATCGTCGGAAGGCAAGAAGGTCCCCCGGAATACCGATCGCGCGGGGGAACTGTGATTGAGTACTTGGGTGCCTCCCTATATCGCGTCAAGTTCGACGATAAGGAACAGCAGGAATGTGTTCTATCGCAGTGGCTTGAGTTGAATGAGGAATTTCCATGGTGAGGGTTCTCAGATCGACTTGGAGCGCTATCGCGACCGCAGCGGCTACACCTGCGCCGCTAGTGAGTTGGCAAACCGCCGGGGATCAGGAGCCGAGCCAGCTGGAAGTTAATCTCATCTTTACGAACCATCAGGCGACCGTTTGTGCCTTGGAAACCATGGAGTCCCTGGCTCGGGATCTTGGAGCTTGTATCCGCCTGCGAGCAGCGATCGTTGTACGCTATCCATTGCCGGTTGATGAGCCTCCTGTGTCCATCCCTTTCCTGGAGCATTCTCTTTTCGACTTGATCGGTCGTCTGGAACGGGATGGTTTCGAGGCGTCCGCACACCTCTGCGTGTGCCGTGATCGAGATAAAGCGCTTTTGCAGGTGCTCAAGCGAAATGCGCTCGTGGTCATCGGGGGCAAGAAGCGCTGGTGGCCTACGGCTGCGAGCCGCTTAGCGAAGGTGCTTCGCTCCAAAGGCCATCGCGTTGTCTTTGTTGATTACAAAAGAGGGAATAAGCGGTTCTGTGCTGAAGAAAAGGGAGAGGGCTCAGCAGGTTTGCCTGTGCATTCGCCCCTAGAAGTCAGTAGGGATAAGCCCGTATCCGGTTCGGGATCGAGATGAGTTAATTAGAGAAGGAGAATCATGCTGGATATTTTTTACATTGGAGTCGCCATTGCTTTCTTTGTCTTACTCTGGGCTTTCACGAAATCATCGCAGCGCCTTTAGGAGGATTCCATGGAATACGCCATTGCGGGAATCGTCGCGGCGGCTCTGTTCGTTTATTTGATGTACGCCCTGCTTCGGCCCGAGAAATTTTGAGGTGCTGAGATGACTTTGATCGGTATCGCACAGATCGTGATTTTTTTTGGCATTGTGCTGGCGATCACCAAACCCGTGGGCACGTTCCTGTATCGCGTCTTTGAGGGCGAGCGGACATTCCTCCATCCCATCTTTCGCCCGTTGGAACGGCTGATCTATGCGCTCGGCGGGATTCGCGAGGATGTCGAGCAATCTTGGATAGGCTACTCGGCCTCTATGATTTCGCTCAGCATCTTTAGCTTCCTGGCTGTGTATCTGCTCCAACGCCTGCAGGGCCATCTGCCGTTGAATCCCATGCAGTTCTCAACGTCCAAGGCGCCCTCGTTCGCCACGCCGATGACGCCCGACTTGGCGTTCAACACAGCCGTCAGCTTCATGACCAACACGAACTGGCAATCCTATTCGCCGGACGCGGCCCTGAGCTACCTGACGCAAATGGCGGCCCTTGCGGTCCAGAACTTTGTGTCCGCTGCCGTTGGGATCGCTGTCGCGGTTGCCTTGATTCGCGGATTTGCACGGCACACGGCGAAAACCATCGGCAACTTCTGGGTCGACGTTACGCGCTGCACCCTTTATCTCCTGCTTCCCATTTGTATCCTGGCGACTCTATTCTTCGTGGCGCAAGGATCCATCCAGAACTTCAAAGGTCCAGTCACCGCGCAGACCCTGGAAGGCGCAGCCCAAACGATTGAGCAAGGGCCGCTCGCGTCACAATTGGCGATCAAGATGCTAGGCACGAACGGCGGCGGATTCTTCAATGCGAATTCTGCTCATCCGTACGAGAATCCCACCCCGCTTTCAAATTTACTTCAAATGCTCTTGATCTTTTCGCTGGGCGCGGGATTGACATACACGTTCGGCAAAATGGTGCGTGACACGCGTCAGGGCTGGGCAATCTTTGGAGCCATGGCCGTGATGTTCCTGATCGGCGTTTTTGTTTGCTACTGGGCTGAGCAGCGTGGCAATCCCATGCTGGCCGGCGCGGGGCTTGAGCGCACTTACACGGGCAGCCAGCCCGGCGGCAATATGGAGGGCAAGGAAGTCCGCTTTGGAAATGCTATGACCGCCCTCTTCGCCACCGTTACCACAGACGCCAGTTGCGGCGCCGTCATCGGCATGCACGATAGCTTCACGCCGATCGGCGGGCTCGTTCCCCTGTTCAACATCCAGACCGACGAGGTGATCTTTGGAGGCGTCGGCGCGGGCCTTTACAGCATCTTGATCTACGCAGTCATCGCCGTTTTTATCGGTGGGTTGATGGTCGGGCGCACGCCCGAGTATGTGGGCAAGAAGATCGAGCAAAAGGAAGTCAAGATGGCCATCATCGCGGTCCTTGCGACTTCCTTGGTTATTCTTGGCTTCACCGCCTTGAGTTCCATCGCCCCCTTTGCGAAGAATGGCTACTGGAATCCACCCGGGCCCGCAGCCGCCAATACAAATAACAACGGCGCGCACGGTTTCTCCGAAGTGTTGTACGCATACTCGAGTGGCGCCGGCAATAATGGCAGTGCCTTTGCCGGAATCAACGCCAACACGCCTTGGTACAACCTGACCATCGGTCTTGACATGCTGGTCGGAAGATTCCTTTTCATCATCCCAGCCCTGGCAATTGCCGGCAGTCTGGCGGCCAAAAAATTGGTCCCCACAACCAGCGGCACTTTGCCGACAAATGGGTCGCTGTTCGTTGTCCTGCTGGTCGGAACGGTCATCATTGTCGGAGCGCTCACCTATTTCCCGGCGCTTTCCTTAGGCCCGATTGTGGAGCACTTCCAAATGCTCAATGGCAAGCTGTTTTGATGCGCGTGAGGAGCTAGAAATGTCTACTGTCACTGCCCCTCCGGTGGAACGCAAGCCGGAGATCAAAGAGCAACAACCGGCGGCACTGATCTCCCGGGGTGTCCGAGCCCGCCCCTTGTTCGATCCCGAAATCATGAGGCGTGCCATCCGGGAATCGTTCATCAAGCTCAATCCCATGATGGTGGCCAAAAACCCGGTGATGTTCGTCGTCGAAGTGGGAGCGGCTCTGACGACCATATTCGTCATCAAGGGCCTGTTCACCGGCGCTGGTGGCGCCTTGTTCGGCATCCAGATCGCGCTGTGGCTGTGGTTTACAGTCGTGTTTGCCAATTTCGCGGAGGCCATGGCCGAGGCCCGCGGGAAAGCTCAAGCCGACGCCCTGCGCAAAACCAAGACGGACACAATGGCGCGCAAGCTTTTGCCCAATGACAAATTCGAAATGGTGCCTGCCTCCAAGCTCCGCGCCGGAGACGTTGTGTACTGCGAAGCGGGCAACCTGATCCCGGGAGACGGCGAAGTCATCGACGGTATCGCCAGTGTCGATGAGTCTGTCATTACGGGCGAAAGTGCCCCGGTCATTCGCGAATCCGGGGGAGATCGCAGCGCCGTGACCGGCGGAACGAAGGTTCTCTCTGACCACATCAAGATCCGCATCACGTCAAATCCCGGCGAAACATTTTTGGACCGCATGATTGCTCTGGTGGAAGGCGCCGTGCGCCAAAAGACGCCCAACGAGATCGCTCTCAACATTTTGATTGCTGGCCTGACGCTGATTTTTTTGCTGGCCGTGGCGACGCTGCCGCCCTATGCCAAATATGCAATCCAAGCCGTCGGCGCCGGCACCGCACCCACCGTTGCCGTCTTGGTCTCGCTCCTTGTTTGTCTCATCCCCACGACGATCGGCGGTCTGCTTTCCGCCATTGGCATCGCTGGCATGGACCGCGTGATGCAGCACAACGTCTTGGCCATGAGCGGGAAAGCCGTCGAGGCCTCCGGCGACGTGAATACGCTGCTTTTGGACAAAACCGGCACGATTACCTTGGGAAATCGGCAAGCCGTCGAATTCATAACCGCGGATGGCGCGAGCGAAAGTGAACTGGCCGATGCCGCCCAGCTCTCGAGTCTTGCCGATGAAACGCCCGAAGGGCGTTCGATTGTCGTGCTCGCCAAGCAGATGTACAACTTGCGCGGACGGGAGGTCGGCGAGCGTGAAGCCAACTTCATCCCCTTTTCCGCTTATACGCGCATGAGCGGCGTCGATATCGACGGACGCCGTCTGCGAAAAGGCGCCACCGATGCCATCGCCCGGTTCGTGAAGGAGGCAGGTGGGGTCGTGCCTCCTTCCCTCGTGGAAATTTCCGATCGCATTTCCAGGAACGGCGGCACTCCTCTGGCCGTAGCCGATGGCTCGAAAGTTCTGGGAATCGTTCACCTCAAGGATATCGTCAAAGGCGGAATGCGCGAGCGCCTTGCCTCGCTGCGGGCCATGGGAATCAGTTCTGTGATGATCACGGGAGATAATCCGCTGACCGCGGCGGCGATCGCGCAAGAAGCCGGCGTGGACGACTTTCTCGCGCAGGCCACGCCGAAAGACAAGCTGGAATACATCCGCAAGGAACAAGCGCAGGGCCGCCTGGTGGCGATGACCGGTGACGGCACCAATGATGCCCCGGCCCTGGCTCAGGCCGATGTGGGCGTCGCCATGAACACCGGAACGATGGCCGCCAAGGAAGCCGGCAACATGGTGGACCTCGATAGCAATCCAACGAAGCTGATCGAAATCGTCGCCATCGGCAAGCAGTTGCTGATTACTCGAGGCGCTCTGACAACTTTCTCCATTGCCAATGATGTCGCCAAATATTTCGCCATTATCCCGGCGATGTTTGCTTCTATCTATCCGGAATTGAATAAGCTGAACATCATGGGACTGCATTCGCCTCAGAGCGCGGTGCTCGCGGCGGTGATTTTCAATGCCCTCATCATCATCGCATTGGTTCCCTTGGCGCTCCGCGGTGTGCAGTACAAGCCCGTCAGTGCCGGGCAGATGCTGACGCGCAATCTGCTGGTCTATGGCCTGGGCGGGATCATCGTGCCATTTCCCGGAATTTGGCTGATCGACAAGATCCTGGTCGCGCTGCATCTCGCGTAAATAAGGAGTGAATCATGTTGAAAGAACTTGGACCCGGATTGCGCTTGACCATACTTTTCACAATTCTTACTGGCCTGCTGTATCCGGCTGTGATGACCGGCCTCTCGGAAGCGATTTTTCCGAGGCAATCGAAGGGCAGCTTGGTCACCGTGAATGGCAAGGTTGTGGGCTCGAGCCTGATCGGGCAGCCGTTCGCAAAACCCGAATATTTTCATCCGCGGCCCTCGGCTGCGGGTAACGGCTACGACGCCACTCAGTCCGGCGCCTCGAATCTGGGCCCCACAAGCGCCAAGCTTCTCCACGGAACCACGAAAATGGATGACAAGAAAAACGAAGTCGTCGATTTCGACGGCATCGACGATCGCATTGTCCACTACTGCGTTGATAACGATATCCCCTACGAATCATCGGTGCCCCTCGACCAGTTCAAAGATCCCCGCGGTGACCTCGACGACGTAAAGCTGATCAAGGCCTTCAATGATGACAAGGCGCCATTAGTGTTCACGCCGAAGTCGCCGATTCCGCAAGACGCGGTGACCGCCTCGGCATCCGGTCTCGACCCGCACATCAGCCCCGCGAACGCCGAGACACAGGCCGCGCGGGTCGCAAAGGCGCGCGGCGTTTCCACGGATCAAGTCAAGCAACTCGTCCCGCAGTTCACCGAGCGTGCGGATTGGGGATTCCTGGGCGAGCCGCGCGTGAACGTGCTTCTGTTGAATGTAGTGCTGGATCAGCGCTTCCCTGTTTCCAAATAGATCGTGCAGGACGGCCAGCGCCTCGCCTACGTATGAATTCACTCACCTCTTTTGGCTTGATCGCTGTCACTCTGATGCTCGTTTTTTATGCGCTGGAGCGCCGTAGCCGCTGGTATACGCTGGCATTCGCCGGCGCGTGTGCGTTGGGCTCGGCCTACGGATTTCTCCAGGGCGCTTGGCCGTTTGGACTCGTCGAAGCCGTATGGTCCTTTGTCGCAGTTCGCCGCTGGTGGCTGGCCGTCGAATCATCACACTGAACAGAAGCGTCATTTCCCTCTTGCTGCGGCCTCGATAGAATAGTTCTCGATGGCTACTGATTCGCCTCACCGGCCAACTCCTGACCAACTACTCGCGGAAGTTGAACTGGAGGAAATTCGGAAACGGCGCGGCCGCCTGAAAGTTTTTCTCGGCTATGCCTCCGGAGTGGGCAAATCTTTCCAAATGCTCGACGAGGCCCGCCGCCGCCGCGAGCGAGGCGAGGACGTCGTAGTATGCGCGCTGCAGCCGGAATACCCGCCGGAAGTTCGAGCCATATTGCAGAAACTCGAGATCATTCCGATGTTGAAAATGGGAGGCGCGGAAGCAATTGACGTTGCCGCCGTCATCCGCCGGCACCCCCAAGTTGCGGTCATTGACGGGCTGGCTTATGACAATCCGCCAGGCAGTCCGAATGCGCATCGCTGGCAGGATGTCGAACAGTTACTCGATGCTGGAATTTCCGTCATGGCCTCTTTAAATCTGCAATATCTCGAAAAGCTCCAGGAAGAGGTGGAACGCATCACCGGCAAGCGGGCCTCCTGCACGATTCCCCGCGGTTTTCTCGATCGAAGCTCGGACGAGATTGTGGTCGTGGATGCCCCGGCCATCGATAGCCTCTCGCGTGGAATCGCCGCGGCAGACAGCGCCACGCGGCTCGCGGAAGGGCATAAGCTTTCCCGGCTCCGGGAACTGGCGCTGCTCGTCGCCGCTAGCGTAATCGACCGCCAACTCGAGAGCTATTTGCGATCGCATGGCATGGATTGGTCGTGGGGTGTGCAGGAACGCATCCTGGTCTGCGTCACCCCCAAGTCGAGCACGGCCCAAATGCTGGAAAGCGGCCGCCGGAACGCAGACCGCTTCCAAGGCGAATTTTATGTCATCTATGTGCAGCAGCCGGCCCTTTCGCAACACGATCGCACCGTCCTGGAGCAAAATCTCGACTATGCACGCCAATTGGGCGCGCAGGTGGAAATCCTCACCGGCCTCGATGCAGCCGAGGCCATACTGAAATTCGCGCGTGAAAAAGGCATCACGCAAATCTTTATCGGCCACAGCATGCCGCAGGGCGCCTGGCGCCGGCTGTGGAGTAACTTAATTGAACGCATCATCCGCTTTGCCGAAGGAATCGATGTCGTCGTCTACCCCCACCCGCGCTGAGTCTACCCGGGACGCGCCATCCAAGCGGCCCGCGCAACTGCGCGTGCTCCTCGGCTATGCCGCGGGCGTGGGCAAGACGTTTCGCATGCTGGAGGAAGCGCAGCAGCTCAAACGACAGGGAAAAGACACTGTCGTGGGCTACTTTGAACCGCACGGACGTAAAGACACCATTGCCAAGGCCGCCGGATTGGAAATGATCCCCACGAAAACAATCAACTATCGGGGCGTAGATTTTCAAGAGATGGATACCGATGCCATCCTGCGGCGGCGTCCCGCCATTTGCGTTGTCGATGAGCTGGCGCACACCAACGTGCCCGGTTCGGAACGAGCCAAGCGATGGGAGGACGTGCAGGTGCTGCTGGATTCGGGAATCGACGTAATCACGAACATGAATATCCAGCATCTCGAAAGCCTCAACGATCACATCTTCAACATCACGGGCGTCCGTGTGCGCGAAACCGTGCCGGACTGGTTTGTGAAGAGCGCCAGCGAGGTCGTGATGGTGGACGCGACCACGGGAGCGCTCCTGAACCGGCTGAAGAGAGGAGATATCTACGCGCCGGAAAAAGCGCAGCAGGCGATGGAGAATTTCTTTAAGGAATCGACCCTGGCGGCGCTGCGCGAGCTTGCTTTACGGCAGACGGCCCATGAACTGGAAATCAGGGAAATCGCCGAGATGCCCGAACCGGCGGAGGGGTTTTCCCCCGCTTCGCCCCGGCCGGAGAAGGCCGTCCGCGATCGGATTTTGATTTATGTAACCGCAGATCCCTCCACGGCCATGCTCATCAGGCGGGGCCGGCGAATGGCGGATTACCTGGGCGCGGATTGCTTTGCCGTCTGCGTATCGCCGCACGACGGGCGTCGCCATTTGGCGACCCAAGACATCGAGGCGATCCAAAAGCACCTGAACTTCGCCAGGAACCTTCACATCGAGGGCCGGACTCTGGAAGGCGATGATCCCGCCGAGAGCAAAAGATATTCGCGTGATTATCGTGGCGGAGCGCCGCCGGCAGTATCAACCGGTGATCTAAGCGCCTCAGCAGACCGGAGACGGTCGCGTCTCTTCTATTTTGATTCTCAAAGTGTTATGAAGCTATCAGGAAGCGCGCCCCGCCCATCGATGTTTATACAGGCGCTTGCGCGAAGGGTTTACACAGGCGCTGGCGCGAAGGGCCCCGGAGTGATGCCAGCGGTTGCTTCGTGATTCGAAACAGGAGGATGTGATGCCGAGTCGCAGATATTTCTTAAAAGCTTTGGCGGGTGCAACAGCGGGCTTATCAGGGGGAGCTTTCTTTCCGGGCCGCAGCGGCATGGGGCTCGCGCAGCAGCGGCCGCAAGTGGCCAAGCACGCGCCGGTGATGGTCGCCGGGCGCCGCGTCAAAACCGTGGACGTACATTGTCACGTGAATGTGCCGGGGGTGACCGATTTTCTCAAGGGCACGCCTTTGGAAAGCAGGGCCATTGCCGCCTCACCTAACGGCAGACAGCCAGGCCAGAGCGATTTCCGCATTGACGTTCCTCTAGGGCCGGAGCGGCTACAGAAAATGGATGAAATGGGCATAGACGTTCAGGCCGTGAGCATCAACGCCTTTTGGTATTCGGCCGATCGTGATCTGGCCTCGCGGCTGATTGCTTTTCAGAATGAAAAACTCGCGGCCATGGTGAAGGCAGGAAATCCGCAGAGGTTTGTGGCGTTCGCTTCCGTGGCGCTGCAGTTTCCGGATCTGGCGGCAAAACAATTGGAAGAAGGGATCAAGCGCTGGGGCTTGCGTGGCGCCGCCATCGGAGGAAGCGTCCCGGGCGAAGAGTTATCTTCGCCGAAATTCGATCCCTTTTGGGCCAAGGCTGAGGAGATGCAGGCTCTCGTTTTCATGCATCCGCAGGACAGCGCCGTGGCCACCGGTATCCGCAACCGGGTACAAGGGAATGGCGTGCTGGGCAACGTGATCGGCAATCCCCTGGAAACCACCATTTTCCTCTCGCACATGATCATGGAAGGAACGCTCGACCGCTTCCCGAACCTGAAGCTCTGTGCAGCGCACGGAGGCGGCTACCTGCCCTCCTATGCCGATCGCACGGACCACGGATGCGTGACGTTTCCCGAGCAATGCAACAAGACGTTGAAGAAAAAACCCACGGAGTACCTGAGACAAATCTATGTGGATTCGCTGGTGTTTTCGCCCGAAGCGCTGCGGCATCTGGTGGCCGTGGTTGGCGCGGACCACATCGGCCTGGGCACCGACTTTCCGTTTCCCTGGACGAACACGCCGGTGGATCACCTCATGGCCACGCCCGGACTGAGCGACGCGGATCGCACGGCCATCCTGGGCGGCACCATGAGCAAATTACTTAAAATTGGTGCTTAGCCCGGCGCGGGGGAGGGGGATTGTGTCACCCGCAGCACTTTCGAGGGTTCTAAGCGGCTTCGACCGTGAGCCTTAAGCCGACTGCTTTGGCAACGGCGTATAACGTGGACAGACGAGGGTTGCCGCGAGCCGACAAGGCTTGGTACAGGCTCTCTCTCTCGATCCCAGCAGCCTTCGCGATCCTTGCTATTCCTCGCGCCTGTGCGACGTGGCGCAAAGCAATCAGCAGTGACACGCGGTTCGTCCGCATCTTCCAGCGCGGCTTTGAGGTACTCGGCAGCAAACTCCGGGTCCTTGCGAATGCGGCGAATCATGGCCTCATCGTGCGCGATACTCGTTTTACGTTTCATCACTTTCGGTCCTATTCTTCCTTTCGGCGTGAGGTTTGACTAGTTTCATTCTTCCGTAGAGGGGGTAGGGGCTCTTGGGCCGTGCCATAGGTATTCGTGAATTGAGCCAGGACTTGGGCACTTTGAGGGAATGGCAAATAAATATTACTTCCCTTCCTCGGTATCGGCTCTGTGCACTGTACGGCAGACCATAAATGATCCTGCTATGGGATGGGTAGAGGTTTGCGCGGATTGCGGCATAGTCGTAGGTCACAATCCAGGGTTGTTCTAGCTTCCTGATGCGCTCGGCCATCCGGCGGTGATCTGCAATCTGGTACGTGTTAAGGTAAAGATCCCTTCCGTTTTCGAGATATGGCGGGTCGTAAAATACAAACGCATTCGCGCCGAGTCGAGGAAGCACTTCATCGGTGAAATTTATCGCATCCGACCGGTAGAGGGCGATTCGGTTCTTGTATCTTGCGACTCTTTTTATGCGTTGAATTAATTCGGTTTTATTGAAGCGGGCATCCAAACCCCATTGTCCCGTTTGATGCTGTCCGCCAATTACACCGCCGTCGATAATACCGGAGCGATTCGTTCGATTCAAAAAAAGCGCCGCGAATCCCAGGTCGCTGAGATCGGAGGTGTTTCGCTCTTCGTAGACGGCGCGTTGGCGGCGCCACTCCCTGATTGTGACTTTGACGCACCCAACTTTGCGGCATAGCTCGGCGGTGTCATTAAGCACTGTGTGCCAGAAGGCGTAGACCGGGCGACTCAGATCGTTTATATGGACTGTTGAGGCGTATTCCTCGAAAAGAAGGGCAAGTGCGATGGCCGCCCCACCAGCATATGGCTCGGCGTAATCGACGTTCTTTAGTCGGTTAGTTTCTAACAGACGCATCACGATCGGAGCGAGCCGACGTTTACCACCGGGATAGCGCAGGGGCGTATAGAAAGGCATTGGGCGCTATCCTAACGGTTCGCTCTTGCTTGGCCCGCGGTTTCTTTCACGGGGTCCACATGGCTGCGATGAAGGACTGCAACTTATCCCAATGGGTCCGCAACTCGCCTGGCGTTGGGAAGACGTATTGATTGTGAACGTAGGCATTCAAAAGTGTCACGCCTGGGTCTAGGAACGAATCTTTCATACTTGCGTGCCGGACCGCTCTCGCTTGCTGTCGGTTGAGCTTCTTTCGGGTCTCGAGATCGGTCGCCACCTTCTCAAGCTTCTTGTGTAATTTGTCGCTCTCGGTGACTCCCAGCGGATGGCTTGTAATGTAGGAGTCAATGCTCAATTCAATGAAAACTCGAAATAGCACGCTGACTGCATTGGTATGGTCACTAAGTCGCACAATGCGTAGTTCACCTTCGATGTCACTAATACGACCTTTTGGAATATTCAGGATGCAATCGCGTGGAATTAGCCTGTCGCGCTTCTTCGGTGTTTTTGCTGTCCTCCCGCCCGACTTTGGCTTCGCGCTTTTCTCGCCAGTAGTGATAGCAACGCCCTGACCACTACTCATCGCGGGAGTCACCACAACGGAGGAGGGAAGGTCTTTGGCGTATTTCACCCGATCCGATTTTTTGTAAATATCGCCAACCTTAGTTCGACCGGAGGCCAGATCGTTGACGAGGTGCATCAAAGCCTTTGCGATTCGCGTCCCATCGGCAAGCAAGTAGAGCGTCCCATTTTGCAACTCAAGACCAAGCTTCTCTCGTACCTCAGGCGTCCCGATTAAACGCCTGAGGCTAGTAGCTGGAACTCTCCGTCGCAGTTCGGGCGTCAAATCGCCCCTCCGCTGTAGGAAGTCGAGGGCCTGCGTGTGGGGCTGCGGCGGTTTGCCCAATCTGGCGAGCCATCGTGCAGTTTCGTCTGAGCCCCACGGAAAAAGCCCCGCACCTTCATTTAACCCGGTATGCTTCAACTCGATCCAGTGGCGCGCCTCTTCGCGGTTCTTAACAACGATACAGAGGGCGTCATCGATCGGGTTCTTCTGGTACTCCTTGCTCAGCTGGCGAACCTTGGTTAGAACGTCCTTGCTCACTGCGTCGGCGAGTAATTCTGGATTTTCCAGCGCTCTTAGCGCGGCAAGTCGTCGGTTTCCTTCGAGGACGACGTACCTTGCCGGGTTGCTGGCGTGGGGCATTACGATGGGCAGGTCTGAGGGATTTAATCCGTACTGGACAATATCTGTAGCTAATGCGGAAAGTTTCTTGCCGAGATGCAGAGCGAGAGCGCGCTGGGCCTCGCGCTGACCTGTATTCGGTTCGGCTAAACGGGGGTTTTCCTCATCAATAAGGAGGTCGGCTGGCTTTATCGGAAGCGTCTCAGGCATACGAGGACCCCTGCCTCACTGAACAAGTGCCCGAGATTATACACATGCGGGTACGTCAACTAAATAGTTACGTATTTGCCTAATGGGAATTCGGGCAACCAGACTGGCGCCAGCTGCTTTGCCGCGATGAATGGCTTTGCGCTCGAGGGCGGGCCGAGGCCGGAAGCTCCGGCCCGCCTCGGTAGTTCAGTCCTTCCAGGCCGAGTAGATGGGCTTGGCGAGCATGAACGCGGGATTGGCTCCCGGCTTGGGAGCGAATTTCTGAACGCGGCCGGCGTCCACCTCAGCCACGTACAAATTCCCGTCCTGGTCCACGCTGACCCCGTGTACGCCCCACAGGCCGCCCGGGAAAGCTCCCATAGATCCCCAAGAGTAAAGCAGGTGGCCTTGCAGGTCCCACTCGACCATCTTGTTGGTGGTGCGGTCAAAGGTCCAGATGGTATTGCCCGATCCAATGTAGAGCAGGTGCAGGCTCGATGGGTTGGCGTCCACCTTCCATTCGCGGAGGTATTTGCCGTTCTCGTCGAACACCTGAATGCGGTGATTATTTCGGTCGTTCACGAAAACCTGGCGGGTCTTCTGATCTATGGCGATGCCGTGGACGTTGCTGAAGTAGCCGGGGCGCGTCTCCACCGGTTCGTTCTCGCCGCCGCCTCGCGGGCCGCCCTTGATGCCCCAATCCATCAGGAATTTCCCGTTCTTATCGAATTTGGCTACGCGCGTGCCGGTGTAGCCATCGGAGACGAAGAAGGTGCCGTCGGGAAGCCAGTCAAGGTAGGTGGGCCGATTGAAGTGCGTGGCGTCCGCGCCCTCCTTCTCCGGAGTGCCGATGGTCTGCAAAAGCTGTTTGCCGTCGTGAGTGAACCTGTAGATGACCTGCATGTTGTCGTCTACCACCCAGACATTCCTATCCGGATCATAGGGGCTAATGTAGACCGAATGCGGACGGCGGAATTTGCTGTCCCACTGCTTCCAGGTCTCGATGATGTTGCCGTTGCCGTCGACCACGACGAGGCAATTCTCCCAGTTCGCGTCCACGCCGAGCTTACGATATGGCGGGCCCTTGATGCCGATGTCAGGCGCTTTGCCTTCCCAAGCGGTCATCCACTCCGCCATGTTGTTGTCCGTGCCGCCGGTGCCCGGAAGAGAAGCGACGGTGGCGTCACGCCAGAAGCCGGCTACCGGGAAGCTGATGCTAGGCCCCAGTTCCGGCAGCAACTTTGCTTTCGGCGGGGCCATCTTGGGCAGTTCGCCGCGGAAGAGCATGTAAATGCGATTGGGACTTTCCGCGAAGACGCTCTCCCCCGCGCCATAAGTCCACTTTTCGTTTCCGGGCAAAGTGCTGATGTCTTTTGGCCAGCCCTTTACCACTTCATATGGTCCGGTGAGATCCTCGGAACCAAGCGCTCCGGGAATGGCGGCGAATCCGGCTCCAGGTTTCGCTTGTCCCTCAACTGCCGCCCGCCTGTTGGAAATCCAAAAACCGATTCCCACGCCGATCGCCAATAGCACCACTATCAAACCAAGCTTTCGCATGTCATCCTCCGAAAACCGAAACATCGAAATCCGTCGATACGGGAATGCCCGTTTGTAAAATTGATTTGCGCCCCGCTCCAGCGTTTCACGCGCCGCCTACGGCGGCGGGCAGGGTGATCGCCAGCGAAGTCTAACCCCAACACCCTCGCGGCGTCACGCAGTTCGTAAGCCACCCCAACGCACGCGACGATTCTCTGTTGTGGCACTCCGCTTTTGTTCGGCTGGAAAATCTCTGCTAGAATGCCTGCTCCAAATCATCGCAGGAGCTTGCATGGCCCAACGATGTCAGATTTGCGGGAAAGGCCCGCATTACGGAAATGTGATCAGCCACGCCAACAATACGCGGCGTCGCCGCTGGAACCCCAATCTGCGCCGCGTCCGCGCACTGGTGAACGGGGCGCGCAAGAAGATACGCGTCTGCACTGCTTGCCTGCGTTCGGGTCGCGTGAAGAAGGCCGCTTGATTCGCCGTAACAACCCTTCCGGCAAGGTCGTCACGTGGTAAGAAAAGTATTCGCCGCTACGCTGGCACTTTCGGCGCTCTCCGCCGTCGGTTGCAAACACGATGTGGCGCCATCCGGGCCCGACGTTTGGGCGATTGTCAACGGTGAGCAAATCCATCGCGCCGAAGCCGAAAAATATTACAAAAGCCGCCTGAACCCGCAGGCGCCTACCCCGTCTCAGGAAGAGGCACTGTCCCTCACTCTCAATGTTTTAGACGAGATCATTAATAACGACATTCTGATCCAGCGCGCCAGAAAGCTGGGCCTCGAAGCCACCGACGGCGAAGTCGAAGATAAATTTACGGAATTCAAGAGCCCCTACACCGAGGATGAATTCCAGCGGCAGCTCAAAGATCGCGGCGTGACCCCGGACGACCTAAAAGACGATATTCGCCGCCAGCTTTCCGTTCAAAAACTGCTGAATCGCGAAGTGGTGGCGAAAATCTCCATTACCGATCAGGATATTTCCGCTTTCTACAATCAGAACCGCGCCCAGTTTAATGTGGCCGAAACGCAATATCGCGTCGCGCAAATCCTGGTCACCCCGCACAAAGATCCGCAGCTGCACAATCGCAAGAACGACGACGCCACGACGGACGTGGAAGCTCGCCGCAAATCCGCGGCGCTCCTGCAGCAACTCGCGAATGGCGCCGATTTTACGCAGTTGGCCATGGACTATTCCGAAGATCCGGCCACGGCCTCTTCAGGGGGCGATCTGGGCTATGTTCCCGAGTCTTCGTTGAATCAGAGCGACCCGGCGTTGAAACGGGCGGTGGTCGGCCTCAAGGTGGGCGAGGTCAGCCCCATCATGCCCCTTAAGGACGGCTACCATATTCTGAAATTGATGGCCAAAGAGGCGCCGGGTCAGCGCGAACTCTCTAGTTCTCAGGTGCAGCAATCCATTCGAGATACCTTGCGGAACCGCAAAGAGCAGCTCTTGCGAGCCGCGTATATGGCTGAGGCGCGCGACGGCGCTAAAGTCACCAATTACCTCGCCCTGCAGGTAATCGAATCGAACGGAAAATTACCCCAGATTCCCAAGTTCGGCAGCAGCGCTCTAGCCCCGCCTGCGGCAAGCACGCCCGCTCCGTCGCAGCCCTGAACCAGCCCTGAATAGAAAGTTCGGTCGCGCCTCAATCGATGGTAACCAGGGCTTCGCCTGCCGCGACCGCTTGCCCCTCGCGAATGAATATGCGCTCAATCGTCCCGGCCTTCGGCGACCGGATTTCATTCTGCATCTTCATGGCCTCCACTACGACCAGGCCTTGATCAGCCTCAACGGCTTCACCGTTGCTCACCAGAATGCGAATCACCTTCCCTGGCATTGGCGCGATGACCCGCTGTTTTCCTTCCGCTCCGAATAACGCGCCCAGACCGCCTTGCCACGCGCGAGGATCGAAAATTGTGGCGTGGAATTCGCGGCCGCCGCAGCGCACCAGCACTCCTTCCGCCGCCGGTATCACGGTG
Source organism: Acidobacteriota bacterium (assembly GCA_003223315.1). Lineage (GTDB taxonomy): Bacteria > Acidobacteriota > Terriglobia > Acidiferrales > UBA7541 > Palsa-189. The sequence goes on along the minus strand of QHYR01000193.1, from coordinate 4,332 downwards.
GCCTCGAATGCGCGTCCATTCACGAGGATTGAGTAGGTATTCGGGGCCACCTCCAGGGCATCAATTTGGGCGCTGTCCTCGCCGCCTACGATAAATTGATTCGGGCCCGTGCGTTGGATTTCGACCTGTCGAGCCAGCGTTCCGATGCACACCTCCAATTTCATTTCACATGCCTCGCAACGCGGAGGAGGGCAGGCACTCCATTCGGCAAAATTCGCAGGCGGGCGGGTTTCATGGTCGGCGGTCGGGAAGGCGCGAGATTTGCTCGCGCCTTCCATCGTCGCGCCACCGGGAGGCGGGCTGCGCTGGCTGTTCACTCGCAAATTTGGCTTGGGCGGCGTGCCAGAGAGCGGCAGCGATCATCGCAACCCTTATTTCCAGCGCTTCGCCCCGGGAATCGGCGTCTTTTTCGCGAGGAGCCAAAAGAGAGGCCAGGCGTTCATCGAGCCAGCGGGTGTGCACTGCACCGTTCTGGAAATCGGCTTCGGCGAGAATTCTTCGGAAAAGAGCGGTATTGGTCCGGATTCCCGCGATCTCCAATTCTTCGAGAGCCCTGGCCAGACGGGCCAATGTTTCCGCGCGGTCGGCTCCCCAGGCAATCAATTTTGCGAGCAGGGGATCGTAGTCGCCGGGCACGGTCCAGCCGGAATAGACGCCCTCATCCAGACGAATCCCCGGCCCATGCGGCTCGCGCCAGGAGATGATTTGCCCCGGTGAAGGAAAGAAATGATTCTCCGGATCCTCCGCGTAGATGCGGCATTCCACGGCATGCCCGCGCAAGCTCACATCTTGCTGCGTGATGGCCAATCGTTCGCCCGCAGCGACGCGTAGTTGCAGCTTGACCAGATCGAGCCCGGTGACGGCTTCCGTAACCGGATGCTCCACCTGCAGCCGCGTGTTCACTTCAAGGAAATAAAAGTTGCGGTTCGCATCCACCAGAAACTCGGCCGTACCCGCGTTGGTATACCCCGCTTCTCGTGCCAGGCGAAGCGCCGCCTCGCCCATATCGCGGCGCAACTCGGCTGTCATAAATGGCGATGGCGCTTCTTCGATCACCTTCTGATGCCGCCGCTGCACCGAGCATTCGCGCTCCCCGAGATAAATGACGTTCCCGTAGGAATCGCCGAAGATTTGCATCTCGATGTGCCGGGGCCGTTCCAAATATTTCTCAATGTAAACGCGCTGATCACCAAAAGCGTTGAGCGCCTCGGAGGCCGCATCGCGCCAGGCGGCGGCCAGTTCATTCGCGCCCGCCACCACGCGCATGCCTTTGCCGCCTCCTCCGGCAACGGCTTTCAGCAATATGGGGTAGCCGATTTCGCTCGCAATGCGGCGCGCTGTCTCGAGTTGTGGGATTGGTTCGCGAACTCCCGGAACCATCGGCACGCCCGCCCGATAAGCGAGTTCACGCGCAGCCGTCTTTGAACCAAGTCGCTCCATCGCCGCGGGCGACGGGCCCACAAAGGTGATGCCCGCCTCGGCGCAGGCGCGCGGCAGTTCCGGATTCTCCGCCAGAAAACCATAACCCGGATGAAGCGCGTCGCATTCCGCGCGCCGCGCGATATCCATGAGCTTATCGACGCGCAAATAACTCTCACGCGATGGTGCAGGCCCGATGGGGTAAGCTTCGTCGGCCATGCGCACGTGCAGCGCGGCGCGATCCACCTCGCTGTAAACCGCGACGCCCGTGATTCCCAGGTCGCGGCAGGCGCGCAGAATGCGAACCGCGATCTCCCCGCGATTGGCGATGAGCAGCTTTTTGAACATGATTCGGCAGCCGAACGCGCGTGCATTCTAGCATTACGACAGTGGGTCACTCAGGCATGGGAATGCGCAGGTCGCGGCAAATCCTTTTTCGGTTTTCTGCGACTGAATAACGAAGCCGCCAATTAGGGGTTGTTCGTTGCCAAAGCAGCTCTACATAGCGTGGGCGAACTCGTAGGTACCCCAGAGGATCAATAAGACTCCCGCGACGCGACCAAAAAGCAATCCCTGACGCCACAGCTTCTCAACGAGCACGAACACGGCAATGGCAGCAACCCAGAGCAAGTTCATCACGCCCGCGACGAATAGGAGCGTCATCAGTGCCCAACAGCAGCCCACACAGAACAGTCCGTGAAAAAAGCCCATGCGGACCGCTCCCGCAAGCCCTTCTCTCCAATGCTGGCTCAGAAAACTGAGAGGGGATCGGCAGTGGGCGAGACATGCGTTTTTGATGGGCAACCATTGATAGACGCCCACAATAATGAGAATGGCTGCGGTCAACGCGCCCGACCGGGCCGCCATGTCCGGTGAGAGAAGTGCGGCACGACGAAGGGCGATTTGTCCCGCGGCAGCGGCCAGGCTGAATATCGCCCACGCCAGCAAATAGCCGCTGACGAATAATATGCTGTTCAGGCGCGTGTGACGGTCGTCGCGGCGGCGATAGACCCCGAGTATCAATAGAATGAGGGGCGCCGCCGAGGGCAGCATCATGCCAACCATCATCACGGCCCACATCACAAAAAGCGCAACTAGCTCGCGTGGCCAAGATTGCATTTCCGCCATTCCCATGGCGGCATGCATCTCGGCTTCGCCGAGCATGGTCCGCATGCCGGCGCCCGTGGTGACGAGATAGCTCCACGAAAGCGCAAGGATTGCCAGCAGCCCCAGCACCACGATGAGCCGATCCCGGCGAATCATGCGTTCGAGGGCAGAAGTAGCAGCGACACCCGCACTGGGCATAAGGCTATGTTTGGTTGGTCCAGTTCACTTCGGCCGCGGCAGCGTATCTGTTCGGCCACTCCATCCGGAAGCTTCCATGTTCGACGCGCATGGTCTCCGTAGTCGCTATGTTCCCGTCATTCCAAAAGAAGCCGCCCTTCGGATAAACGATATGAACTTCCTTCTCCTTACCCGAGACGGGATCGCGCAGCGGAGTAAACTTCATTTCGACCGCGCCGGGCACGCGCACTTCCGATCTCACGCCATTCAGGCGCATCTCGATGGGTTTTCGAAACGGTCCCTCAAACCGCTCGATGGTTCCGGCCAGCGCCTCCCACGGCATTCCTCCGAGCTTGCCGGACAGAATCGTGGTAAAGGCGTCCACCTGCTCCTGGCTCGCCTTATCGTCCACGAACAGGATAACGTGGCCGTGTCCCTCGTGAATGGCTTTGGGATATTTGAAGGCGACCACGGCGCGCAGGCCATTCAAGGAAACATTTCCGAATCGGCCAGCCTTCACTTCGAAGCCGATGATAGCTTCACATTTACCTTCATTGGGATAACCGCCGAACTGACAATTGCAGCCGTGCTGACAGTTACAGGCTTCGATGCTCTCCGCTTTGACGCGATAAGGCGTTTTTCCGGCTTTCGCTTGCGCGGAGGTCTTTTCCGCTTTCGTTTTCCCCGGCATTTACCACCTCCGACGGAAGAAGATTAGCCGCCGATCATATCCAGCCGCTTAGCCGCCCGTCAATTCGTACGGATTGTTGATCAAAGCGGGATATTGCCGTGTTTTTTCTTCGGGTTTGAGTCGCGCTTGGTTTCGAGCGCGCGCAGGCCGGTGATCAGGTGCCTGCGCGTCTCTCTCGGCTCGATGACCGCGTCGATATAGCCGCGTTCCGCGGCGATATAGGGATTGGCGAAGCGAGCGCGAAACTCCGCGATCTTTTGCTCGCGCAGCCGTTCGCGTTCTGCCTCTGGCGCGTTTTCGATCTCCCGTTTGTAGACGATGTTTACGGCCCCCTCGGGGCCCATGACCGCGATTTCCGCGGTGGGCCAGGCCAAATTCACGTCTGTGCGGATGTGCTTGCTGGCCATGACGCAATAGGCGCCGCCATAGGCCTTTCGCGTGATCACGGTCAGCTTGGGCACAGTGGCCTCGGCAAAAGCGAAGAGCAGTTTGGCGCCGTGCCGGATAATCCCGCCAAATTCCTGCTGCGTGCCGGGAAGGAAGCCGGGCACATCTTCAAACGTGATCAGCGGAATATTGAACGCGTCGCAGAAGCGCACGAAACGCGCGCCTTTCACCGAGGCGTTGATATCCAGCACGCCGGAGAGCACGGCCGGCTGATTCGCCACGATGCCCACGGGCCTGCCGTCGAGACGCGCAAAACCGATGACCAGATTTTTCGCGAAGTGCTCCTGAACCTCGAAAAAATAGTGGTCGTCCATCACGGCGTGAATGGCCTGCTCGATGTCATAGGGCGCGCGGGCGTCGGCGGGAACGAGCTCATCGAGCGAAGCATCCGCCCGTTCGGCGGGATCATTGCAGGCGCGCCGCGGCGGGTCATCCAGATTATTCGACGGCAGAAAACCGAGCAACTCGCGAATCATGGCCAGGCAATCGGC
>QHYR01000192.1 GCA_003223315.1 Acidobacteriota bacterium | reverse complement strand
CAAAGCGTTCAAAAGCGCCAAGGCCGGCTTGCCGAGCAGCGCATTCACCAGCTTTGTGATTGCCAGGATGTGCTCTTCCATCGGCCTTCCGGCTTAACTCCACGCACGCTCGCCCGGAGCGCTAGGAGCCGCTTGCGTTTTGCCGCACCCCGCTCGACAACAATTCGTAAACCAACGCCAAAACCACCGCGGCGGCCGACGCAAAAAGTCCCGCAAGCACGGGAATCACCGGCAGCCACGAACGCGTGAGAATAACATAGAGAATTCCGAGCAGCAAAGCGAAGCGCCCAAAGAATCTAATGTACGCGCTGGCCGGCACGCGCACATTCTGCGAACCCGCCTGCGCCGTCGCGGCGCGGCCGAAGGCCTGCACGCTGCCCTTGAGCCAGCGGAAATTCACCCAGGAAAGCGCGGCGCCAATGGCCAATCCCGCGGTCCCCACCCATCCCCAGCGCCACCCCGCCCACGCCGCGCCTGCACCGCCCAGCGCCAGCGTGAGCCATTCGACCCGGCGCAGCGCCGCGCTTCCAAATGGCTCACTGCCCATTTTTGCGTTTTCCCGAGAGCCGCCGGATTACTTCAAACATTCCGCCGGCAAATCCAAGCACGCCCAGGAGCAAAGCAAAAACAGGCGAAGTGCCCAGCCGCTTGTCGAGCAGATAACCGAGTCCGGCGCCGATCACCACGCTTCCGACCAGCACAAACGGCAGGTCCATGACGTTGGCGAGTTGCCGGGCAAACCCCTGCGGATCGCCCCGCGGCGCCGGAGAAGGCTTCGAATCTCGATCTTTATCGGGCAAAGAGTACGGACGGCAGAGTAAGCGAATAAGTTGCCAGGCGAATAAAGGGCTCGGGATAGATGCCGGCGACCACCGTGACAAAACACATCACCGCCAGCGCCACCGATTGCCCCGGCGTCACCGTGGTGCGCCCTTCGCCTGCCGGCTCGCGCAGCCAGGCATGCACCACGATGCGGAAATAATAATAGAGCGCGGGAACGATATAAAGCGCGCCAAACAGCGCCAGATAATAATGCCCCGTCTCGATCAGCGCGAGGAGGATGTAATACTTGCCCACAAAGCCGGCCAGCGGCGGAATCCCCGCAAGCGAAAGCATAAAAATGAGCAGCAGCACCGCCGAGGCCGGGCTCCGCTGGTAAAGCCCATTCAGGTCGTCCAGTTCATCGCCGATCAGCCCTTGCCTCCGCAGCACAATAATGATGGCAAAAGCGCCGATGGTCATGAACGCATAGACAAACAGATAGAAGGCGATGCCCTTCAAGCCCGTCTCGTTTCCATCCGGCCCGCTCATCGCCGCCACCAGGCCCAGAAGGATGTAGCCGACGTGCGAGATCGAAGAATACGCCAGCAGCCGTTTGACGTTGGTCTGCGTGATCGCCGCGAAATTGCCCAGCGTCAGCGAAGCGATGGCCACCGCCGCGATGATGCCCACCCAGTTCACGCGCACCGGCCAGAACGCGTACAGGAAGAGCCGCAGCAGCAGGGCGAAGCTCGCCGTCTTCGAAGCCACGCTAACGTACGCGGTGATCGTCGTCGGCGCGCCTTCGTAGACGTCCGGCGCCCATTGATGGAAAGGCACCGCGGCCACCTTGAAGAAAAGTCCCGCCACGACCGTTACCACGGCCAGAATCACCAGCAAATCCGCCGGCCCGCGCAGCTCCAGCGCCGTGCGCACCACGTCGATATTCGTGCGGGGCACTTGCAGTGGCAATCCGAGCGGCCCATTGATCTGGGCCATGGCGCTGATTCCATACAGCAGCGAGAAGCCGTAGGCCAGCAGGCCCGAACTGAACGCGCCCAGCAGCAGATATTTCACCGCGGCTTCATTCGAGCGCCGCTGGTGGCGCAAAAAGCCCGTGAGGATGTAGAAGCTGATGGCCATGGTCTCCAAGCCAAGGAACTGCACGATCAAGTCGTAGCCCGAGGCCATGAACATCATCCCGACCGTGGCAAACAGAAGCAGGGCGTAATATTCGCCGTGATGTTCGTTTTCGATTTGCAGGTAGCGCACCGAAAGCAGAATCACCAGCGCCGTGGCGATGAGGAAGATCATTCCGAAAAACAGGAAAAATGGGTCCACCACAATGGAGCTATTGAAGCCGCCCACCGCTCCCGGACCGAGCGGCCGCAGCCGGTAAAGCGAAATGCCGCTGAAGATCACGCCCAGCATGGCAAAGACGGCATTGCCGGCTTTGTCTTTTACTCCCAGCATGAAATCGAAAAGCAGGATGGCCAGGCCGAAAAGCGCGAGCTCCACCTCCGGCAGAATCAAGAAGAAGTCGTGGCGAAATGCGGCGGTATCCATGCGCTTAGCGCTTCTCCGCTGCGCTTGCGGCCGTATTTGCTGCCAAGGGGGCGGACGACGCGATCATCGCGCTGGGATTCGGAGTGACCCGCTTTGCAGCTTTGGTGGAATCGGACTCGCCTCCATTTCTCTCGCTTCGAGCAGCCTCACTGGGCGCGGCGACGGGCGGCTTTTCTCCGTAGCGTTGCGCGGTCGCAGAGTTGTAATAGCCCGGATTCACCTGCTCCACGATCTGCCGCACCGAAACGTCCAGAACGCGGAAGAGCGGCTTGGGATAAATGCCGATCCAGAAGGCCAGCAGCATCAGCGGCACCAGCGTGGCGTATTCGCGCAGGTTCAAATCCGGCAGATGCTCGTTCGCCGGATTGGTCACCGGCCCGAACATCACGCGCTGGTAGAGCCACAAAAGGTAGGCGGCGCCCAGAACGATGCCAACCACGGCCCACGCCGTCCAGCGCAAGCTCACCTGAAAGACGCCGCTCAGAATCGTAAATTCGCCGATGAAGCCATTGAGCAGCGGCAGGCCCAGCGAGCTGAGCGTGGCAATCATATAGATGGCGGCAAAATTTGGCATGGGCGTGGAAAGCCCGCCATATTCAGAGATCAATCGGGTGTGCCGCCGCTCGTATAGCACGCCCACGATCAGGAAGAGCGCGCCGGTGGAAATCCCGTGGTTGATCTGCTGGATGACGCTGCCGGAGACGCCGTGCGGGTTCAGCGCAAATATTCCCAGCGTGCAGAAACCCAAGTGGCTCACGGAGCTGTAAGCGATCAGCTTCTTCATATCTTTCTGCATCATGCAGACCAGGGCGCCATAAATGATGCCCACGATCGAGAGCACCATGAGGATATTGATGATGTGCTGCCGCGCGACCGCATCGGTCGGCAATAGGGGCAGCGAGAAGCGGATGAACCCGTACGTGCCCATCTTCAGCAGGACGCCGGCCAGTATGACTGACCCTGCCGTGGGCGCCTCGGTGTGCGCATCCGGAAGCCAGGTATGGAACGGAAACATGGGCACCTTGATGGCAAAGGCGAAGAAGAAGCCCCAGAACAAAATCCGCTGCAGGGTGGTCGAAAACTGCGGCACCGCACCCAGCAGCGTGGGAATGTCAAACGTGTAAGCGGCCGCCGCCCCGGCCAGTTCATGCGCGCGATAGTAAAGCGCCAGAATGGCCAGCAGCATCAGCACCGATCCGGCCAGCGTGTAGAGGAAAAATTTGATCGCCGCATAGAGCCGCCGGTCGCTGCCCCACACGCCGATCAGAAAGTACATCGGGACGAGCATCACTTCCCAGAACAAGTAGAAGAGAAAGAAATCGAGCGCCATGAAGACGCCCAGCATGCCCGTCTGCAGCAGCAGAAACAGAATGTAGTATTCCTTCTTGCGGGTCTGAATCGCGCTCCACGACGAAAGAATGGAAATCGCGCCCAGAATCGTGGTCAGCATGATCAAAAGGAAGCTGATACCGTCGATTCCCAGGGAATAGTGCGCGCCGATGGAAGGAATCCAGTCGTAACTTTCGCGGAACTGATAGCCGGGCGTCCCGATCTGAAATCGCCAGATCAGCGGCAGCGAGACGACCAGGCCGAGCATCCCGAATACGTTTCCGATGACGCGGTGCAGGTTGTCGCGCTCGCGCGGAATAAATAACAACACAATCGCACCAATGACCGGCGTGAACAGGATCCAGCTTAGGATATGAGTTTGGTTCACTTGCATCTCCCTAGCGTTTTAATGCAGCACGTTGTGCAGCGTCACGCCGGTCACCCGCAGGTAGTAGCCCAAAAAGACCAGCACACCCAAAACGATCAGCAGCGCATAATTCGATACGCGCCCGCTCTGAATCATCCTCACCGGGTAGCTGAAAATCCAAACGATGCGCGCCGCCAGGTTCACCAGGCCGTCGACAATCCACTCGTCCCAAACGATGGATAAGCTCGAGCTTATCCGCGCCACCCATCCCGCGCCGTCCACGCCCAGGCCATCGATTACGCCCAAATCAAACGCGCCCAGCGTCGTGCCCAAATCCTTCGCCCGGTTCACGAACATGGCATCGTAAACTTGATCGATGTAGTACTTGTTGTATAGCAGCCGATACAGCCCGCCCGATTTCTCCGCCAGCGTGCCCGGCACGGCCGGTCTTCGCAGATAGAAGATCCACGCCAGGAAAATACCAACCAGCGCCACAGCGACGGAAACCGCCATCAATTCATATTCCGTGGCGTGCTGCGCCGCTTCCGGAACCGCGGCGATCGCTTGCGCATGCCGCGCGATCACCGGGTCCAGGAAACGCGCGAAATGATCGCTGCCTCCCAGAGATTCCGGCCAGCCAATCCATCCGCCCACCACGGAGAGAAGCGCCAAGATAATGAGCGGCCACGTCATCGAGCGCGGCGATTCGTGAATGTGGTGCTCCACATCGTGCGGCACGCGCGATTCGCCGTAGAACGTGAGGAACACCAGCCGAAACATGTAAAAGGCCGTCATCCCCGCGGTCACGAAGCCGATTCCCCAAAGCAACGGCCGCGCATTGAACGAAGCCGCCAGGATCGCGTCTTTGCTCACGAATCCGGCCAGCGGCGGAATTCCCGAAATGGCGATGGTCGCCACTAAAAACGTCATCGTGGTCGTGGGAATCTTCTTTGCCAGCGCGCCCATCTTGCGCACGTCCTGCTCGCCGGAGAGGGCATGGATTACGCTGCCCGAGCCGAGAAAGAGCAGGGCCTTGAAGAAGGCGTGTATCATCAAGTGAAAAATTCCCGCCGTAAACGCGCCTACCCCCAGCGCCAAAAACATGTAACCGAGCTGGCTGACCGTCGAGTAAGCCAGCACGCGCTTGATGTCGTTCTGCACCAAACCCATGCTCGCCGCGTAAATCGCCGTCACCGCGCCGATCGTGGCCACCGCGCCCAAAGCGATAGGCGCGAGTTGGAAGACCAGGTTCATGCGCGTGATCATATAGACGCCCGCGGTCACCATGGTCGCCGCGTGAATCAGCGCGCTCACCGGCGTGGGCCCTTCCATGGCGTCCGGCAACCAGACGTAAAGCGGAATCTGCGCAGACTTCCCGGTTGCGCCCACAAAAAGCAGCAACGCGATCGCCGTCATCACGCCGTTGCCCACGGCGAATCCGCCCGCCTCGATGGCCGGGCCGACCTCGGTGAAGCGCAGCGTGCCAATCGTGTCGAGCAGCAGGAAGAGTCCCAGGATGAATCCCGCATCTCCGATGCGGTTCACCACGAAGGCTTTCTTCCCCGCGTCGGACGCCGATTTGCGCAGGAAATAAAATCCGATCAGCAGATAGCTGCAAAGCCCCACGCCTTCCCAGCCCACGAACAGCAAAAGCAGATTGTTCGCCAGCACCAGAACCAGCATGGAAAACATGAACAGGTTCATGTAGCCGAAGAAGCGATAGTAGCCGCCCTCGTGCGCCATATAGCCGACGGAATAGACGTGGATAAGAAAACCGACGCCGGTCACGACCCCGATCATCACCGCCGAAAGCGGGTCCAGCAACATGCCCCATGGCGCGTTGAAGTTCAGCACGCGTCCGGACATCGTGTGCATCACGCCGGCGGGAACCCAGTCGAAGAGCACAATCTCCACTAAGCGCTGCGCCGGAGCGCGCGCCATCAACTGCACGATGGCGCCAAAAGCAAACAGCGCCGCCAATCCGACGCTGCCTACGCCCACCCAGCTCACGGCTTTGTTGGAAAGCCGCCGCCCGACGAGCAACATCGCCGCCGCGCCCGCCAGCGGGAACAGCGGAATCAGCCAGATGCTCGCCAGGAAAAATTCAGCCGGCATAAAACATGCTCCGAGAACTCGAACCCGGCGCTTCCCTGCCGCTCACCATTTCAGGATGTCCATTTCATCGGCCAAAACGGTCTCGCGATTGCGAAAGAAGGCGATGATGATCCCCAGGCCCACGGCCGCTTCGGCCGCCGCATCGGTGATAATAAAGATGGCGAAGATCTGCCCTTCCACAGAGCCGACCAGCCGCGAGAAAGCCACCAGGTTGATGTTCACCGCGTTCAGAATCAGCTCGATGGACATCAGAATGATGATCACGTTGCGCCGCGTCACGATGCCCACGGTGCCGATGGCCAGCAGCGCCGCGCTCAGGAAGATGTAATGTCCGATCGGCACCATCGCTCACACCCTCTTTTTGGCCATGACCACCGCGCCCACCATGGCCACCAGCAGCAGAATCGAGGCAATCTCGAAAGGCAGCATATAGGTATGAAACAAAACGAACGCCACGCGCTCGGTATTGGGCTCGAGTGTTCCCGCTGGCGCGGCCGGCATCGTGTATAAGCTTCCCCGGCTCACCGCAATCGCCGCCACCACCTGCGCCGCCAGCACTGCCGTGATGATCAAGGCCACGAACCATTGCCGGTTGAACTGCACCTGATGCAGCGCCACGTCTATATTGACGAGCATGATCACGAAAACAAACAGCACCATGATCCCGCCCGCATACAGAATCACCTGCACGATGAATAAAAACTCCGCGTTCAGATTCAGGAAAATTCCCGCCGTGGCCAGCAGCGCCGTCACCAGAAAAATCGCGCTCTGCACGGCATTCCGCCGCGTCACCACCAGAATCGCCGAGGCCACCGCCAGCACCGCGAAAAAGTAGAAGACCACCTGATCAAGCATGGACCGGCGTCTCCTCTTCTTCCTCGCCTACTCGCGGATGCTCATGCTTCTCCGCCGCGGACAAAAGATACGCGGCCGCCACGGCCGTGAGCGCATTTCCCAGCGGCAGCGAAAGCCCGTTCGGCCAGTTCAATTGCCGGTGCAGCGCCAGCCCCAGGCCAATCCCCATCACATTGACGATCGAAAGCGGAACCAGGAATTGCCAGCCCAGCCGCATCAACTGGTCGAAGCGATATCGCGGAAACGTGAAGCGCAGCCACATGAACACGTAGATATACGCGCCCACCTTAAAGAGAAACCAGAATGCGCCGTGGATTCCCGCCTTGGAGGACGCCAGCAAAGAGCCCGCGGGCGCCACTAGCGGCATGGCCAGCACCCCCGCCAGGACGATGCACAGCACACCCACCGCGGCCATAAACATCTTCTGCACCGCCACGGGCTGCTTCGGTGTTCGCCGGAAGCAGTACCCCGCCACCCACACCATCAGCAACGGCGGAAGATAATCGAGAAAGTTGAGGGCGCGCGTGTTCGCAAACGGCCGCAGCCAGCCACCCAAAAACAAGGTCGTGGCGATGGAGGCCACCACGATCATGTTCGTGTATTCCGCCAGGAAATAGAGCGCCCAGCGGAAGCCGCTATATTCGGTCATGTACCCGGCCACCAGTTCCGATTCCGCTTCCGGCATATCAAATGGAGCGCGATTGGTTTCCGCAATCGACGCCACCAGGTAAATGAAAAATCCCACGGGGGCAACAAAGATGAACCACCAGCCGGTATCCGACTGTGCTTGCACGATTCCGCGCGTCGAAAGCGTTCCCGCCAGCAGCAGCGCGCCCACGATGGCCATTCCCGCCGAAGTCTCGTAGCTCACCAGTTGCGCCGCGCTGCGCAGCGCGCCCAGCAGCGAATAGTGGCTGTTCGAGGCCCAGCCGCCCAGCACGGTGCCGAAAATTCCCAGGGAGCTGATGCCCAGGATGAAAAGCAGGCCGATATTCAGGTCGGCAATTTGAAAAAAAGGACCGATCGGCAGCGCCGCCAGGGCGAGCATCGCCGTGGTCACCGAAATCAGCGGCGCGCCCCAAAACACCAGGCGGTCCGCGTTCTCCGGGATGATATCTTCCTTGAGCAGCAGTTTGACGGCGTCGGCAATCGGCTGCAGAAGTCCGTGCGGCCCCACGCGCATCGGCCCCAGGCGAACCTGCATGTCCGCCATCACCTTGCGCTCCATGAGCACGATGTAACCGGCCACCAGCGGCAGCAGCGCCACAATCACCAGCGCAAAGAGCACCGGAAAGACGTAGGGCATGATCGCGTTCATCAGCGGTCCACTTCTCCCAGCACAATGTCCAGTGTCCCGATCACCGCCACCACGTCGGCCACCAGATGCCCGCGGATCATCTGGTCCAACGCTTCCAGATTGATCAGCGACGGCGGGCGGATCCGCACGCGATACGGCTGCGTCGTGCCATCGCTCACGATGTAATAGCCCAGTTCGCCCTTGGGCGCTTCGATGGAGTGATACACTTCACCCGGCGGCGGCTTCAGCACTTTGCCCACTTTTCCCATGATCGGCCCCGGCGGAATATTCTCGATGGCCTGCAGGCAGATCTTTCGCGATTGCCGCATCTCTTCGAGACGCACCAGGTAACGGTCATAGGTGTCGCCGTTTTTCCCTGTCGGTATGCTGAACTCGTACTGATCGTAGGCCGCATACGGCATGGCCTTGCGAATATCCCACTGCACTCCGCTGGCGCGCAGCACCGGACCGGTAACACCCATGGCAATCGCGGCCTCGGTGGTCAGGATGCCGATGCCCTTGGTGCGGCCCACCCAGATGCGATTTTCCGTGAGCAGCGCCTCGTATTCGTCCACGCGCTTGTCGAACTCCTTGCAAAATCGCTCCACGTCTTTTTCCAGTTCGTCGTAGGCCTCGTATTGCAGGCCGCCGATGCGGAAGGCGTGCGTGGTCAGGCGCGCTCCACAATACTTCTCGAAAATTTTCAGGATCTCTTCCCGTTCGCGCAGGCAGTAGAAGAGCGGCGTCAGCGCGCCGATATCCAGCGCGTGCGTGCCCAGCCAGAAAAGGTGGCTGGCGATTCGCTGCAGTTCGGTGAGAATGGTGCGGATCACGCGCGCCCGCGGCGGCGCCTCCGCGCCCAGCAGTTTCTCCACCGCCTCGCAGTAGCCCAGCCCGTTCGACACCGCCGCCACGTAGTCCATGCGGTCCACGTACGGCGCGAACTGCTGATAACTGCGGTGCTCCGCGATCTTTTCCACGCCGCGATGCAGGTAGCCGATCACGCATTCCGAACCGACCACTTTCTCGCCGTCCAGGCGCAGTTTCACGCGCAGGACGCCGTGCGTGGAGGGATGCTGCGGACCCATATTGAGAATGATTTCGTCCGCGCCGAGGACGGTGGTCTCGAGGTTCGCTCCTGCCGGGTTGTATCGGTCGGCCACGGCGGCTACTGACCGCTCTCGATGCCCAGGTTTTCGCGCACCCAGGCCTCATCCTGCTGCAAAATGTCGTAGTCCTTCCGCAGCGGATGTCCCTGCCATTCTTCCGGGAGCAGCAAGCGCTTCAAATTGGAATGCCCCTCGAAAACAATTCCAAACATGTCGTAGACTTCCCGCTCCAGCCAATTGGCCGTGGGCCAGACGCTCTCCACGCTCGCGACCGGCTCGTTTTCTCCCAGCAGCGCTTTGATGCGCAAGCGTTCATTCTTCGGAAATGAATACAGATTCAGCACCAGATCGAATCGCTTCTCGCGCTTGGGCCAATCAACGGCCGTCAAATCCGTCAGCAGATCGAACTTTTCCTCCTCGCGGCTGAACCGCGCGATTTCCAGCAGCCGGTCCGCGGCGATCACCAGAATCGCCTGCTTGCGATCGAGCAAAGCCTCCACAATCGCGCCGCCAAACCGCGCTTTGTAGCGCTTCACCAGATCGTTGTCGAGAGGAGCCGGCTTCGGCGGCGCCTCCCGCGGAGGCGGGGGTGGTCCTGCTGGTTTCGCCGGCGCCGCGGGCGCGGCCGGCTTAGCCGGCGGCGGAGGCGCCGAGGGATTCACTGGACCCGCAACCGGCGGTTTAGCGGGAACTACTGGAGCAGAGAGAGCCGGCGGCTGACCAGGCGTCTCGCCCGGCGGTGTTCCGCCCGAAGCAGAAGGGGAAGCGGAAGGTGCAGCAGGAGTGCCCGCAGGCTTTTCTGCCTCCGCTGGACGAGGCGGCTGCTTTTCCTCAGAATCGTTGGTCATGAGCCGAAAGGAAACAAAACATTCAACTGCGCTCCGGTGTTTTGGAGTCCGGCGTGCCGGACCAAGCTCTCGCGGTCCGGTTTCTGGACTCCGGTGGAGTCCCGCGAAGTCTTCCGGGATTCCGGGAATGCGGAATCCACCGGACTCCCGAAACCGGAGCTAAAAATTTCCGGCAAACACACCCACAAACGGCTTCCAACTCGAACCATAGGTTCTAACACACGCCACAACGCAGGGCAACCGCGCAAAAAAATTCCCGGCCGCCAAATTCCTGCCGGGAAATCCGACCTCTTCTCTCCTAGCGTTACACCCACTCCAGAGCGCCTTTGCGATAAAGCCACACGTAACCCACAATCAAAATTCCCAAAAAGACGAACATGCTCGCCAATCCATAAATCGGCGTCAGCCGGTAGCCTTCCTCACGCGTCGAATACAACACCGCCCAGGGAAACAAAAATATCGTTTCCACGTCGAAGATCACAAATAGGATCGCCACGATATAGAATCGCACCGAATAGCGCCCGCGCGCGTCGCCTTCGGCCGGAATGCCGCATTCATAGGGCTTCAGCTTCGCCCCTGTGGCTCGCGAATCCGGCCGAATATATTTGAAGAGAATCAGGGTCACGGCGGGGAAGGCCATCGCTAGCAGCGCAAAAATCATGATGGGGACGTATTGTCTGGGCATCGTCGTGAGCCGCACATCCTAACACAAGCCGCCATCGTCAGCCACCGATGCTGCCGTGTAGCGGGTCATTTTCCGAGAAGGACTTATCGGGAGTTGGGCGTATGAGTCAAACCTACGAAACTGATTGAGACCATTCGTTACCTGCCTTTAAAAGCCGCTTTGCTTTTCACCCTGTTAATGGGGAATCTCCGTCTTGGTCAATTTTGGGACCTCGTCCTTGTGAATGGTATTCATTCCACGGTCGAGCATCCGACGTAATAACTGATACACGCTAACCCTGAATTCCATTTCCCTACAGGAGTAACCACTGTGTCTCTGGTTCCATTGACACTGTGCAATGGCCACCGCAAAGTAAGAAATATTAAAAAGGAGTAGATGCATGGTGAAGTGCCCTGCCTGCAATCACGATATTCCCACCCGAGTTCTCTTTGGGGCGCAGGGCTGGAGGTTCAATTGTCCTCACTGTCAGGCGAGGCTCGAAGGGAGGAACCCCCGCTTGATCGGACTCCTTTGTTTCTTTCTCGCCGTTATTGTGCTCGGGCACCTCGGCCATCAATTCGTACTTATCGCGGACATTCTTATGGTCGCCATCTTCCTGCTCGCACTCCGAGAAATGATGCGTCCTAATTTGCGACTGCGAAAAGATCATCCGAAGCCTGAAAACAAGCTGAACATCAACGATTAAAGTTGGGGCACCAGCGGCCTGCGACCGACCTTTGTCCTGCCGTCGGGCTAATCGCTCAAGCCACATTCCGAGAAGGCGTGCCAGCTCAACCGGTCGATGCAACACCGTCCAATCAGTTGATCGGACAATACTTCACCCCGGAGCGCCGATCTGTCTGGCTGTATTCAATCAGACCTATACAGGGTAGTGTTTTTTTCAATCAACGCTCGCGACCGACTCTCGCCCTGAGAACTCCTGCAAGTAGACGGGTCGAGCATGTGTTGCGCTGACCCATTGAGACCGCCCGACTTATCGGGGGTTGGCTCCAAATCGCGCCACCATTCGATCCGACGATGGAACTAGTGTCAGGGCTTCGAAACCACTGTTCGGCTTTTGCAGCACACGCTGATAGAACTTGCTATCATGATGGAGGTCATTGTTTTTTCGAACTACCACCACTCAAAGGGACCATGCCAGAAAAAAAACTTCAGGAGTTGAAAGCTGAACGAGAGCCTCTCTTTCAGCGGTTTTCGAACAATCCAAGCCAGATCCATTTAGCTATAGAAATCAAGCTTATCGACGATCAGATTGCAGAATGTAATCACCTCATTCAAAAGAAGACAAAGACGCGGACTTAGTTCACTAGGTAACGCCGAAACATCCCGGAAGCTCGTTTGGGCGTTTGCTACCCTTCTTCCGAGAAGGGACTTATCGGGACTTAGTTGCAATCCGGCTCCGTTATCTGAATCGAAGCCTAGTAGTCGGTGGCGGACGGGTGTATAGTCCAAGCGTCTCGTCACACACCCTCCGCCGTGCCCGCCGTGGGCGACGGTTCTTGTGCCACCAGATACAGGCCAACCCCGGGGGATGCCCTGTTCCACCTTCTCTAGGGCCACACTATCGTTTCGCCAGGGAGCCCTCCAGAGGAATTGCTTCCGCTCACTAGAGGCACCTGGCCTGAGGCCAACGGAGAACCTTATGAAACTCCACTTAAAATTCCCCGAGTGGGAGCCACAATACAAAGCCGCCCTACTAGAGGTGGACCAGGCAATGCTTCTCGAACGAGTTGCCGCCGCAGAGGCAGCCATCCGTCAGAGGATGCGAGCGATATTTGGTCGCACCGACGGAGATACGGAACGGCAGGCGATAGGAAAAGCGTTAGCAGCACTGAGAACTCTCAAAGAAACTCCCTTTTCCTGATTAGCAATCGCCTCCGAGAGTATTACCTCGTCGTGGAAGCGGGGGCAGATTGGTTTCGGGAAAGAGTTTGTTTATGAACCAAACCAGGCCGCCAAACAGGCCCACGATGGCAATCCCTGTGCCCCAGAGTTTCCACAAATCCCATGGCCGCCGAGACGGCCGGAATGCCGGACCGAGGTGAGCCTGCTCAACCATCACAAGAGGATAACGATCTTCTTTGCTGAGACGTTGGGCAGCTTCGGTCCAAGCCTCGAATTCCTCTGGTTGTTGATTACGGGCTCGACTGACTGCCTTTTTGATTAGTCGTGAAATCTTTTTTTCATAAGTACCCTGGTCGTAGTCTCTATCGAATTCATCATTGATGTCCAAAATGTCCGGGAGCGTCCACGCTGTTTCCGAGAAGTAGAGCATCTTGCGTTCAACTTCAGAAAGCGCAACACTATCGCGCTGCGCCTCGTCTGCGATCCGCGAAGCTATAAAGTCCAGAGCCTCCCGATCATTTGGGAATCGGTCCATGGAAGGGGTGGATTCTACACCCCACGACTCCGTGTGTCTCCGTAGATGGCCAGCAACGCCCAAAGGCAGGCTGCGGCAGCCAAGTCCCGATAAACGGTTATCGGAAACTGGCTTTTGAGCTAGTCTTTGGTTCCTTTTGCCGGAGCGGAACCTTAAGCGCCTGGGCACCTCTTTTGGCGCTGTAGTCACTGTGTACACCGTCCGTGTTTTGAACAGTGGATAATTTCTATCCTCTGTATGCGCATTGATTCTAAGCCAGATACATGAATTCATTTGGCCCCGACCCTGCTCTATCTAAAGGCGAGGCCAACGAAAATGATCGGACAAAACGACTCCAAGCAAGCGCTGGGTGCCAAAAATAGCTCGGGAAGCAGGGCATCGGGCGCGACCGTTTTCGTATACGGGTACGGCCAGTCCAAAAACCCGTTCTACAAAGAAACCAAGGCGCTAAAAGCGAACTCCAACGGGTGTTTGCTGATCCTCAGGGCTGCCGTGAGCCGTGGACAGAAGCTACTGCTCATGAACACCCGGCAGAATCCGACGGAAGCGGAGATCGTCAATACACGCTCGCTGAGTGGTCAATTGTTGGAAGTGGAGGTCTCGTTTCCTGCACCGCGCCCCGATTTCTGGTAGCCGCTTCAGTAAGAGCGCGGGCATGACCCGACACTGTTTAGCCGGTACTGGGTCAGTTTGAAGCCCCGCGCAAGAAAACAAATCACGCCTGTACAAGAAGGGAAATTCAAATTCGGTTGCGAGGTTTTTGGCCCGTTCTCCCTGCCGTGTGCCAAGTCCTGAGAAACGGCATTATCGGTAACTGAGACCTCCCCCCAAGGGGCAGAAAGCTACATTCGGAGATCCCGAATGCAGCGGCGAGTCCCGCTGTTCAAAATGCAGCGCCGTTCAATTGCAAAATGATCGGCCGTGAACTGACGAGTGAGTTTCTCGAGTCCTAAATGGTGAGGGCACAAGGATGCCACTTCTCATCCTCGGCATGAGCATCACAGAACCACCTCCCGCATTTCGGGCAGTGCACCGTCGCCTCACCCGTACACCGCCCACCATAACGGGACACACATAAGCGCTCCAAGTCCGCACTCGCCGCTTGTTTTTCTTCCGTTGCCGTGGAGGGCTTCACACGCTGCAGGACGGTCCCGTGCGCCTCGAAGTCTTCGCGTGCCATATTCCCAATAGCCTCATCCGCCAAAACCTTTGCGGAATCGCCGGACGCAAGGCTTGGGACCGAAGCTTTGACGACGGCTAAATAGTCCTTTCCCGATCCAACTTGCGCATCCGCGGGACTGCCCGATGGAACCGAGCTCTTCGGCTGTTCTGTCGCATGGTTGCTAGGAACCGATTGAGGCGTCATCGCCAGGACACCCTCGCAACTTGTGCCTGACCGGCCCATCTGGGTAGCGTGACTTTCACATAGGTAAATCGGAGCGATTCCACCATTCTCCCAGGAAATCATCATTGCGGTTCCGTAATCGCACCCGAGCTGGTAGTGCGACGACATACGCACGGCGGCCTTCCCCTGTAGGAGGCACCATTCCGCTCGGTTTGCGCAAAGCTGCTTCGCCACATAGCCATTGTAGCGAGACCCCGCAACCCCGAATTGCCTGGTTATGACTTTCTGTAACGGAACATAAAACCCTGGTCGGAGTGACAGTTGACTCACGAGAAAAGTGATTCTCGGTAAACTGCCTTTCGCGGCCCGGGCCGCGCCACATTCCGAGAACAGGACTTATCAGGCCCTATCCGACTTGCGATGCGTCGGTCGACCACCGCCGGGCCGGAGGTGACTGTAAAGCGCGGGGTTCGACGTTGAATCTCAGGTGCTTGCAAATATAGCTCTTGAAGTAGCTTAAGCAACGGTTTCAAGTGCATAGAAGCTGTTTCCCTTTAGGGTGCTCCTGGCCTTTCGGCCAGGATGTGTTTCGCCCTTTGAAGCGATATGGTCACTCGATTCGATATTTACCGGGGGACTTCATTCCCGCTGATCTCCCGCAGACTACAGGGATTATTTGGCTTGAGTGGAAGGAGACCCTTCGATGAGCGAGGCTTTTGAAAAAGAGTTCAACGGCGGAGAAGACATGCAGGCAGAAGAATCCCGCATAGAGGGAGATGGAACGCCCCGGTGGGTGTGGTTGGCCGTAATTGTTCTGGCGGCAGTGTCCGTTTTGGGCTTGGGCGTGGCCTGGAATGCCACAACACAAGCGAAAAGAGCGGAGCAGGCCCTCGCCAGACAGACCGGTCAGAATAAGCTCGTGGGGCATGATCTCCAGGCCCTGAACCAGCGCCTTACGCAGACCGAGGAGGTCAACACCCAACTCCAAAATGAACTGGTGGCCGTGACCGACAAGATGAAGATGACTCAAGGTGAGGTTACAACGGCGCGGCGACAGAACGGTGAGATTCGCGACGACTACTCCAAGAAGCTAACCAGCGTGCAGTCGGAGCTCGCCGGCAAAGCGAACCTAGAGGACGTCAAGTCTTTGGGCGGTGATATCAATGGCGTGAAGAGCGACCTGGCGTCCACGAGGAACAATCTCGATATGACCCGCACCGAATTTGGCACCCTCATCGCCCGCAACCACGATGAGATCGATGAGCTCCGCCGGGTGGGCGAGCGCGATTATTTCGAGTTCACCGTCACCGGCAAGGGCAATCGCTCGAAGGTGGGCGATCTCATGGTCGAGCTCCGCGGCACGAATGTTAATATACGCGCGGAACCCGCGTGCCTCTGGAGCTCGTGGTCAACCAAATCGGGAAAGACAAAGTCGTCGGATACATGAGCATCCCCAAGGGGCAGCCCAGGCCAGCCTCGGCGGTAAGGACGGGCAACTGACGCTTGGCGGACGGCCGAGCGAAAGGCTTGGCTGCCAATTTAAAGGGAGAGTCGGGGGACCCTCCTTTTTGTTTTGCTTCCTTTGGCGGCTCTTGAGATGAATGGTTGCCAGTTCAGATTTCCTTTTGACGATTCGCCTTCGCTACTTCTTTGGCCTTGAGGGAAGGACAGCATTACTAATTTGCCGATTATATTCGGCCATGTCTAATGGCGAGCAGAGCAACTCTGGGATATCGAAATCGGATGGTAGCAAGTGGAGAGGGAACTTGTTGACGCCCAGCCAGGGTTGCGTATACATCTTGGGGTCGTCAATCGTAACGGTGAGCTCCATGTTGTCATGGTCCACCCGGTGAAACCGTTCCTCCACCCGCAAATCTTCGCTATGCGGACGACCCGCATGATCGAGCCAGGTTCTTGCATTCAGCCCAACCGTCTCAACGATGAAGGTGTAGTCATCCAGCCATTTGCCAACCGAGTACCCGTTCCACCGTAGCTCTGGGTCCTTGGGGAGTTCTCGCCCATCCGTCCAGATGATGCGCCAATTGCCGTACCATCCATTCAAGAAAATCACCCGGTTGGCGGTCTGCACGAGCTCGATGGTCCTCAATTCATAAAGCTCCATGCGCGGGAACCCGATCGGATCACATTGGTCCAGTGGATCATTGGAAAGCGCAGCGGGGACTTGTCTGACACCGGGTCCCGAGGGCTTATTGGCTTTCAGTGCCGCCAGCCCCACAGGCGTGTAAGGCAGAGGATGCTCAATACCTGTCTCGTCGAGTCGCCCTCCTTCGGCACCGGCTCCTGCTTCTCGCCCTCCTTCGGCACCTCCTCCTTTTTGTGGTAACAGTGCTGGGTGTTCGAAGGCGCCGTTTACCTGGATTCCCGCATCCAATCCTGCTGCGTCCCAGATCCCAGATAGGTCACGGCGCGGAGCGGGGGATGACTTTTTCCCGGCGTATGCAGACTTGCGTGGCGGGATATTATTCCATTTTCTCGCCTCACCTCCTGCTGCTTGCGGCGCAGCGGTTTGCACTCGCAGAATGGGTGAGAACGTCAATCCTGTAATGAGAGCAACGATCAAGACCGCCCAGCGCTTGGACATTTCCGAAATCCCTCCGTCAGCTAGATTCTGACCTTTCGAATCAGCCTCCGACGACGGCATGCGAAACCTCACACCAGCGTGGAATAGGTCAGTCCGCTAATCGTTGCGGCACGAACACTCACCCGAGCGATTCCTCATGGCTTGAACTGTTTGCCATTGATCACGATACGGCTCTCTTGTGTTGCCAGGCCCGCTGTTGGTCCCGCGACACCGAAACGTCCGATGGGCTGCCCGTTCTTGGCTGGAATGATTTCCACGATGACCTCATCGCCAGGCTTAAACGTATTCTTGGTCCAGCCTACTTCAGTCTGGGACAGTGGGTTTTGAGCTTCTATAATCCAATGCAACGTGTTGCCTCTGTTGTCCTTGGCGTCGACCTTCAGGAAAACATGAGGATTGGCCCACATGTAGTCCGTCACCGTTCCCTTCACCGTGACCGTCTTCGTCGAGTCGTACGACGCGTTGCCGTGATGTGCGAATAGCGGAACCGAAACGATCACACCACTCGCAGCGAGAGCAAAAGCCAGAAGGAATTTCACGGGTGACCTCCCCATCTTTGGTCGGGACTAACCACAAGGCGAATGCACCTGCCGTGATATTATCACGACCGGTTGAGCTGGCAGGACTTATCAGGAACTAGCGCCGACACGTCAGGCTGGTATGAGCGTTGTGCCAAAGTTACCCATGCCGGCGCGATGGCTACCGGCCGTATTTGTCTGGAGACGCTGCCGCGCGCGTAGGTCAGGTCAGTGGCAAGGGTATGGCAAGCCGCTTCCGGGCGAGATCGTACAGCCACGTGTCGATTACGGAGCGCTCGTCAGCGGCTATCTTTTCAATAAGCACGCCCATGCCGAAAATGCCCAGGCCGCTGCCGGAATGCAGGTAGATCACCTTGCCCTGCAGTTCGCATGTCCTCATGTCGTGCGAGATCCGCAAGCGAAATTCCGTCCCAATAGGAATGGGTAGAAGCGTACCCATGTAACAACCTCGCGAGCTCAATTCAGCAATCTGTGTGGGAACTGACGTTCCGTCGTGCAGAGTAATTTCGGCATCCGCGAAGAACGAGAAACGCTGATTGGCGCGTTTTTCTCTGAAGGGGGCGCTAGTTATCATGGCATTTTCGCTTTTATCGTGTTCATCCTGCTGAATCTCACAAGGGGATATTCGGACCCACAGCCGCGTGTTTCAATGGGCCGCTGGACCCAGATTTTGGCCGTACTGTGGTTTTAGTAGTACCGGGCTGACTGCCGTTCAGAGCCGCATCGTGTTCCAGGTTATGCGACCGAGGTAGCCCGCAGGCCCGTGTCTCCCTTACAATCGAGAATACGAGGTAATGAAAAGCGATGAGCACAATCCGGCCGAGCAGGGCCAAGATCACGCCGCCACAATTTATTATTCTGGCCGCCATTGGCGCACTGGCGGTCGCTTTGAGCATTAAGCCTGGTTTGACCGCCGACGCGCCTTTTGGCCCGGCGAACCCATTCTACGCGCCCAGCACCTTGCCGTTTCAGGCGCCGCCGTTCGACAAAATCAAGGACGGCGATTATCAGCCCGCCATCGAAGCCGGCATGGCGGAGCAGCGCAAGGAGATGCAGGACATCGCGAATAATCCGGCCGCGCCGGCGTTTGAGAACACCATTGTGGCCATGGAAAAGACGGGCCGGTTGCTGGATCGCGTGATGGGGGCGTTTAACGGCGTTACTTCGGCGAACCTGAATCCTGACCTGCAGAAAGTGAAGGACATCGAAGCGCCCAAATTGGCGGCGCACCAGGATGCGATCTTCCTCGACGCCAAGCTCTTCGCGCGTGTTGCCGCGATCTATAAGCAACGGCTTTCGCTCAAGCTCGATCCGGAATCGCTGCGGCTGGTGGAGTTCGATTACAAAAAATTTGTGCATTCCGGCGCCAATCTCTCCGCTTCCGATAAGGCCAAACTGAAAAAGCTGAACGAAGAGGAATCGACTCTCACCACCGCGTTCGAATCGAAGCTGCTCGCTGCGGCCAAGGCCGCGGCCTACGTCACTTCAGATAAAAAGGCGCTCGCCGGCCTGAGCGATGCGCAAATCGCCGCGGCCATGCAAGCAGCGAAAGAGCGCAAGCTGAGCGGCTACGTCATTCCCTTGCAGAACACCACGCAACAGCCTGACCTGGCTACCCTAAGCAATCGCTCGACCCGCCAGGCCATCTTCGAAAATTCCTGGAATCGCGCCGAACACGGCGGTCCCAACGATACGCGCGACACCATCGCCCGTTTGGCCCAGCTTCGCGCCGAGAAGGCCAAGTTGCTTGGCTTTCCGAACTACGCGGCCTGGAAGCTGGAAGATCAGATGGCCAAGAACCCGGACGCCGCGCTGAAATTTGTGAATGCATTGGTGCCCGGGGCTGCGGCGAAAGCCATCAGCGAAGCCAAGGATATCCAGGCCGTGATCGACGCGCAGCACGGCGGCTTCCAGCTGCAGCCCTGGGATTGGGAGTTTTATTCCCAGCAGGTCCGTAAGCAGAAATACGACCTGGATGAGGCGCAGATCAAGCCGTATCTCGAATTAAACAACGTGGTCCAGAATGGCCTTTTTTACGCCGCCGGCCAGCTTTATGGGCTCACCTTCAAGGAACGCCACGACATTCCGGTGTACCACCCGGATGTGCGCGTTTTCGAGGTCTTCGATTCCAACGGCAAATCGCTGGCGCTTTGGTATGGCGATTATTTCAAGCGCGATAACAAAAATGGCGGCGCCTGGATGGACGAGTTTGTCGATCCATCCAAACTGCTTGGCATCCAGCCGGTGGTCTATAACGTTTTTAATTTTCCCAAGCCCGTGCAGGGCCAACCCACTCTCCTCAGCTTTGATGATGTAACCGCTATGTTCCACGAATTCGGTCATGCGCTACACGGTATATTCGCCGATACCAAGTACCCCAGTCTTGAAGGTGTCAACGTGCCGCGCGATTTCGTCGAGTTCCCTTCGCAGTTCAACGAACACTGGGCGACTTATCCTGCGGTGTTCAATAATTACGCCAAACATTACAAAACCGGGGCGCCTATGCCCGCGGAACTCGCCGCCAAGATCAAGAAGGCGGAAACCTTCAACCAGGGTTATATGTTCACCGAGCTGCTCGCCGCCGCGGAACTCGATATGCAGTGGCATACACTTCCGCCCGGCGCGCCGCTGCAAAATCCGGATCCGTTCGGAACGGAGGCATTGCAGAAGGCGCAGATCGCGCTGAGTTACGTGCCGCCGCGCTACCGCTCGAGCTACTTCCTGCACATCTGGGGTAACGACTACTCCGCCGGCTACTACGCTTACCTGTGGAGCGAGATGCTGGACGACAACGCCTTCCAATGGTTCGAGGATCACGGCGGGCTAACGCGGGCCAACGGCGACCGCTTCCGTCAGATGGTGCTTTCGCGAGGCAATACCGAGGACCTCGCCAAGATGTATGCTGCGTGGCTGGGAAAGGAACCCAGCATCGAGCCCATGCTGAAGTATCGCGGCCTCGCCCCAGCGTCGAAATAATTCGCCGGGTCGAAGTAAGTCGACGCTTGTACGAATCTCGGGAGGTCCGGCTCACCAGCCCGAGGCCGGCTTAACCCGCGCCAGTTCCTTCTATACCGCGTCGAACATCAATTCTTTGGCCCGCTCAGTGGCCTTCACCACGGCCTTGATCAGCGTCACGCGAACCTTGCCGTCTTCCAGTTCCATGATGCCGTCGATGGTGCAGCCCGCCGGCGTGGTCACGCCGTCTTTCAAGAGCGCCGGATGGTCCCCGGTCTCGAGCACGGTCCTCGCCGCGCCCTGCATGGTCTGCGCCGCCAAGAGTGTGGCTACGTCGCGCGGCAGGCCTACCTTCACTCCGCCTTCCGCCAGCGACTCCAGGATAATGTAGACAAACGCCGCGCCGCTCGCGGAAAGCCCCGTCACCGCGTCCATGTGCTTTTCATCCAGCACGACCACGCGCCCTACAGCCTCGAACATGGCTCGCGCCATCTCCACGTGCGCCGCGCCGGCGTGAGTGCCCCGCGCGATCCCCGTCATCCCGCAGCCGATGGCGCACGGCGTGTTGGGCATGGCGCGCACCACCGGGACTTCGCGCCCCAGGTGCTGCTCGATAAATTTCGTCGGCACTGAAGCCGCTATGGAGACCAGCACGCTTCCCGCCTTCAGTTCCGCGTGAATCTCCTGCAACACTTCCGCCACCTGCATCGGCTTCACCGCCAGCAGCACCACGTCCGCGCCATGCACCGCGGCGTGGTTGTCCGTGCCGATGCGCACGCCCAGTTCTTTGCCAAGCTTCTCGGCGCGCTCGGCGTGCCGCACCGTCGCGGCCACGTGCCCCGGCGACACCAGCTTCTGATCCAAGAATGCGCGCAGCAGAATGCCGCCCATCTTCCCTGCGCCGAGTACCGCCAAACGTTTGTGTGAAAGAGGATTGCTCATAGGCCGAGTATTCTTAGGCAG
>QHYR01000345.1 GCA_003223315.1 Acidobacteriota bacterium | reverse complement strand
ACAGGCATAACGAACCCAGGGGGGATGCCTACCGTTAACGTCTTTGGGTTTGCTAATGCCGGCGCACAGATGCTGGGCACGAATTTCAACCGTCCGCAATTTAATTCCCCCAACCCTTATTACGATATTCAGGATGCGGTCTCCTATTTGAAGGGAAAGCACGCCTTCAAGTTCGGCTTCGAGTTCGCGCACTTGGAGGGGGACATCGCCACCTTTGCTGACGGCCGGGGCTTTATCAATTTCAACGGCGGCCAACTCTTTGCCGGTACGTCCACCCCACTCGAGGACTTCTTCGCTGGAACGCCGTCGAACGCCATTCGCCAGGTTGGCGACCCGCACCGGACGGCGACCTGGGTGATTCCTGCCGGGTTTGTTCAAGACGACTTCCACGCCACCCCGAAGCTGATGATCAATCTCGGGCTGCGCTACGAATACGTTTCGCCGATGAAAATGAAGAACAACGCCTGGGCCAGCTTCGACCCGGCCCTCGGACTCGTGCAGCAGGGTGCTAGCGGACGGCCTACCCTATGGAATGGGGACCACAATGGCGTTGAGCCGCGTCTGGGCTTTGCCTGGGATGTCACAGGCAAAGGGACCACCGTGGTCCGGGCCGGGGGCAGCCTGATTCACACGTCCTGGCCCCTGTTCACGTTCCTGGGGGCATTCGGCCTGCAAAACGACAACTCGACCAGTCCTGCCGCCGTGCCCACGTCGGCTACCCTCGTATGCACAAATTCGCGAATAACGTGTCCAGCCACACCCGGCGGAACGAATGCACTCGGCGTCTCATTTATTAATGGTACCTCCCTCAACTGGAACGCGCCCGCAGGTGGGCCGGGGGTGTTCCCGAGCGTGGGGATCTCATGCGGATCTGGCGCCAGCAACGCGAGTGGCACCGCGACGGACGCCTCCCCCTGCGACGTCATGGGTATCAACCAGAATCTTCGCAACCCCTTCGTCGTCAATTACAACCTCAGCATTCAGCACCAAATTGGCTCCAACTTCTCGGTCGAGGTTGCTTATGTCGGCAATCACGCCTACAGGCTGCTAAATTTTGCCGACGCCAATCAAGCCCCACTGGGCGCGGGCTGGTGCTTGAATAAGCTGACGGCCACGCAGCTTGCGGATGCCTGCGGGCCCAACGCTACGCCGGGCTATAATTCGCAGGCCACGCAGGAAGCCCGGCCCTTCTTCACCAAGTTCCCGTACCTGGGGTTCATCAACCAAGTGACCAACAGGTCCCATGCCAACTACAACAGCATGCAGGTGACCCTCACCAAGCGGATGTCTCAGGGGCTGTCGTTCACTACCGGGTATACGTACGCACACGGCCTGGACAACGGCTCGCTGAATCGCTTCGGCGGATTGCCGCAGGACAGCAACAATCCGCAGCTCGAATACGGACCTAGCGACTTCGACATCCGCCATCGCCTCACGGTTACGGCCACCTACAACATTCCCGGAAAGAAAGGCTTTGGCCAATTGCTGGAAGGCTGGCAGATCAACACCATCGTGACTTATGAAACCCCGCAGCCGTGGATTGCCTTTGACAACGGAGACAATATCAGCGGGACCGGGGAGAACGCCGACCGCTGGAGCATTTTTGGCGACGCGCTCGACTTCCCATCCGGCAAGAACAGCATTCCCTTCTGTACCGGTTTCCCATCCACCGTTTCTTGTGGCTTTACGACCCCATATGTCGGGTCCCCGGGCGTGCCCTTGTCTGCGGCGGCCACCAGCGCAGCCGCCAGTTTGTGCTCGGCTCATGCCCCCTCCGCGGCTACGCTGGCGTCGTTCGGGTGCTACATATCCTCGAACGGCAAGTCTGTCATTGTTCCTCCTGCACTGGGATCGTTCGGCAACATGGGACGGAACATCTTCCGCGACTCGGGATTCCGCGACTGGGATCTCTCCATATTCAAGAACTTCACCTTCCATGAGCGGTTCGGCGCTCAGTTCCGCTGGGAACTGTTCAACGTCCTCAATCAACCTCAAATTTCCAACCCTTATGGCTCATCGAGCGCCGTCAATGCCAATAATGCGCTCGGCGCCGCAGGTCTGGGCAATCCGGGCGTGACACCCGACATCGCGGCGGGCAATCCCCTGATCGGCTCGGGAAGCCAGCGGGTTATGCAACTCGGACTGAAGCTAACGTTCTAGCTAGAAACGGTGAGTTCGAGGGGGCGCGTGAAATCGCCCCCTCGAACTTCGCAATTCCAGAGAGATCTACACCGTTTCAGGGCTGACGCCCGCTTGACAGTGCCGTTCTTGCGGTGCTTCAATGTGCTTCATGCGCCGCCTCCAGTGTTGCGAGCAAACGTCAATGGTCCGCCCAGGCGGCTATCCATCGCAATGCAGGCCAGCCCGTTTCCAGGGGCCGATTTCCAGAGGAGGTGGAAAGTGGTAACAACTAGAATCCGGGTAGCTTTGGTCATTGGTCTTCTTATGACCTGTGTTCCGCTATTTGCGCATCACGGG
The DNA here is from genome assembly GCA_003223315.1 of Acidobacteriota bacterium. GTDB lineage: Bacteria > Acidobacteriota > Terriglobia > Acidiferrales > UBA7541 > Palsa-189. The sequence continues at coordinate 768 of QHYR01000345.1, read as the reverse complement.
AGCGCCACCTACGACACGCAAAAAGTGATTGTTCTGAAGGAAGCCACGATAACGAAATTCATATGGGCGAACCCTCACTCCATTGCCATGTTCGACGTCAAGGATGATAAGGGTAACGTCATTCATTGGGCGGCGGAAGCCGGCAGCCCGTCGGCGCTCAGCCTTATTGGATGGACCAAAAACTCATTGAGGGCCGGCGACGTCGTCACGGTTTACACTTTCCAATCCAAGACCGGCAACCCGGTAGGACGTCTGAACAAGATCGTTCTTTCTGACGGATCGACCTTAAGAGATAGCCAACTGGGAGACGCGGACAGCAAAGACAAGTCAGAAAAGCCGTCGTACTAGCATCATTCGCTCCTGATCTGCAAGTTAACCACACCGCTTCTGGCGGCAGCGAAAATTCGCCCTGCCGCGAGTTCCGTCCCTTTTGATCCGCGTACACGGTCGAACCCTTTCGCACCGGCGAAAGGGTTGCGCCGGATTCGCTAGCCCTGCGTTAAATCTAGAGTGCGATTATTTGCTGGGCGGAACGCCGGTACCGGCGGGATCTCCAATGAGGTTCAAATACTGCAGCATCTCTGATGGAATGCAGAGTTGCTCGGCGAGCTGCTGATCCGGCACCCACTTGAAATTCACACTGCCGAGCACGAAGGGTTTCGTATAAATCTTGGGATCGTCCACGGTAATCGTGAGCTGCAAGTCATTGTGGTCGGGGCGAGTGTAGCGTTCCTGAACGCGGGCTTCCATCGTATGCGGATATCCCAT
>QHYR01000191.1 GCA_003223315.1 Acidobacteriota bacterium | reverse complement strand
GCATCGTCGGTCCCGCCGAAGGGACGAAGCCCCGCGAAGTGCTTAAGAAAAAAGACTGGATGCGGGAATTCGACGAATCGCTAAAGTAACGGCAACATTTCCAAACTGACCCGCCCCGAACAATTGCCAGGACGATTCGGTCTCGACATCGCAACTCTGCGCCGCTACAATTTTTGAATTCCTACGGTGCCGGGGTAGCTCACCGGTAGAGCGCGGCCCTGAAAAGGCCGGCGTAGGCAGTTCAACTCTGCCCCCCGGCACCATCCGTATAGCCGGAGAAGACATACCCGCCCAACAGGTTCCATTCTCCTGAAGCAACTAGGATTTTGTCGCCTTCTTCATCCTCCTGTGGCGTCAATTCGATCGATTCGACGTGCCTCCGGAGCTCTGCTTTGGCGGTTGGTGCATCCTCTTGCGGGAGCCGGTGAACGTCCGTCAAGGGGTACATCGCGAATTGCCTGATGCTCGCTGGCCATGCCCTCCACCATCCTTGACTTCGACATGATTCGACTGTACCTTGGCTCGTATCCGACCAGGCAGGTGTCCAATGAGAAATCTCTTTTTCACATCAATGGCCGCGCTGCTGCTCGCGACTGTGCCCGCCGCCGGCCAGACGACGGCAGCGCAAAAGGCGAAGACCGCGGCTGCGGTGAACCGAAGGTGGACTCCGCCACGTACGCCCGACGGCCAGCCCGACCTTCAGGGAGTATGGACCAACAACAGCGTTACACCCTTGCAGCGCCCCAAGGAGCTCGCCGGGAAGGAATATTATACGGAAGCGGAATTGGCGCAGCTTCAAAAGCGGGAACGCGATCGCCTTGCTCTGGATGACGTGGAGGGCGAGCCGCCCGCTAACCATTCAGGCGTAGAAGGCGCACCCGCGGAGAATGTGCATTACGATCACGCCCAGTTCGGGCTGGACTGGCTCCAGTCCAGGGTTGCCTGGAACCGGCGAACCTCGCTGATTGTGGGGCCGGAGGGCACCATTCCTCCCTTGACGCCGGAAGCCCGAAAGAGACTCGCCGAGATCGCGGCTAAGGAAAAGGGACATGAATTCGACGGCCCCGAGAACCGGCCGTTGGCCGCGCGGTGTATTGCTCGGCCGAGCGGGGGACCGCCCTTGCTTCCCACCCGCTACAACAGCAATCTACAGATCGTACAGGGTCCCGGATACGTGGCCATTGAAACAGAAGAGATCCACGACGTTCGGATGATCCCCACCGACGGCCGTCCGCATCTTCCCAAGAACATCCACCAGTGGATGGGCGACTCGGTCGGCCATTGGGAAGGTAACACGCTGGTGATCGACACCACCAATTTCACAGATCTGAATCCTTTCCCGGGAGCCCAGAACCTGCACGTGATTGAACGCATCACGCGCGCCGACGAAGACACGATCCTCTACGAGTTCACGGTGGAAGATCCGGGGATGTGGACCAAGCCATGGTCAGGAGAAGTGCCCATCAAGAAGATCTCGGGCCAACTCTACGAGTACGCCTGCCATGAGGCGAATTATGGGTTGGCGAATACTCTCCATGGAGCTCGCGTGGCCGAAGCGCAAGCCGCCGCGAAAGAAGCAGCAAAGTAACTCACACGGATTCCGTTAAAGGCCCTTCGAGATTCGGATGGTCCATTCCCAGGCGAGGAGATGCTGATGGAAACCAAGCGAGTCTTGCTTATCGCAGGTGGCGCTCTTGCTGCCATCCTTCTTCAAACCGCGTCCGCTCGACTTCACGCAGAGGCTCAGACGGCATCAGCGTTGAGCGGGCAGGTCACCTCCGCTGAGGAAGGTCCGATGGAAGGCGTCGTGGTCAGCGCGAAGAAGGACGGCTCGACAGTCAGCATCAGCGTTGTTAGCAACGCCGCAGGCCGCTTTGCTTTCCCGGTCGCGAGACTCGAACCCGGACACTACACATTGAAAGCGCGCGCGGCCGGCTATGAACTGGACGGAGCCTGTGCCGCGGATGTCGCCTCAGGCCAGGAAGCCAAGGCTGAGATCAAGCTCACAAAAGTGAAGAACTTGTCCGCCCATCTCACCAATGCTGAATGGTTGATCAGCATGCCGGGCACGGACGAGCAGAAACGCTTCCTGCTCAATTGTACCGGCTGCCACACGCTCGAGCGCATCATGAAGTCGACGCATGACGCCGACGGCTTCATGGAAGTTTTCCAGCGGATGAGTCTCTATTATCCCGGCAGCACTCCCCTAAAGCCGCAACGGCTCGCTGGCACTGCAAATCGCGATGTGGAACGCGGCGGCCATGGCGGGAAGACCGCGGAATGGCTCGCCAACGTCAACCTGAGCGAGCAGCCGACCTGGGCTTTCCCTCTTAAGACCCAGCCCCGGCTTACGGGCAAGTCCACGCGTGTGATCATCACCGAATACGATTTGCCGAATCCATTGATCCAGCCGCACGACGTGATGCTCGATCGCGAAGGCAACGTCTGGTACTCCGACTTCGGTCAGATGTTCCTCGGCAAGATGGATCCGAAGACCGGCAAGGTGACGCAATACTCGATCCCGGTCGTCAAGCCGGGATGGCCGGAAGGCACGCTCGATTTGGAATTCGACAAGGACGACAATCCTTGGGTCGGCGTGATGTACCAGAACGCCATCGCGAAGTTCGACAAGAAGACCGAGAAGTTCCAGATGTGGACCACTCCCAAGGAATGGGACACCGACGGCGGCCAGCTCGGCCATCTCGCCATCGAAGGCACTCCTGTCGACAACAAGGTGTGGATCAAAAACTCAGACGTCGGCAACATCTACCGGCTCGATCTGATCTCCAACAAGATGGAGAACCTGGGCAACTTCAAGGATCCGCAGACCGGCAAGCGCATCGGGACCTACGGCATCCACTCGGACGCGCAGAACAACGCCTATCTGCTCGATTTTTCGGCCGGTAATATCGTCAAGATCGATTCCAAGACGAAGAAGGCGACCGTCTACCAGACTCCGACCCCGGACTCCCGCCCGCGGCGCGGTCGCGTCGATCGCGAAGGCCGGTTGTGGTTTGCCGAATATCAGGGCAACGCGATCGGCATGTTCGATCCCAAGACCGAACGCATGACCGAGTGGAAGGTGCCAACGCCGTGGAGTGCGCCGTATGACGCCGTGGCCGACCGCAACGGTGAGGCGTGGACCGGGTCTATGCTAACCGACCGTGTGGCACGTCTTGACATCAAGAGTGGCCAGTACACGGAATACATGCTGCCGCGCCCGACCAACATCCGCCGCGTCTACGTCGACGATTCGAAGAACCCCGGCACGCTTTGGATCGGCAGCAACTGGTTTTGGATGCCTTCGACGAAATGAACTAATCTTCAACGGAATTCATTTCGGGAATTCTTTACCGGCGTCGGTCTTGGAGCCCCAGAATTCGACGCACCTGGCTCGATCCATCGGGCCTTTCCCGACAATCTTCGCAATCAGAAAATCGGCAATAAATCTTCTCGATAGTCACCAAGGACACGTTCCTGATTCCCCACTCGACATCGTGCATAACGCAGGAATTGTAATTTGGCGAAGCATCGGGCACGGTCAAGGCTGCTTGGCTTTGCCTGCACTGGCCGCGGGTTTGGCAAATTCCTTGTTATATTCCTCCGTCTCTAACGGCACGCATTCCTCCTCGGGAATATCCAAACTGGCTGCTTGTAACCTCAATCGTAGTTTGTCCAGGGCGACCCAAGGTTTCGTATACATCTGCGGATCGTGGATAGTAATCGTCATTTCCAGGTGATCGCGATCGACGCGGCGGTAGCGTTCTTCCACGTGCAGAGCGTCACCATGTGGAAGACCGGCATTGTCGAGCCAGGTCCTATCATCGAATCCATTCGAGTCGGCGACAAAGGTATAGTCATCCTCCCACTTGCCCACCGAGTATCCCCACCATCTGGATTCTGGAGGATCGGGCTCTCCCCAGGTCGGCTCTTCGGGATTCTTCGGCAATTCGCGGCCGTCCGTCCAGATGGCGCGCCATTTTTTGTTGAATTCGTACAAGATCACCACGTTGGTCGGGGTCTGAATGATCCGGCTGGTCCTGAAATCATGTAGAACGATGCGTGGGAACCCCTGCGGATTACAGGCGGGCACGGGATCATTGGTTAGGGCCGAAGCTACCATTCTGTATCCCTCAGTCGGAATATGAGACAGGAGCGTTTTCCGGCCCAAAGCCGTGTATGGTGGCTCTTGTGCTGGCTTCAAGCAGTCAGGTACCGGCGCCTTTGCGTCATATGCGTATCCAGAATAAGGAACTCCAGGCACCTTATATTCGCAGGAGCCCATGGACAGCGCCCCTTTCCCCTGGAGTCCAGCCCCCGGCCCTTTGGCCGGCTCCCAAACCCCAGAGATATCGTGTTTGGGAGCGGGGGCAGGCTTCTCATCCGGTCTATCAAAGTCATAGACCGCACCTGGCTGCCGCGGGACATCCTGAGCGGGCGTAATAACAGGCCCGAAGATCGAGACTCCAATCAGTGAAATTATCGGAGCCACAAAACGCTTTGGCATTGCCAAATCCCCCTACTTAGGTTTTGGATTCCACGTTCGGTCCCGCCAACGGTGTCAAAGTGGCGTGGACGCACCGACATCGGGTTCTTTGCGCCAGAGCGGCTTCTCACTATTTGGGGATGCGCTTCCGATCTCGAGTATTGAAGCCACTTGGTTTCGGGATCTCCGCGGAGTCCTCGCCGTCAGTCCAGATGACCCGTGACCATCTTCTTGCCATTGGGGAGCACGACCTCCAGCATACGCCCGAGTGGCCGGCCATTCTTGACTGGCTCCAGAGTGACGGTAACTTCATCCCCAGGCTTGAAGGTGTACTGGCTAAAGCCACCGGCGGTTACGCTTCGCGGAGGTTGGGTCTCCACAACCCAATGTACCACTGCGCCGTTATCACCGTTTACGTCGAAAGTCAGGAAGCAATGGGGATTGGACCAAGACCATCTTGTGACGGTCCCCTTCACCGTAACTCTTTTCCCGATGTCGAACTCGGCGTTGCCGTGGTGTGCGAACAGCGAAACTGAACCGATCAGAAGGCCAACAACAGCGGCAGTTGTGATAAGCCTCCTTCGCATGGCGATTGCCTCCATTCTCAAACCAGGATTTCCGCTTTGATCGCCCAGATGGCTCTTTATACACCCGAGGCCCTTCCGGGTGGATATTGTTTTTGTGGCATACTCTTCCAGCCCGGAAGACACGCTTTCGAAACCTGTTCTCGGAAAAGGCCCGGCATCAGCTAACGCCCAGGCGCCAAAAGTAGAAATCTGTGAGCCACTTGGCCTTCCTTTCTCGCTTTACAGGGTGAGGAAACGTTGCGGCCTCCAAAGCACAAATGAGAGACGCATCGGCCCAAGGAGAGGAGAACGACAATGAAAATCGTGAATCCGGCCTTAGTCCCCTTCCGTCATGACCACCTTGGCCCTCGTTCGATCCGTCACGAACGCGAGAATCTGATGCGAGAAAAACCCAATAGGAGAACGCGCCTCTTAACAGGCTCCCTCACACTTGTAGTTTTCGGCGTCCTTGCCCTTATCGCGACAATTGGATCGGCTCTGGCCCAAAACCAAACAAGCCTTTCGAACTTGTTTCCCTTCCCCGATCCCAGCGGCGTTGTGAAAACCTTCACGACAGATCCGCGTGGAAAGGTCGATTTGACGGGGCCTTTTTTCCAGCAACTGGGCACGAACGGCCGGAGTTGCGCCTCGTGTCACCAGCCGAGCGACGGCTGGACTGTCTCGGCCGCTCACGTTCAGGCACGATTCACAGCCAGCGCAGGACTCGATCCCATCTTCCGAACAGTTGATGGCTCGAACTGCGATCACCACATGGATGTCTCGTCCGTTGCGGGACGGGCTCAGGCATACAGCCTACTGACAACGAAAGGTCTGATCCGCATCGCGCTGTCGGTTCCGGCCGGCGCAGAATTCAGGGTTGACAGCGTGTCCAACCCGTACGGATGCAACGAAACGAATACGCTGTCGATGTACCGTCGGCCACTGCCTGCCGCGAACCTGCGCTTCCTGAGCACGGTAATGTGGGACGGCCGCGAATCCTCCTCACAGACCGGAACCCAGAAAATCACGTACCCGACCAACCCCGGCGATCTGCTGCTCGATCTCGCTCATCAGTCGGTAGACGCGACGCTCGGCCACGCGCAAGCGACGGCCGCGCCAACGCCAGATCAGCAAAAGGCGATCGTCAATTTCGAGACGCAACTTTTCGTTGCGCAGGCGGTCGATTCCAACGCGGGGTCCCTGCAGAGTTCTGGCGCCACCGGAGGGCCGGAACCCCTGTCCACACAATCGTTTTTCATCGGCATCAACGACCCCGTGGGGCAGAATCCCTTCGGGACGATATTCTCCCCAACCATCTTTACTCTTTTCAACCCATGGGTGAACAGCAGCGAGACCGCAAAGGCGAGTATCGCCCGCGGCCAGACAATCTTTAACTCCAAGCCAATCAGCATCGCCGGCGTAGCTGGCCTGAACGATGCCTTCTTCAGCGGGACTCCGATTGTCGGCACCTGCGGGACGTGCCACGACGCGTTCAATGTCGGCAACCATTCGGTATCCGCTCCTTTGAACATCGGCGTTGGGGATTTGACGAATCCTCTCGGCGTGGGCTATTTGCCCGTGATTACGCTACGAAATTTGACGCCCGGCGCCACCGTGCAGACGACGGACCCGGGGCGGGCGCTGATCACCGGCAAATGGGCGGACATCGGGAAAGTGAAGGGGCCGATCCTGCGAGGACTCGCGAGTCGCGCGCCATATTTCCATAACGGCTCGGCCGATACGCTCTCCGACGTTGTGAACTTCTATGACCTGCGGTTCGGCATTGGCTTGACCGCACAAGAGAAGGCCGATCTGGCCGCTTTCCTGGCCGTCCTGTAATAGCTAGGAATAGCAACAATTTCGCTCAGTGATTGCGGTAGACAAGAACTCGGGCGCGAGAGTGTCCTAGCGCCCGCAGCCACAAAAATGAATGTTTCGGCAAGGGTGTTGCGAAGAACTTCTGCAGGGCCAAATCTGGGGAGGATTGGTAGTGAGCCGTAGCAGCCTTCGATCAATCGTGCCGCAGAATCACATGGCGGATCTCATGTCGAATATCCGGCCAAAACTCCTTGGCGATGTTATTCAGTACGGCCGATTCCATTTGCTCTCCCCAATTCCTGGCGGTTTGCCTCAAGCCGCGCTCCTGAGGCGGATAATACGCGTTGGAGAGACCTGCTTCCAGGGCATTGCCGGCCACTTCGGACCAATTGAAGCTGGTGCCTCCCGAATCGGTTTTAGTGATGACAGTACGGGACAGCGCATAGCCGAAGCGGCGGAAAAAACCTCCGTGACCCAGCGTGTAGTATCGCGGGTCCTCGTGCGTAATGGTTGGAACAATGGCTTCGGTGAAAAAAGTGCCCGACACGCCGTCCGCAAATGTCCGCCAATAATAGCGACCATAGCCCTTGATCCCGGTGCCTAGCTCCGGAACCGAACGCGTGGCCATAGCTTGACCGGCAAGAATTGCCGTCCAGGTGAAGTCTGAGTAATCGACGCTATCGTGCGTGGCCAGCACGAACTTCCCTCGCGTGGTTAGCGGCGGAAGCTCGGTATTGGCACTGACGGCCGCAAAATTGGGCACGACCCAAAACATGCGCTCAGTCTGCTCGTAGCCGGAATGATCTTTCTTCCAGTCGGCGGGCGGTGTGAGAGGAAGAGGAGTAAGCCTTAGCGCTTGGAGCTCCGACTGGGGATCACCTGATTCCGATCCGGAAGCTCCTGCGCTGCCCGATTGTTGTGCCTGTTGTTCGCCCGCATGGTCGGCTTCACTATCTGGAGGTGCTGTCTGGCTCCAGACGAGCGCCGGGCAGAGAAAAAACAGCAACGCCGCTGCTAGGATTTTAGCTAGACGCAAAGTCTCCCCACGCTGAGGAGTATCCGGCAGACCATCTCACGTCCCAGTATTTTCGACATCAACCGCGATAGGCAATAGACCTCGAGTAATCATTTAGTCATTTGATGGCAGATTCGTCTTTAAGGGTCTCCTATTGAAAGCGCCAAAAGTGTCGGGGGAAAGCGCACCCAGGAAGTGGCTTAGCGCAATTACATGCCTGGGCGTGACGGAGTAGGCCAGTCGTGATTTGCCCGGTGAGTTGCTCCGCGTGCCGAAGCGCGGCGGCCATTTGCCCCGCGGGTTAGTCTCGGGGCGCAGTCTTACTCCAAGCGCCGCCTCTGCGGCTTCGGGAATCTGGCTTACTTCGCGGCGCTCGGAGCCGACTTCGGAGCCGGCGTGCTGAATTGGACCGTATCCGCCACGAGCTTGCCTTCGGTAGGCTCTTTCGCGTGAATGACGACGCGGTCGCCGACGTTGAGATCGGCCAGTTTGGCGGCGGCCTTATTTTTGGTGAACGTCGTCTGCGGTACGACGGCGACGGTTACCAACGCGTTTGCCGTGGTCTTCACGGTGATGGAATCTTTGGCCACGCTGGCCACTGTGCCGATCACGTGCTGTTCATCGCCATGCGCGAAGGCCGCCGCAGCAATCAGGGAAATGCAAGCAATGAGAATCAAAGCGCGAGTCTTCATTTTTCTCCTCTTAAGGGGATTGTACGCGATCCCGAAGCGGATGTCCGCTAACTTTCCGCCGTTCGCGGCCGGCGGAATGGCCGCACCTGATGAACCTTCGCGGGGCGCCTTAGTGATTTGGAATCTGCACGGCTGCCGTGATCACGCAAATCCAAAGCAGAATCTCCGTCAGCCCGGCGAACCTGGCAATTCCGGGAGTATCGCTCGTTTGGCCCCACTCACGCGCTTTGCGCTGCACGACGACGTGCCAGATAAGCGCCAGCGGAACAAACATGCCGAGCTTCCATTGAAACGCGACATTGGCGATAAATGCCGTCGCGATTCCAGAGAACAGCATGAACCCGCCGGTGAGAACGATGGCAAAGCCAATCCAATTCCAGGCGAAAAGCTCCTGCGCGAGTTGCGCGGCCGTGGAGCGCCGGCTACCCACTCCGAGAAGCCGCAGATCCAAAGCGAAATTGGTCCCCAGCCAAATCGATAGACCGGTAAAATGAATCAGCTGTACAAATGGGTACGCCCATATCGATTCGCGTGTCATCAATCCCCAGGGAGTAGCCTCCAACCACTTGGCAAACGCCACCAGCGTATCATGCATAGGAGAGCGGCCCTTTCTGTCGCCGAAGTAAGGAAAGTTTTAGCCGAGCCCTTCGAGCGCCGGAATCTCCGACGCGGAAAGGATTGTCGCCACCCATAGCAACAAAGAGATCAGCGCGATGATCTTCGCGGCCCGGGGTACCGCAGGATCCTGCGCCCACCTCCGCGCGCCGCGCTGAACGATGAACGCAAAAACCGCCGACACTGCAATCAGCGTTAACTTGACGTGGAATACCTTGTCGGGCGCCCAATCGCCGGCGTCCGTCGCGAACATCAGGAAACCGGAAATTACCGCCAACGTAAATCCGATCCAAGCCCAGGGGAAAAGCTGCTCCGCAAGTTCTCGGATGCCCCGCCTGCGCGCTGCGATGCCCATGACACGCAGATCCACAACGGCAATCGATCCGATGAACCAGAACATGGTCAGATAATGAGTCACTGCGACCGTCGAATACATCCAACCTGTACTGCCCAAGGTTTTTACCCAACCCATTTGTTCCAGTGCCTCCCACATTTGGGTCTCCTCCTTGCCACGCCTTCATGATCGAGCCGGCTGGCGTCTGAGCCGCCAGCACTCTTATACTTCATAACTCCCTGAGTTCCAACTCTCCTTTCGTTCTCGTTCTCATCGTGACCGCGTATGCGCTCTTAAGCGCCTCCGTTTTGCGGACCAAACTTGTAGACAAGCACCTGAGCCGCAATTAGCAAGAGATAATATTCAGTTTCTCCCCTAGCAGCGCGTTAAATCGGTGCAAAAAGTGTTTTGGACTGCTCTAGTGCTGGTGTCCTTCTGCGGGTCGTTTCGGAGCTTCACCGCCGTTCAGAAACTCTTCTTCCTGCTGTTCCTCAGCGCGGTCCGCTTCAGTTTTGGGGTTCAGTTTTTTCATGTCCTCCAGCTCTTCGGAGGTGATCTGCGGCAGGTGGCGGATGAACAGAACCAGCTTCCAGGTCTCGGCATCGCCAGTTGGCTGATCCTTACCTGAAATCGAGCCTGAAGGCGGGCCAAAGGCGGGCATGCCGCTCAAGCGCACGCCATTCGCAATCGTGTAGTAGAGCTCGCCATCACTCTTGTTCTGTGTGTCGGCGTCGCGCATGTTGGGAGGCTTGGGGTATAGTCCTTTGCCGAACAGCGCGTCGCCGCTGCCGTCGTTGGCGTGACATATGGCGCAGTGATCGGCGAAGTGCTCCTCTCCTTCACGAACATTCTCAGCCGTGGGCGCATAGGGATTTTTCAATCGGTACGTCGCCGGCACGGCAAGGCTCTTGGCGATACCTGCCGCAAAAGCCTCGACCCAGGAAGGATTTTCTCGAGCGCTGAAGCCCCGCCGCACCAGGACGGTTGCGTAGATCGCCCCGGCGGCAAACAGGGCGATCACTACCAAAAGAACTATCTTCCACCTTTTCATGTCGAGTTCTCCTGCTCGCCAATCGGCGCGCGTAGCGGAATCAGAACGCGAGAGCTGCAGCCTTAGAATGCCACGGCCAAGCGATCAAGGGTACCGCTGCCCGAAGGATTTCAAGCGATGCAGGATTGAGGAAATGAGCGAGTCTAAGCCGTGACTTTGCTGACGAAACCGTAAAGGGCCAAACCTAGTCCGCCCAGAAACAGCATAGTCGCAAGATAGGTTACGGTAGGGTTGACGGAAAAGGGGAGATTCAGGCTATCACTCCGAAGGGCAACAAAGTGGATGACGAGTCCCAACAGCATATACAGGAATCCTCGCCGGATCTGACCGCCCTTAACGGCCGTCGGCGCTGGCGCGAGCCGCACTTTCGGAACGACCTCGCGGCAATGAGGGCAATGCGGGTGATTGCTGGGGACGGATTTGCCGCAATAGACGCACTGCCGCACGCTGGCGATACTTTGTTGAAAGCTGCTCATGCCGCCAACCTCGTTTTGTTCCGGGAGAATAGCCCGCTTCTTTTGGCAGCATGGGCCTCAATCGTGCGCTCGTCAATGAAGCAGAAGTACTTATGAGCGAATCAGCTATCCCAGGAGTTAACCTCAAGGGAAGCTAGTACGAACCCTTCCTAATTCCCACTTTGATTCCTACTCTTCCTGGTCAGTGTAGTCGCTGTGTACAGTCACTCTCATTTTGAACAACGGATAATTTCTATCCACCCGCCAGCGACAATAAAACACTATACATCAATAGCTTACAAGAAAACGAGTGGCCCTGCTCTTGCTTTACTTGAAGTAGAGACCAATGACAATGCTTATCGAATGCATCGTGATTAGCTCGTCGCTCTGCCAAGCGGTGAAAGAGAAGCCGGCCAAGCCCGTGTTCCCGACAAAGCAGAACGCTATCATCGCGGTGCTGAAAGACCGGCCGGTCAGCGAGCGAAGCGAAAGGAAAACGGCATGAGACAAATTCCACAGGGTGTGCAAAACGAGCCGCTGAATTCAGCTTTGAGTGCCGCCGAGAATGCATCGGATGACGAGGCAACCAACACGATGGTCTGCGTTTACGGACACGGGCCGACCAAGAATCCGTTCTACGAAGAGGCGCGAGCGGTCAGCACGAGCGCCGCAGGCGCTTTACTTATCCTCAGCGCCCCTGTAAGCGGCGGGCAAAAGTTGCTTCTGATCCATGGCGAGAGACAAGACCCGGTGGAAGCTCAGGTCCTTTGCACACGGACGCTCGGCGCCCAAATGTTTGAAGTCGAAGTCGCGTTTGCTGTTCCGCGGCCCGATTTCTGGCGGCTATCTCACGGAACCGCAAAGACGAACCAGGGACCAGAGAAGCGGCGCTTTCCCCGCATACGGCTGCCCCGGGGATTGACTGTTGCCTGGCAGGCCGCGGACCTGCGGGACATCTCCCGCATTTCATCGCTCAGCCTGGGCGGCCTCTTCATTGAGGCGGCCAACCCGGTCCCGGTGGGTGAGACTGTTCAAGTGCAATTCGATATTCCCAGCGGAGCCATTCGTGGACAAGCTGTGGTCCGGCGCTCAATTCAGGGCGAAGGTATGGGAGTGGAATTTACGGAATTGCCGGCAGGGTCGCAAGCTGGGCTTAATGAACTTTTGCAAAAGCTGCTGACCCGTATTCGGAATCGAAAATCATAGCCAGGCCCCGCGGATCTATCTCAATTCAACGCGATCCAACGAACCCAAGCTGCATTCCAAATCGCCAGCGCCTGCGCGAGCCGCACTCGGGATTCATCGCCTACGTGCCGATCGGCAGCGTGGAGAAGGACAAAGTTTTGGTCACGACGGGTGCGGGCAAGACGGTGTCGTGCTGCCACTCGTCCCCGGCATCATTCATTTTCGGGCCTAGTGCTTGCCGGCTTCAGTTTTCTTGGATTCGGCGCTCACGGTGCCGTAGTTCTCGGCGAGATAATCCGAAATGGTCCTCGCATCGGCGGCACTGATTGGGGCGCCATACACGCCGATCATCTTCTTGACCTCGCCGTCCCACTGCGGAGCGCTTAAATGCGGCTGTCTCACGATGTAGTCGGTGGAATGGCAGATGCTACAGTTCTTGCGCACTGCGTCATCGCCGGTACCGGATTTGATCTGGGAGAGGGGGTTATCCGGCGGCAACTGAATGGAGGTCTTCTGGGCGACCGCCGCCGTGGCCAAAACGAGCACTGCCGCCAGGTAAGTTGTTCTTCTCTGCAGATGGTTCATTGGCATTATGTCCCTGAAATCGCGTGGGCAGATAGATCGTGCCTACGCCACCGTCACGTCCACATGTTCGACCACATTGCGCAGATATCCCGCCGGATTCCAGAGCGCCTCGGATGGCTCCGACTCCCCGATTCGATTCGTGGCCCGGGCCATCAGGCTGTAGCGCCCCATACGCGGTGGAGTCCATTGTAAGGACCATTCGCGGAACGAGTAATTGCCGAGATCTTTTCCGAGCTGTGCGGGCCGCCAACTGGCTCCGTTGTCCGTAGACACCACGACTTCCTGAATGCCGTAGCCGGAATCAAACGCAATGCCCTTGAGCGCAACGGCCTTTCGCGCAGCGAGACGCTCGCCCCCTGTGGGTGCGATCATCAATGACCGGACATCCAACCGATTAATCGGCACAGTATGGGCCGGCGCGCTTCCCGGTTCGACGCACCCGCAGGGCGTGTCGGGAATCAGATACGCCTTTCTCATCCAGAAGCCGTCAAACTCCTTGTCCAGCACGGTGATTTCCGAAAGATGCTTCACCCAATACGTCGCGTACCAGCCCGGCACGATCAGACGTACAGGGAAGCCGTTGAGCATCGGCAGCGGCTGGCCATTCATTTGGTAGGCGACCAGCACGTTGGGATCGTCCATGATCCGCGAAACGCTAAGACTCTTGACGAAATCGGGGATCGTGGGCATGACCGGCTGATCCAGGCCGTTGAAGCTGACATCCACGGCGCCCGGCTTCACACCGGCCGCCGAGAGAACGTCGCGCAGCCGAACGCCCGTCCATTCGGCATTGCCCATGGCGCCATTGGCCCATTGCCCGCCGAATACTCGCGGGGAGAAGTAGCCGCGGCCATTCCCTGAGCATTGATTCACGGCCACGATGCTGGCGCGCGGGAATTTGCTTTGCAGATCGTCGAACGAGAGCTCGAGCGGTTTATCGAGATGGCCGGTGACTTTCAGGCGCCAGGTGGAGAGGTCCACCTGGGTCGGCGGAGGAATGTGATAGCGGACGTAGAACGCCTCGTTGGGCGTGATGGCGCTGGCGAAGTACTTCATGGGCGTCTCGAGCTGCGGCGGGCGAGAGGTGAGCAGGATCAGATCGGTCTTTCCTGGGTAGCGCACCAACGGACGGCCAGCAAGCAGCGGATCTTCACTACCCTCGGCCGCCCAGGCAAGTTTTGGCCCTACTAGAAATTCGCGGCCCCACAGGCTGGTTGCGATTGCCGCCGAGGTCATCCCCCAAGTACGTAGAAAGCTGCGCCGGTCAAGCGAGCTCAATTCGGGCTCCCGCTTATAACTTCGCTTAACCTCGGTAACTCGTTTTCCAATCTGGTCCTCATCTTAATCTTATCGCGACATTCGATTTGTCATCGTATATTGAAAAAGCGGCCGCGTCATCAGACTCAAAAGGAAAAGAAAAAGGGCCGGCGTTTTTTGTGCCGGCCTTTTTTCGGGTATCTCCTCGAAAAAAATCTACCAAATCAGCTTCAAGCCGAGCTGGATGGAGCGGCTCCCTCTTGTCCCGAGCACCGGATTGGGCGATGCCTGGTCAGGCGTGTTGCAGCCGCAACCGAAGTTGGTGGAGGCTTGCCGAAGAAGACCGTTTGCGGCATTCTTGAGCGCTTTCATTAGCATTTGCAGCTCACTGGTAACTTTGCGGGGGCGAATGGCTACACAATTCATCGTGCACGACAAGGCCGATACCGTCGGCGTGGTAGTGGTGGAGGACGTGCGCCCCGGCCAGAAGTTGACGGGCTGGATCATGCAGACGGACGAGACGATTTCGCTGAAGGCTCTCGACCCCGTGCCACTCGGCCACAAAATCGCCCTCCGGGACATCAAGGCCGGTGAGACCGTTTTGAAGTACGGCCACGACGTCGGCCGCGCCGTAGCCGACGTTGGCAAGGGCCGACACGTGCATATTCACAATCTGAAGACCAAGAGGTGGTAAGAATGGGCCGCTACGATTTTTACGGTTTTCGCCGCGAGAACGGCCGCGTAGGCATCCGCAATCACGTGGTGATTTTGCCCCTCGACGACCTCTCCAACGCCGCCTCTGAAGCTGTGGCGCACAATATCAAAGGGACTCTGGCCCTGCCGCATCCCTATGGCCGGCTGCAGTTTGGAGAAGACCTCGAACTCCACTTCCGCACTCTGATTGGAACCGGCTCAAATCCAAACGTCGCCGCCTGCGTCGTTATTGGAATCGAGCCTGGATGGACAAGCCAAGTGGTGGAAGGCATCGCCAAGACTGGCAAACCCGTGGCCGGTTTCTCCATCGAAGGCAATGGCGATATCAGCACCATCGCCGCTGCATCGCGAAAGGCGCGCGAGTTCGTTCAAGCGGCTTCTGAAAAGCAGCGCGAGTCGTGCACGATCCGGGAGCTCTTCATCTCCACGAAATGCGGCGAGAGCGACACGACTTCAGGCCTGGCTTCCTGCCCCACCGTGGGCAATCTCATCGACAAACTCGATCCGCTCGGCGCCACCACCTGCTTCGGAGAAACTTCCGAGCTGACCGGCGCCGAAAAGGTGTGCGCCAGCCGCGCCGCCAGCAAGGAAGTCGCCGACGAGTTCATGCGCGTCTTCAACGCCTACCAGGAAGTCATCGAGCGCCACAAGACCAGTGATCTCTCCGACTCCCAGCCGACCAAGGGCAACATCGCCGGTGGCCTTACCACCATCGAGGAAAAAGCCTTCGGCAATCTCCAAAAGATTGGCCGCAAGACCAAGTTCATCGACGTACTCAAGCCGGCGGAAGCGCCGGCAAAAGGCGCCGGCCTCTACTTTATGGATACCTCTTCGGCGGCAGCGGAGTGCGTTACCCTACAAGCAGCTGCGGGATTCGTGGTGCACCTGTTCCCTACCGGCCAGGGCAACGTAATTGGCAATCCCATCGAACCGGTCATCAAGCTAACCGCTAATCCCAAGACAGCGCGGACTATGACCGAGCACATCGATCTCGACGTTTCCGGGCTCCTTCGGCGGGAGATGACACTCGATCAGGCGGGCGATCAATTGATCGACATCATGATCCGAACCTGCAATGGCCGGCTCACCTGCGCCGAGGCTCTGGGACATCGCGAATTCGTGCTGACCAAGCTTTATCAGTCGGCATGAAGCGAAAGGTCACTTCATGAGCAGAAATCGCTGCTCTCGTTCGCCGGACTGGGCATTGCGGGTCACTGGGCAGTTTGTTGAACATTGGCATAAGGCTGCTTGGGCTTGGGCCCGCTTGGCCACCCAAATGACGCCCGAGCTAACTTCACTTCTGAACGATGGCGGGCATCGAATTCCAAAGCATGCCGTAGGCATTTTGGCGCGATTGTCCAAATTACGTTTGTGGAATTTTGAGGAACTGCAACGATGGGCCCCTCCTGAAGCATTGTGTAAGCATTTGTCGGCGAGCCTGAAAAAAAGGAGGAATTGGAAATGAGAGGAATGAAGCGAGGGTTGTGCCATTGTGCAGGGAGTGCTGGAGTCGTACTGGCGGCTTTGTTCATAGTTTTCACATCCGCTTTTGCCCAGAACCCTGCCCCTGCCGCGCAGACTGGAGGAAGACCCATCGCCGGGGGCTTTGACAAGGTGCATGAATTGCCGCCGGGCGGACCGGCGCCCCGCATGGCGGACGGGCATCCGGACCTGTCTGGAACGTGGTACCCAAACGCGGCTGGAAGACAGCTAGAGTCTGCTTACCCGGTCGACCAAGCTGCATTCAGGCAATTCGATCCCAAGGTGACGCCGGAAGAGAAGCCTTCCTTCAAGCCTGAGACAGCCGCAAAATACAACAGGCCGCTCCCTTATGGAGAGTGTGAACCGGCCGGTATTCCAAGCGTGATAACAGGGCAAGCCACTCATCACACGCCTTTGGAGTTGATTCAAACCCCGGGAAGGTTGGTAATTCTAGTTGAATACCCGAGAGACTTTATTATTATTCGCACCGATGGGCGTCCGCATCCCAAAGATCCGGATCCCACGTTCAATGGCGACTCGGTTGCTCGTTGGGAGGGAGATACACTGGTCATCGACACGATCGCTATTGATGAGAGGGAAAGGAATGTCTTGGGGGGGAGGAGCAGGGATGGCTTCATAGTGATCAGGAGCATGTGGTAGAGCGTTTCAACCGTCCCTCAAAGAACTACCTCATCTATCAAGTCACCATCGAGGACCCCATGGTGCTGGCGAAACCTTGGACTTCGGCACCTCGTAAGTGGTCGCTGGCGCAGGATCCCAACGACGGCTTGCAAGAATACGTCTGTACGCACAACGAGGAGCCATCAGACATAAAGAAAATAAACGCAGCGAAGGCGAAAGGTAAGTGAGGAGTTCGCCGATGGGGGAGGGGGCATTGCAAAAGGGGATTTTGGTTTTTGAGAGGCATCGGAATCTGGCCGGAACAGCAAACGCGAAGGCGCACTAATGGAGGTGGCTTCGGCATGAAAGTTAGCTCAGAAAAACATGCTGGTGTGGTCTCCGCTGCAACACGGAAATGCTCATGGAATCCAATTGATCTAGCCGGTTAGTGATGGCAGACGTTGATATCCGTACCGTCGCCGAACTCATGGGGCACAAGAAAATTCAAATGACCATGCGCTACGCTCACCTTGCCCCCGAGCACTAGCTGGTTGCAGTCGAGCGGCTGAAGGCTTATATTCCTTAGGCTCGTGCTTCGATAAAAAAGCCTAGGTGATAAGGAGTACGAACCGACACCACTACCGACACCGTCAAAAATCAGGTGTCCGTAAGTTGTTGAAGGGGACGTAGTTCAGTTGGTTAGAACGCTGCCCTGTCACGGCAGAGGTCGCGGGTTCGAGTCCCGTCGTCCCCGCCATTCCTTTTTAATGACTTAGACGAAGAGAATGGCTGGTCCGAAGGATTTTCAACCCGAAGTCCAACCCGAAGCGCATTCTAAGCCACCCGAGTCGAACGCTTTGCGCCGAGTTTGATGGCGTCCAGGAACTTCCCCTGGGCTTCCACCTGCTTGCTGTTCACGGCGTGGATATAGCGCGCGGTGGTCTGCGGCTTTGCGTGACGAAGCATCGACTGGATCGTCGAGAGAGGAACCTCGTTCGATCCGAAAAACGTCGCCAAGCTGTGCCGCAAGTTGTGCCAGCCAAACCGTGAACGATCTTGTTTAGCGATAACGCCAGCCGCAACCGCAGCAGGACGCAGATAGTCCTTGCCGCAGCATGATGCTGCCCGCGGAATCCGCCCCTTTTCACGAAACGAGGGAAAGATCCAATCGCCATCTTTGCTGTAAGGAGACTCGTTACCCCATTCCTGCAGATATCCAGCCAGTGCTGGATGCATGGCTACAGGTTTCATGGACCCTTTGGTCTTCCCTGGGGTCTCCTTGCCCTTGCTCCAGGCACGCCGCACAAGTATCTGGTTGCCTTCGTAATCGATGTCCCGCCATTGCAATGCAAAACACTCCTCAGGACGGAGTCCAGTTGCCGCGTGGACAAGAGCGAGCGTCCACTCAAGTTGCGTCTCCGACCTGTTGAGCACACCCAAAATGGCGATCATCTGCTCCGGTGATACGACCTTGGCCTCGTAGTCCGATTGCGTCTTGCACCGCGCGCCACCGAATTTTGGATGCCGAAAAGGATTGAAGACCATCTCGGCGGGAATCAAACCATGGCGTTGAGCGTGGCCATAGGTTTGGCTCAGTACCGAGTTGATTTTCTCGATTGTCGGCCATTTCAGCGGCTTTCTCTTTGGGCCTTGCGGAGTCGAGGCCAATATCTCGAACCAACTTTCTACCTCCGTGGGTTTGATACTGCCAGCCAATCGTTCCCCCCAACGCGGAAGGATAAAGCGGTCGAGGTTGTGCTCGTCCCGATCGGCGGTTTCCTCGGCCTTGCGGCCGATGATGCCCTCCTTTCTGAGTTCATGCAGTCTCCAATGTTCAGCAATTTGCTTGAACGTTGGTTCAGTGCGGGTCCAGCCATCCATGTATTTTTGTAGCCCCAGCCTCCCCACTTCCATCCAACCCGCAGTTTCCGTTGGGAAATCGGCCACAAGACCGACACGCTTGGAATTCTCCACGCGCTTTCCATCGGCCTGCCGCGTCGTCTGATAGCAAAAAGGCCAGGTCATACCGTCCGCATACTTCTTCTTTCTTAACCATCCCTGTTGCTTCGCCATTAGCGTTTCCGCGCTTTCTGGCTGCCAGGGACTGCCGCGGGAGAGTCTACACCATCCGCCAATGCAGCTGCCAATTCGGAGAGACGAAAGCGCCACACCTTTCTCTTTCCAATGCCCAGTGCGTGGCCAGGCAGAATGTCTGCACGAGCGAGCTCCAACAAAAGCCTAGGACGTATAGACAAAAACTCCGCAGCGGTTTGCGCATCAACAAAGGGTTCAGTCGTTGAGAACGGTTCCATCAATTGAGAAGCACTCCTTTGCCTTATTTTGAGGTGGAATCGACCCTCGCCAGCAGGTCACCGTCCGGTTCTTCCTAAAATGAATGAGGAGAATGGGAATCGAAATGGAAATGGTCCCAAGGGAAGCGGCTAAGGGGAATGGAATAAGGGAATGGACTCCGCCCTGTGGGTAGTGCAAGGGACGCCGGGACGCGGCGGCAAGCTTGCCTCCGCGTCCCGGCGCGAACGTTTTCGCTTTTGCAGTTGCTGTGGCTCACTGTGTTTGTTTGAGAAACTCGCGGAATAATGGGTGGTAGAGCTTGTAGCGACCGCGACCGACGCGCAGAAGCAGAGCCTTTTCGGTCAGGCGGCTGAAGTATTTTCGTTCGTATCGATTGGTCATTTGCCTTGGACTGACCTCGTCATTTCCCGCTCTTGCTACGTCTCTCAGGAGTTGAACTTCTCTTTCGGTCACTTGCGCGAGGTCCGAACGAAACTTCTCGTGCTCTAAACGCTTGAAAATTGCAGGCCAAAGCGGTTCAGGGTCCACGAGAGAACCGTGGGCGAGGGCCAACAATTGCCGGCTGACGAAAGCCAAGAAGTAGGGATGACCGAACGTCTTGGCGTAAAGCCATTCGGAAAGGGGATGAATACGCGGCGAATCTCCAAACACTGCTGCGGTGTACTCGCGAGTTTCCGGCAATGTGAAAGATGAGAGATAGACCTTGTCGTAGAAGCGAACCGCCGGTTCCGCAAAACTCCTGATGTTCGAAAAATAATCCGACCGAGCGGAGAAGCAGAGGCTGTAGTTGACTCCGTGTATGGCGAATTCCTGAAATTGGTTGCGCAGGGCCAAGGCAATTCCTTGGGCACGCGGATCAGCGAAGTTGTGCAGATCGTCCAGAAAGAAGATCACACCCTTGATGTGCGCCGGGCGAACGAATTGTCTCCAGGCATCGTGTAAGGCGTGTT
>QHYR01000358.1 GCA_003223315.1 Acidobacteriota bacterium | reverse complement strand
GCGTGCTGGCGGGTTCCGTGATCGGCACGCGAGTGCTGGTTCGCGCGAGAACGAGATGGTTGAGAATTATTTTTGCGCTGGTCATCGCGGCTTTGGGTATGGAAATGGTCTACGGCGGCATTACAGGGAGGTTTTGAATGGCCCAATCAAACAAGCCGCCATCCCGTTGGAATGATGAGCGGGTGGAGAGAATCATGGGAACGCTCCTCCAGAGCGGCGTGATCATTTCGGCAGTCGTAGTTTTGGCCGGCGGCATTTTGTATTTGCTGCGTTACGCGCGTCTCCCATTGCACTACGAGAATTTTGTCGCCGAACGAGAGAGCTTGCGCGGCTTAGCGGGCTTGGGCAATTCTGCTTTGCACGGTGATGGCCGAGCGATCGTTGAAGTCGGTCTGCTGCTGCTGATCGCCACGCCTGTCGCGCGGGTACTTTTTTCCATAATCGCTTTTGCGCTCGAAAAGGACCGGCTTTACGTGGTGCTGACGCTGATCGTTTTTGTAATTCTGATTTACAGCTTGTTCGGCGGAGCAACCTGATTGGCTCGCGCGCCAAAATCACCAAACAATTTGAATCCCAGCGGGGGCCGGGCGCCGCTGATTCTGACGATCGGCCATTCCACGCGCCCGATTAGCGAATTTATCGGTTTGCTTCGGCAGCATGGAGTCGAAGGACTGGTCGACATCCGAACCATTCCTCGTTCGCGGCATAATCCGCAATTCAATAGCGACGCGCTGGCGAAATCGCTGAAGCATGCGGGCGTTGCCTACGCGCATATCAAAGAACTCGGCGGCCTGCGCCATCCCCGCCCAGATTCCATAAACACCGGCTGGCGAAACGCGAGCTTTCGCGGATATGCGGATTACATGCAAACAGAGGAATTCGAGGAAGCCGTGCGGCGGTTGCCGGAACTCTGTGCACAGAAACGCTGCGCGCTGATGTGCGCGGAGGCGGTGCCCTGGCGCTGTCATCGCTCCCTGCTGGCGGACGCGCTCGTGGCGCGCGGTGTTTCGGTGGAGCACATCCTCAGTGGAAGCCGGCGCGACGTTCACAGCCTGACCTCATTTGCGCGGATCCAAGATAACAGGGTCGTTTATCCGCAGGCCGAAGCCGGAGCGCGGCAAAAAAGGGCGGCCGCGGCGCAGCCGGAGTTAAGATTTGATGATAGCAAGGCGGCCATGCCAGGTAAGAAGCGCAAGACCAAGTTTACGGCAGCAAAAGAAGCTCGGCGCCGCGCCCGCTTGGCCGCGGGGAGTCCGCCAGTGGAGCGCGTGATCCCTGATAAGCGCCGCAAGCCGCCGAAGCACAAGAAGTCGCTCGGAGATCTCGCGGAAATCTGAGATTGCGCTAGGCCCGACCGGGCTTAGTTTTTCGAGTGTCAACCAGGTTTCGAGTCGGGGATGACCTCGCCCGGCTTGAAGACGGCCGCCACGGGCCGGCCCAGGAAACGCGCCAGTTCTTCCGCAATTTTCTCCAGAGCTTTCTTCTCAAAGCCAACGCTATCAACTTGCACCGTGCCATTGGGAGCGACCAGATAGAAGGTGGGCACATTGGTGATGCCGTAGTCGTTCGAGGCGGGATAGCCATCGTCATCGACGAGAGCGGGAAAAGTGACGCCGTATTCGGCGCAGAACTCGCGAGTGTCGCGCGCCTCGTCTTGAGAGATGGCCCAGAAGGTCGTGCGATCCGAGGCGTAGGCCTGAAAGAGACGCTCGAGGAAAGGAAAGGTGAACTGGCAAACCGGGCAACTCACTTTGAAAAACGCAGCCACCACTGGGCCGCGCTTCAAACTTTGCTGGAGAGAGACGCGCTTGCCATCGAGGTCCTTTAGCTCAAAATTGGGCGCTTTATTTCCGGTGCGGACGTTAGCCATAGTTCCTGGGCAATTCCAGGCGGTCAGTGAATGTGGCGTGTCTTCTTGGACATGTAATCCATCAGCAGATATTGGCCGAGCGTATAGGGAGTGGTGAAGTAAGCCTTGCCGCGGCAAATCTCGGCCACCTTCTGCACGAAATGCACCAGGCTATAATCGCTGGCCAGCATGAACGTGTTGATGATGATGCCGGCCTTGCGGCACTTGGCAACTTCCTCGAGAGTCTGGGTCACCACCAGCGGGTCAAGGCCGAAAGCGTTCTTATAGATGCGGCCGTCTTCGAGCGTCAATGCCGAAGGCTTGCCGTCGGTGATCATGACGATCTGGCGCATGTCTTTCTTTTGCTGCGAGAGGATGCGTTGCGCCAGGCGCAGGCCTTCGCGCGTGTTTGTGTAATAAGGACCCACCTGCACGCGCGCCAGTTCCCCCAGGGGAACTTCTTCGGCGCTGTCATGAAAAAGGACCAGGTGGAGTGAGTCACCAGGGTACTGGGTGCGAATTAGATGCGAGAGCGCCAAGGCCACGCGTTTCGCCGGCGTGAAGCGGTCTTCGCCATAAAGAATCATGCTGTGGCTGCAATCCAGCATCATCACCGTGGCGCAGGAGCTTTGGTATTCGCACTGATGGACCATCAGGTCTGGGTAATCGAGAACGATGGGCACCTTGGCGCCCTCGCGGCGCACGGCGTTAAACAGCGTGGCGCTGATGTCCAGGTTCAAGGTGTCGCCGAATTCGTAACGCCGCGAAATGCCTCCGGATTCGACGCCCGTAGCCAGTTCGCGCGTGTCGTGGCGTCCGAAGCTGCTTTTACCAAGCGAGCCCAATAAGTCTTTCAGCGTGCGGAAGCCCAGAAAATCGATAGTCTTGTCTGTGATTTCAAAGCGGGCCTGATTCTGGGCGTCGCGGTCCCCGCCCACATGCCCGCGCGGCGTTTTATCCGGCGGCGGAGTGACCTGCGGCGGCGGGCCATTGATATAGCCCTCTTCCATCATGCGCTCGATCAGGCGGTCGAGGAGCTCGCGCAACTCTTGTTCGGATTTCGCCGAACCCTCTTTGGTCAATTGCTCGAGCAAGTCCTCGGGCAGCAGGTCGCCTTCCGCAAGCGCGCGCAGGATCGCTTGCCGCAGCGCCTCCATTGTTTTTTCCGGATCAAATTCGGAGAGCCCGTAATACTGCGACTCGAACCCGCTCTGCAGGAAAAAGTCGCCCAGCCGCTTGATCAATTCTTCGAGATCAACGGAGTCGGCCGGCTCACCGGTGTACCGTGAATAGCGGATGTATTTCACCGAAGCTCCTCAGTTGTACTGGCGCCGGGGCGGCCGGTTGAACTGCTCGCGCGGCTCGGCCGGCTTGGGCCGCTCGGCGTAGAACCCGCGCTCCTCATTGCGGCTGATGCGCTTGTGGGACCAGAGTCCCTCGAGGATGAATTCGCCCGCCGCCGCCGCGAGTGCCGGATCGGACTTTCCGTTTGTGCCAAGGCGTTCGAGATGATCGAAAAGGCCG
>QHYR01000357.1 GCA_003223315.1 Acidobacteriota bacterium | reverse complement strand
TGCGCTGGAGACATTCTGGCCTTCCACGGACGGCTGGAGCGCGGCGCGAA
Organism: Acidobacteriota bacterium; assembly: GCA_003223315.1. GTDB lineage: Bacteria > Acidobacteriota > Terriglobia > Acidiferrales > UBA7541 > Palsa-189. Next base: position 12,080 of record QHYR01000357.1, on the reverse strand, counting down.
TCGAGGAAGAGATCGTGGTCACGGAGACCGGTCATGAAGTGATCACGCGCTTCCCGGCCGAAGAACTGCTGGTGGCGGGTGCGCACTACTTCACCGTGAACGGACCGCTGCCGACCACGCGTGAGAGCGAAGCTGCTCCAAGCCAGCGCGTGATCGAAATGGTGGAAGCCGGCGCGAAGACGGAAGGAGTCGGAGTGCGCTAGAAGCGCTCTCTCCCGAATTCCGCCATATGGCCGTCAGCGTCGTAATGCCCGCCCTGGAAATGGCGCAGGAGACCGGTAAGGTCATCTCCTGGCGCAAGCGTGAAGGCGAGCAAGTGGTGAAAGGCGAGCCGCTGCTCGAAGTGGAAACCGATAAAGCCGTAGTTGAAGTGGAATCGCCCGGCGACGGCATACTCTCCGCGGTTTCAGCCCGCGAAGGCGCGGTCATTCCCGTCGGCCAAACGATTGCGTGGCTACTCGCCCCAGGCGAGGCCGCTCCAATCGCGACGGCCCCGGCACAAACGGGGCGGCGTACGGATACTGTTGGCGCCGGCCCCGCTGCAGCAAGCTCAGGAGTAAGCAACCCACCTCCGTCTCCGCCGTCGGAAATGAGGATATCGCCCAAAGCGCGGCGGCTGGCTCGCGAGCACGGCGTAGATGTCACGCGCTTGCGCGGGTCAGGCCCGGGAGGAGAGATTCTCGCCGAGGACATCATGAATGCGGCGAAATCCGCGGGTGCGGCGGCCGCACCGGCGGCGATAGCTGCGGCGCAGACCAAATCGCAGGCCACTGCCGGAGAGATCGAGCCCTTGGGAACGGTGGGGCGGCTCATGGCCGCGCGCACGACCCAGAGCTGGACGACGGTTCCTCACTTTTTTGTGACGCGCGATGCGGATGCCAGCGGCTTGCTCGAGGTGCACGACCGTCTCTCGGTGGAAGTAGAAAGAGCGCACGGCTTCAAAGCGACGCTGACCGATGTGCTGATCGCGCTGGTCGCGCGGGTACTGGCGAAACATCCGAGAATGAATGCCAGTTGGGCAGCGGAGGGCATCCGTCACAACGGCGAGATCAATGTTGCGGTGGCCGTAGCCGTGGAAGAAGGCGTCGTCGCACCGGTCTTGCACAAAGCCAACAGTCGCAATGTTGGAGAGCTTGCCGTGAAGCGGCGCGAGCTAACGGAACGCGCCAAGGCCGGCCGCTTGCAGCCGGCGGACATTACCGGGGGCACATTTACGATCAGCAATCTGGGAATGTACAACGTTGACGCCTTCACCGCGATTATCGTGCCTCCGCAGGCGGGTATTCTGGCGGTCGGGCGCGTGGGAGATCGCGTCGTAGCCGTCGATGGGAGGCCCGCCGTGCGGCCGATGATCACGCTGACTCTTTCGACCGATCACCGGGTGGCTGATGGAGCGCGGGCGGCGCTGTTTCTAAACGACTTGGTGGAAGCCATTCGTGAACCCAAGAAATGGCTTGAATGATGCGGCGCCGGGCCGAGACCTGATTGCCGCGGCCGGAAAGCCAGTCACATATTCAGTTCTACGGCAGAGCTTCTGCCATTCCCCGCACCGAGTCATCCAAAGAGGCCAAAGCGGATACGGCTTGCTGCAGTTCGGTCGCTGAGGATGCGTGCGCGGGATAATTGACTACCTTCAGCTCGAATTGAAACCGGTGGGTCACGCCGGCGGCGTCAGCCAATCCTTCCGTGAGACGGGCACAGACTCGCTCCGCATTAAGGAGGTCCACTCCCGGTAAGACCGCGCCAAAACAAGCGGGAGCCAGAATGTAGATGGAATCCTGTTCGCGCATCTTACGAGCGATGACTTTGGCGGCATCCCCGAGTGCCGAAGCGGTTTCCGAAGGACTGGAATGATCGGCCGGGAACTTGATGGTGATCACGACGATGGAGAGTTTTTGAGTGGTGGTGGCCATGCGGCGAAATTCCATGGGCAAGCGGTCCTGGAAGGAGCCAAAGTTCGGCATGCTCTTCAGCAATTCGACGCTGGCCTGCCTGCGGGTCTCGGCCATCTGCCGGCGGCCTTCGGCCATGTCGCGTCGCAGGCGGCGGATGGTGGCATGGCGATCCCAGAGGTAAATGGTCAGCAGGACGCACAGAGCACAAAAGCCCCAAAAGGCGGTGCGCATGGTGCGATCGCCCGGCGTCTGATGAGAAAAGACCACGGGGTACATGAGCACGGCCATCCCCACGGCGAGCACGATGACCGTGATGGCAACGAAGATGCTCAGTTGTACCTCGTGATGCTCGAGGTTATCGGGCTCGACTCGGTTGGAGAGCTTCATGAACGGACCCTCAGCAGAGAGGTGATGGACGCGTTTAGTAACCTATAGGTAATCGGCCAGACTGCCGAGCTTATTTTGGCGTTCGGTGACGCAAAAGCCACCCTCTGGTGGGGGTTCGCGCCGACGGTCCGTCTTTTCTTAGGCCAGAGGTGCGCCACTAGGAATCCTGCAGTGCTGCGATAGCCGAACGAAGAGCGTGCAGGGTGGCTTCTATTTCTTGGTCGTCCTTGTAAGCGCGCCGCGGCCAGAAAAAGCCCTTCAAGCCATCTCGCTTGCGCCGCGGGACGATGTGCACGTGGAAATGCGGAACACTTTGGCTTACACGATTATTGATGGCCACGAACGTGCCTTCCGCTTCCATCCCCTGCATGACGGCCTGGGAAAGGAGCCGGACATTGCTAAAAACTGCGCCCAACAGCGAGTCTGGCAGATCGAAGAGCGTCTCCATGTGGCTCTTTACGATGAACAGCGAGTGGCCCGCAAAGAGCGGGCGATGGTCCAGGAAGGCCAGCGAAATATCATCCTCAAAAACCTTGAAGCAGGGGACGCTGCCGCGAACGATATTGCAGAAAGTGCAGTTTTCCTTGAGCACAAGCGCATTTTTCAACGTATTTTTCACCTGGGGATCTGTTCGCCATGGGTTAGCCGGGTAGGGCTTAGGCGGAAGGCCGCAGAATGAAAGCGCAGCGAATCGGGCAGATGTTCGGCAAAATAGGACCCATTATGCCCGCCCGGGTAGAGGTGAAATGCATGAGCGATGCGGCGGGAAGCGAGCAAATTGTGCAGCGCCTGGGCGCCTGCTTCGAATCCATAATCGTCCTGGGAGCCGCAATCGAAATAGATTTTCATTCTGGCGAGTTCGGCCGTGCGGGCGATACGCAGGGGATTATTGCGATCCCAGAATAAACGGTCCGGAGGTGAGCCAAAGACGTCACCCAAAATCCGCAGACGGCCGGACTCCGGAGAATTGCCTAGGGAAACGGCCGGAAGTTTCTCCATCAAAGCGGCGCTATGCGCGCTCACCGATCCGAACAGTTGCGGGTGAAGGAAAGCCATGCGGAGCGCGCCATAGCCTCCCATGGAGATTCCGCCAATGCCGCGGGATTCGCGGGTCGCGGCAATGCGGTAACGATTCTCGATCCAAGGCACGAATTCCCGCAGGAAGAAATCGTCAAAACGGAAGCGCGCGTCATGCGAGTTCATGAAGAAACTGGCGTAACCAGCCGAGCTGACAACGACGAAATCGCCAATTTGGTGGCCGTCCCAAAGCTCCTGGAGAAGATCGAAGCCTCCGGAACGCACAAACATCTGCTCATTATCGCCGAGCCCATGAAAGTAATAGAGCACGGGATAGCGGCGGTTGGCGTCTTCCCCATAGCCGGGCGGCAGGATCACACAGTAAGGAACGGAACGTCCCAGGATACGGCTGGGCACGGAGAGGCATTCACCACGGGCGTCTGTGGATGGGAATCGGGCGGGCGCCCCGAACGAGCTTACCGTCAGCAGGCAGCCCACGCCGAGGACGGCTTGAGCGGCAGTGGTCCAGTTAAGTTTTGAGGCAGTTCTCATGCGATCGGCATGGGGCGCTTACCACCAGCAAGTTTAGTACAGCTATGGTGTGTCGCCCCTTTCGGGGCTTGGGATTAATTTCCTAATGCTCCGCGTCCCAGTGCTCCCGCCCTGGGCTATGGTTGTGTCGTCCCTCCGGGACTTTTGGTGTAAGTGTTCATTGTGAACGGCTTAAATTCAGCTTTTTGTAACTGCTCATTCTATGTGACTTGCAGCTGAAGACATCGGATCTGCTGATTCTGTGCACCTTGGGAGAGATCCCTCGGCTCACGTTGTTCGCTCGGGACGACGATCCTGGTCGGATCGTCGTTTTCGTATGTGTTGATTTTACTTGGGTTGTTAACGGACTTTGCGCAAGTGTTCATTTTGCGAGAGTTGGATCCGGCCGTTTGGGCGCGCTGATTGGATGAAACGTCGGCAGAAGGCGGATTCGGGATGACTTTGTTACCCGCGAAAAGCGCGCCTTTGTTGGGCGGCGAAAGCTCATCCTGTTGGTAGACTTTCGCCGCAGGAGGGTAGCCTTTTCGCGGAGGACTGGCCGCATCGTCAGCTTCGGGACACGAGGCAGGCTATTCGGCTCGCATGGCGGAGATGGACCGCAGCAAAAGCTGGGCGAGATGGCCGAAGGTGGCGGCTTCCTGGCGAGAGATGCGCCGTTGCGCGAGCAGGCGAAACACCTGGGCGAGGGCGCGGTTCACGCCAGCGGCGGTGGTGAGGTCGCGGCAGGCGGAATAAAGTTCGGGAAGGTCGAGTGCGCGACCGACGACGTAACCTCCGGGTGACGGATCGCCAAACAACTGTTCTTCTCTTTCGGAGTGGAATGGGCAGAGGGAGGGATGAATTTGGGAGCGGGCCATGCGACATTGGCGCCCGTCGGAAAAGGTGAATTGGCAACGGTCGGGTAATTGGTTTGTGTCTATGGGATTCTCGATGAAAAAAGGAAACGGCGGAATGGCGTTTGTGAGCGGTTCTTGTAGGGTAGTCATATGCAATGTTATCGGCGGAGTAAACGCAGGTCAATGGCTAACGATGTGGATAACTCGGGGGCCTGTGGAAAACGTGGTGAGAAGGCAGAGCCGCAGTTATCGAGAATGCCGTTTATCAGAGTTGGCTCTGCAGCGTCCGAGACTCGCTTTATCCTTCCGTCAGGTGTACACTTTTTGTCCAGTAGCGAGGTGAACGGTAATGGATCGGGACTACGACATTTTTGAGAGATTGCCTGATGCTTCGGTGCACTGTTTAATTCGCGTCCACGGGACGCTACACGTACGAACGGTTTTAGAAGAACGGGGCAAGCGAACCGCCAACGAGTGCTTCGCTATGAACATCCGCACCAGGGAGGTCATCGCCCGGGTCAACGAGAAGGTGGCGCGCCGCGCATTATTAATAAAACACGTCACACATCGTCCACTTTAACGTCGGGCTGTTCCTAGCTGGCTGCGGGCCTCACAGCCGACTAGAAAGAAATATCCTTCCACGCGACCTTGCGGGCAGTACGGAGTGTTCAAGTCGTCGGCGAGAATACCCAATAAAAAGGCAGGATTCGCAGGAGTCTGGTTTTGGATGCCTTCCCGTGCCAGCCACAATCTGCATTGGTGCAGGAGATTTGCTCATCTCCAAACATTTTCATCGCCTCGCTGTCCGAAAGCGATGCCGCAGAGCACTTCCGCTGAAAGTTGATGTCGTGGCCGTCTTTGGGGCACTCGAACACGATTCTGTATGCTTTGCTCATAGTTCATAATACCAGTTTCAGTAATTGCGCCTGATGATTGAATCGCGGCAATTTGCTCCCGGTGCTAACAGGATCGCTCGTGCGTAAGTGGTCACCCTCCGAATCGCAGTTACCGAAAATCCCGTCTGCTTTCCTGATCGAGTGATTAAGCTAAATCAGTCATATGCCGCTACGTCTCCTCCGCGCCAAGAGAACCTGTGCTAGGATCCTTTCGAACTGCGGATCATACTGGCGCTTGGAGTTGCACATACCGGCCATGATAATGATCAAGGAGGACGCCGACTATGGGTTTAACCAGACGCATCATACTGGCAGCGGGCGCCGCGGCAGCGGCAACGGCCGCCTTGCCGCGCGCATTTGCTCAGCAGGCGAGCAAAGGAGGAACTGGCAAGTTCTACGAAAAAGGCTCCGTTCGCATCTACTATGAGGAGGCCGGGTCCGGTTTCCCGTTGATGCTGCTTCCCGGCGGGGGATTGAACTCCACCATATCCTTCTTCACCGGCAACTCGCCTTTCAACGCCGTTGAGGAGTTCAAGGGACAGTATCGCTGCATCACAGCGGACCTGCGCAACGCCCCTAGCGGCCAGTCCACTGGCCCTGTCGAGGTCGACCGGCCGTGGGATTCCTACGCCGACGACCAGCTCGGTCTGATGGATCATCTGGGCATCGACAAGTTCATGGTGATGGGCTTCTGCATTGGCGGCCCTTTCATCTGGAGTCTCTTGAAGCGCGCCCCCGATCGTATTGCCGCGGCTGTGCTGGCGCAGCCCGTGGGGTGGCGTCCGGAGATGCGCGACCGTAAGTACCCGGGCGCATTTTGGACGACCTGGGGTCCGGCGCTGACCGCTAAGCGACCCGAGATTACGATGCAGACGGCCGACCAATTTGTGATCAGGATGTTCGAAACCAATCCCGACTTCGTCTTCACCGTGACACGCGATTTCGTGCGTAGTTGCCAAAACCCGATCCTGGTCCTGCCGGACGACGTCCCCGCGCACCCTTACGCCGTCGCCATGGAGTGCGCGATGCTCGCGCCGAAAGCCGAAGTGAGCATCTTCCCTTGGAAAGAGCCCAAAGAGCGGATTCCGCTGGCAGTGCGCCAAATCCATTCCTTCCTCAAGGCGCATCAGCCTGCTTAGACGGCGGTGTCTAAAGCTAGAAAGGGTGCGCCACCCGCCCAAGGCCTTCCATGAGAACTGTCAACCCTTTTGTGTTATCAGCAAGATACAGAAAATGCGTGTGTTACGAAACGAAAGAAGCGTAAGAAACGAAAGAAGGCGGTATTCGCATGTACATCAAACGGACGGTCACGGCCTAGCGCTGAAGAGATTTAGTTGTTTCGGTTTCTTCGGTTTCGGTTCTGACTCGTTCAAATCCGCCATGACCAACGTAGCCGGTGCCAGCGCTTTCGACGGAATCGGAATCGGCGCTATTGGTGTCAGTTGGTTTTGCTCGCTAATGCGCTGACGTGCGCTGTGAGTACACGCGTCGTAGGTACGTTGAGGCTCACGGAAGCCGCATAAACACTGCCGACCTTCCCGATGCGGCGGTCGGATGCGGTATCGTGCGGAGTGGTGCCGACCCGGCTGGAAAAGTCCCTCGGATGGATTTTGAGTCCTCTCACTGTGCCTGTAACTTACTGACAAAAAAGTTATTTATAATTTTAGACTGTGAAACTCTATCTTGCGGCGGTGATTGACTCCACCTGGATCGTCTTGGTCTTGGCGTCGAGCGCGCCTACGACGGTGACTTTCTGTCCCGCAAATCTTTCCGGCGTTCGCTGGTCGCTCAACGTGTAGATGTCTTTGCCGTCATAGAGCACGTACGAGCCGCTATGGTCTCTGATGCAGGCCCGGACGCACTCGGCGTCCGTCGGCCCCATTCGCATCCGCGTATGATCGGCCCGGGGGCACTCGCCGTCCGTAATGGTGCCGGTGAAGGTCTGCTTGCCCTGCTGCGCGGACAACGCGGCAACCGCTAGAAGACACACGATCGGATGCTTCATAACGACTTTCGAGACGCGGCCCGAGCTACGAGCGTGCGGACACAAAGGCGGCTTGTGCCGCCGCCCTCCTGTCCTTTGAGCGGACGCCGGGATCGCAGGATCATCGAAGGATCACCGAACAAACTGCTGACTGTTTATAGTCCCGGCAACATGATGTGGGCTTCTGACGTGCCCGCGAACATCACCCAGGAGCCGCCTGCGTCACGGACCTCCGGCAGTCCGACATCTTTCCCCCATTTGCCCGGCACGGCGATAAACGAGTGCCTGACGGCAGTCGCCTCGCTGTTGCCCCAGAACTTATACCATATGGACCCGGTTTCGGACATGATGCGCGTTCCGTCTTTCCCGGCGGCCGCAACCGCCTCGTCAATCTTTGACCGGTCGCTCGCCCCCGCAGTCCCCAGCGCCGCGAGCTTTCGATTCTGCGCGACCCGCGGCAGATTGGCCTCGCTGCTGGTGCACTCCACCGAGAACGGCCGCTCTCCGGGCCAGCCGGTCAGGTCGTAGCAGACCATACGGCTGGTGCCTTTCTTTAACACTTCATACGTAAAGTCGGGTTTCCACTTAATGACCGTGGCGTCCTTGGCCATAGCCGCGTTCGGAGCGGCGAGCAACGCCTTTTTGATCGGGTCTGTGGTCTGCGCCTGCGCCGGCGCGCTCATCGCAACCGCCAGTACGCCGAGTACAAACAGAGAAATCGGTTTCATGTGACCTCCAATCGCTATGCCTCAAAATTTGGGTGTCGAAAACCGAGTGCAGTCTACCACGACGGCGCGTACTCTGCTCTATTGAATTCTTCCGCCGACGGGCAGGCCGCTCGGTACGCGCTCGGGAATCGTCCGGTCGAACGAGTCATCGCTCAGAGCCCTTAAAAACTCGACCAGATCCACGTCCTCCTCGTCGAAGTCCCCCAACTCGCGAATCAGCGGATCGAGCTTCTCGCTGCTGACGTTCGGGTTCCGGGAGCGCCCGCCGCGGGCGTCTTCATAGAACCCCACGACGTCGCTCAGCGTCCGGAACATGCCATTGTGCTCGTAGGGGGCGGTAAAGGCGAGGTTTCGCAGCGACGCCGTGCGAAAGGCATAGGTTTTCTCCGCGCCGTCGTCGGAGGCGGGCAGAGCGGGGTTGTCGGGCACGCCCATGACATGCAGTTTGTAATCGGAGAACATGGGCCCGTTGTGGCACTTGATGCACCCGACTTGCTCGAAGCGCTGCATTCCGCTGACCTGTTCCTCCGTCATGGCGCTGTGGTCGCCGCGCATGTAGCGGTCGAACGGCGAGTTGTTGGCCAGCAGCGTCCGCTCGAACGCCGCTATCGCCCTGCCTAGGTTTTCCGCGCTGACCGGCTGTGCACTGCCGAAGGCCGCGGCGAACAGGCTCCGGTACTCGGCGTTGGCCTGGAGCTTCGCCACCACGCTCGCGAGAGCCTCATCCTCCTTGTAGGTGTCCCCACGCATTTCCTCATTCGCCTTGAGCGGTTCGAGCGCCTGCTTTTCGAGGCTCTTGACGCGCACGTCCCAGAACATCGGCGCAGTCGCCGGGTCGTAGCGGCCCGATTCATCGCTGCCGCTGAAAGCAATGTTCAGAACCGTCGGAGCATTGCGTTTGACGATCGGAATCGAACTGCCGGGCGCTTGCCGCCGCTTGCTGCCCAGGCCGATGGCCGTCACGCCGAGCGACAGGTCGCGGTCCTCCGCATAGCCGTTTTGGGGATGATGGCACGACGCGCAGGCTACGTCTTGGGGTCCTGACAAAAGCGGGTCCCAGAACAGCAGCCTTCCCAGCGCAACTTTTGCCGGGGTCGTCGGGTTATCTTTGGGCGCCTGCGGAGTCGGCGGCAGCGCCGATCCCATACTTTGTCCAACGGCGGCAACTGCCATGTAAAGAAATACGGCGACCGTACCTGCTGCGACCAGCAGTCCGGTAAGGTGTTTCGCTTCGAACAAAAATCCACGGAATTGACTTTTCATCAATGTTGCCTCCTATCGCACGCGCTACTAGGATTTGAGTATACTGCGAATGCGCTTCGCATGTTGAGCGGGCCAACACTTTGCTGTTTCGCTCGGTTCTTTCGCATTCGTTTCTCCTGCTCTCCTACTTCGATGAGCGGCTGACGGCGCGAGAACAGATGGGCCCGCGGTTCAAGGGGCTTTGCCCTGCGCGGGATGGTGCCATCCCCTACGCCGAAGCGGGATCATGGTGACCCGCAGTCTTTCGGCGTGACAACTCCATTCCCACCTTGCGCTATCGACGGAGACTGATCCACGAAGGTGTCGAAGGTGTGACGGCGAATTTCAGTTTGAAGTGCCCGCAGTAGATCAGACTTTTTCATCGTTTCTTCGGCTTAGATTTCGGTTTGTTTTTCTTCCCCTTATTGAACCCACCGAAGCCAGCGCAGTATGTAATCACTGTGCAAGGCGTCAAGAACGCGGAGCCGCGATCATGAAGTGTCAATTTTGTCATGAATTCGGAAGCATGAAAATAGCGCTCGTTCAATGGCATGAACGTGGTTGCCCGAGCAATCCGCATAAACACGTCGCGGAGCCCGGCCCTGTTCAGGCTATCGCGCCGTTTGCGCCCGTTCCGTCCCTAACTTGGGAAACTTATATCGCGCAGGATCACAAGCCCAAAATCGAATTCAATCCCAACATGGCAGGCAGCGCGTCATTCTCCCACGCAAAATATGAAAGGAACGTCGGGATAAACACGGTGGATCAGGCGGCCTAAGTTTTGCTGTTGTGCTTTGGCGAGTTCGCAGCAAAATAGGAAAACCTGAAGTGAGCCACGAACTTTCCGATGTTACGGGCGACGATACTTCAGGTTTTCAAATTTCCAAGTCGGGAAATTTCCGTTTCGCCGACTTACGGGAAATTCGCATCGTGGTATAAGACTTTCGGCCACGAGCAGACGTAGTTTTCTTTAAAATACCCGTCTCATTCCGAAACATCTTTCGGACGGTATCTGCACTCATGCCGACCAGTTCCGCAAGTTCCTGGCAGGTGAAATAATCCCTGCCTGTTTTCTTTGTGCGATGCCGTTTCAGAAAGACTTTCCTCAGTTCCTCCAGATCGACATTTCCGTTATTCCCATCCACAAGAATGTCAAGCAAGTGCTCCCGCTGTTCCTGCGCAGTCATATCCTCAAAGCGCTTTATTTCGATAATCATTTCGCCCTCCGCATAGGGATAACACCCTGTTCTTTCTTCGCCAGTTTTGCCGCCTGAGCCTCTACAATCGCATCCTGAGCCTGCGTATGCGCTTGCTCCAGTTCTTCAATCTGAGGCTTGTAGTGTTTGGTGAATGTCGCAATGGAATCGCCCAGAGCATCCGCGATGGTTTGAAGATTGACTTGTCCCAGTTCGAATTGCGTTCGCAATTGGTTGACCGCAAAAGTGTCGCGCAACATATGCGGATGGGCGGAACGTTCTCCAACGTCAGTCTTGACCATTTTGAGCCCTGCGTCAGTGAACAACCGGTTAAGTTGCAAACGCCAGTAATCTTTATCGCTGTCAATGCTCCGTGAGACGTTGCGGAATGGCTGATTTGCATCGCCATTGATCGGAACAACGTTGCGGAGCAGTTCGACTATGTGGGGAACAAGGTTCGGTTTTGCCATGACGTTAGTCTTCTGCCGACGGTAGCGCAGTTCGTTGCCTTTCAAGGTTGACTGGTTGAAGTTCACGGCATCGTGAATAGCCATTCCAGACCAACGCATCAATTCAACCAGAGTCAGCAAGCGCGTGTTATCCGCCGACTGTTCACGGCTGGCGAGCGTATCAAGGATGCTCTGGTATTGCTTGTCACTGAACGCCATTGTGCGAGAACCATCTTTGACGGATGGTTGCCGAAGACCGTCCAATGGATTCTTCTCAATCCATCCGCCACGATCCACGCAGTAGTCAAAGAATGCCTTTAACCGGATAAAGCTCTTCGTGATCGTTAGATCGTTAAACTTCCAGCTTGCCCGGAAAGAGTCCACTAAGACGGGAGTCAAATCGGAGATGAGAACAGGGCGAGGCGTCTGCTTTTCTAACCACGTGAACAAGTGCCCCTTTCGCTGAACTTTGCCATTCTCGACATAGCCCAAAAGTGTGCGATATCCCGTCATGGCGCTATCGGATGTCTTACCGCTCAGTTTCGACGAACGCCGCGACGGATTGTCAGACTTCCAGATCAGGAATGCGCTAACAGCGTGTTCAATCGTCGCCGATTGTGATTCCTTCTCAGCCTGAAGCGCTTTCAGTTTTGCTTCGGCTATCTTGACCGGATCAAACTTGTCCCGATAGCTCTGGGCGATTTGCTCACCATCGGCAGCGCTGCGCGTCTTAATCGAAATTCTGCTCTGGCGTTTCTTCGGATCGGCGATGCGCGGATCATAGATGTCTAGCTGTTTCCAGCAACCACACTGAACGTACGTGCGCCCTTTAGCTTTGTCCGGGCACTTCTTTTCGTGCCGACTGATTACGGTATAGCTTGGGATTAACTCTGTCATG
>QHYR01000356.1 GCA_003223315.1 Acidobacteriota bacterium | reverse complement strand
GGAATAGTCCGACGACTCCGAGGGTACTGGAGGGGCAGAAGGCTGCGAAGGCCGCTGGGCGCGAAGTGCCGGAGCCGAGAGAGCGAGGATCACGGCCGCGACCAGGGTGCACGGAGATAGCCTATTGAGCCGGCGCGTAGTATCCCGTCTTGGCGTAAACGTTGAGGGGCGGAAGCCCTTTGGGGGCGAGCAGCTTGACTTTGATTTTCCGCCAGGTGCCATTGTGACGTGTATCGCTTGGTTTATATCCCAGGACATATTGGTTACGCAGCTCCATTCCAATCTTGGCGGCAATATCGGGCAAATCGCCCAGGCTGGAGACTGGGAAGACGCGACCACCCGTCATTTCGGCGAGTTCCGAAAGCAGACTAGGTCCGTAGCGCTCCTCGGTTGTTCGCCCCATATCGTTAACATCAAAAACTCCCATGGCGTAGAGCTGGCAGTCCGCTTCTTTCAGGAAGTTCCGAATGTCCGCTTCGTTGTACCGACTATGATTATCCCCTCCATCGGAGATGATGAGCAAGGCGCGCTTGCCGTTACGTGCACTCCTCATCTGGCTGAGGCCGAGATAAATGGCATCGAGGAGCGCCGTGCGGCCCTTGGCGATGGTAAACATCATGCGATTCTCGAGCTCCTCGATGCTGGAAGTGAAGCGGCTGGTTAGCTCGGCGCGATCATTGAAGCTGACCAAAAAGAACTCGTCGCGTGGATTGGCGGTGCGCAGGAACTGAATGGCAGCCTGGCGGGCTTTTTCGACCTTGTCTGCCATGCTGCCGCTCATGTCGAAGATCAAGCCGATGGAAATGGGAACGTCTTCGCTGGAGAAGGCGGAGATTTCCTGTTCCACGCCATCTTCGTAGACGCGAAAGTTTTCCCTGTCCAGGCCGGTGACCAGGCGACTATAAGGATCGGTGACGGTCACGTTGACCAGGGCCATCTCCACGTTCATCTTGATGCCGGGAGATTTCTTGAAGTCCGGTTCGTGGGATTGATTCGGAGCTTCGGGACCGGTGAGCTGAGCCAGCCCGGGCACGGCGAAGACCACAAATGCGAGGAGGGCCAGGTACGGCAGCCGTTGTCGGTATATTGCCATAAAAGAACCCCCTCCCGGCCCTGGCCGGGGGGCTGCGGGGAGAATTACCGGCCATTCTAGCACTAGGTACGGCGCACGCAAGGCTAGATGGCCTCGGCTATCCTGGCGGTAAATCCGCACCGCAGAGCCGCAAGCTCGATGACGAATCTGGCCGGCGCGATTATGCTAGCATCATGGCCGGCGGCATCCACAATTAAGATGAAATAAAAACAAAAGAGAGACACCTTCGAGACAACATTAGAATCAGCGACAGAATGCTCATGAATATCCTGGCCGTTATTCCGGCACGTTTTGCATCGACCCGCTTTCCCGGCAAGCCGCTGATTTCGATCGCGGGAAAGCCGATGATCGAGAGAGTGTGGGAGCGGGCGCGGCGCGCCAGCCTTGTTTCTAACGTCATTGTGGCCACGGACGACGAACGGATCGCCAATGCAGTGAAGTCATTCGGCGGGCAAGCCGTGCACACACGCGCCGACCATCGCTCCGGCACGGAACGCGTGGCCGAAGTCGCCATCGCTCACCCCGATGCGGAGATTCTGGTCAACGTACAGGGCGATTTGCCGCTCATCGAGCCGGCCGCGATTGACGCCGCCATCGAGGCGGTCCGCGGCGAGGAGGATGTGAAGCTGGGGACTTTGGCCGTGGCCATCGCCAATCCCGCAGAGATCATGGATCCGAATGTGGTGAAGACGGTTGTGGACTTCGACGGCAATGCGCTCTATTTTTCCCGGGCACCGATACCGTGGGTAAGAGACCGGCAAGGCCCGGTGCACGCGAAACATTTAAAGCATCTGGGGCTTTATGTGTTCCGCCGGGAGGCCCTTCTGGAATTTGCCACGTTTCCGCAGGGCGATCTCGAACGCATCGAGCAACTCGAGCAGCTACGCTGGCTGGAGAACGGCTATCGTATTCGCGTCGCGGAAACGGAGTGCCGATCGATTGAAGTAGATACCCCGGAAGACGTGAAGCGAGTGGAGCAGTTCCTGGCCGGCGGAACATTTTTAGAAAAGGGGGCGCGTTGACAGGTCGCCGCAGTTCTCCGTAAAATGCGGTGTACACCTACTTTCCCAGGAGGAAAAAGACAGTTTGGCGCCCGGCAGGCGATTTTTGCGGGGCGTAACCTGTGCGGATGGGTCCGAAGTATATTTTTGTAACCGGCGGTGTGGTTTCCTCCCTTGGCAAAGGCGTCGCCGCGGCGTCCATCGGCTGCCTGCTGGAAAGCCGGGGCCTCCGAGTCACCCTCCAGAAATGCGATCCCTACCTGAACGTCGATCCCGGGACCATGAGTCCTTATCAGCACGGCGAAGTTTACGTCACCGATGACGGCGCGGAAACCGATCTGGACCTGGGACACTACGAACGGTTTACCTCGGCCAAGCTGACGCGCGATAACAACTGGACCACCGGCCGCATTTACGAAGCGATCCTGTCGAAGGAGCGCCGCGGCGATTTTCTGGGCAAGACGGTGCAAGTGATCCCGCACGTCACCGACGAGATCAAGGCGGCATTTCGCAAGGTCGCGCACGACGTGGATGTCGTGATCATCGAGATTGGCGGCACGGTGGGAGACATCGAGTCGCTACCATTTCTCGAGGCCATTCGCCAGATGCGCCTCGAGCTGGGCCCTGAAAATACCATTTTCGTGCACGTGACGCTGGTGCCCTTCATAGCCACGGCGGGGGAACTCAAGACCAAACCAACACAGCACAGCGTGAAGGAGATGCTGAGCATCGGCATTCAGCCCGATCTCTTGCTGTGCCGCAGTGACCGGTCCCTGCCGCACGAGATGAAGGCCAAGATTGCTCTCTTCTGCAATATTGCGGAGCAATGCGTGGTAACCGCGCGCGACGTGAATACCATTTACGCCGTGCCGGTGACTCTGGCAGGCGAGGGATTAGACGAGCAAATCCTTCGCCTCTTGAAATTGGAGGCGGCGCCGCGGGACATGAGCCCCTGGCTCGGGCTGCTGGCGAATATGGAGCACCCGCAGGGTGAAGTGCGCATTGGGGTGGTGGGCAAATATGTGGCGCTCGAGGACGCCTACAAGAGTTTGCGGGAAGCCTTGATGCACGGCGGACTGCCGCATCATCTGCGTACCGCGATCGAATGGATCGAGGCCGAAGAGATCGATTCGCCCGAAACTGCGGCGCGCCGGCTGGCGCATGTGGATGGCATTCTCGTGCCGGGCGGTTTCGGGAAACGCGGCATTCAAGGCATGATTTTTGCGATTCAATACGCACGCGAGCGAAAAGTTCCGTTCTTTGGAATTTGTCTGGGGATGCAGTGCGCCACCATCGAATATGCCCGCAACGTCGCCG
>QHYR01000190.1 GCA_003223315.1 Acidobacteriota bacterium | reverse complement strand
CTTCCTGAACTTTTTCGCTGCGCTCGGCCATGCGCAGCAAACTCGGAGATGGCAGACGGAAGCCCGTGGCGCCGCGTGCGATCCGGGGCTCGCCGGCCGATTTCTTTGCCGGAGCAGCAGCGTCCGGAATCACCAACACATTTCTGACTACAGCCGTTTCCTCGTCGTCTTCTACCGTATCCGCCAGCTCTCTTTGGGCTGCGACGATATTGCGTTCCTTGGCGCCCGGCATTTGTGCCGAAACGGTCGGGCGCCCGCTGACCTTATTGGCCTCCACGCGCTTGCGAAGTCTTTCCAATTCGCATTTTTCACGCCAAGCTGACCAGCGCGCCCTTATTCGCCCGATGCGATCCAGCTTGCTAACTGGCCGGCGCAACAGCGCATGTGTTCCGGTGAACGAAAATGGGGTGGTCAGGAAGAGTGCCGCCACCAGAGATGCCAGGGCGACGACGTGCGCGCCCACGGAATTAAATGCCTGCTGCAGTTCGGAGGAGATTAATTCGCCAAGGAAACCGCCCGGTGGAATAGCGTCCCGAACTTCTGGGATGCGCCACAAGTTGAGCAGGGCCGGCAGTGAAACCAGCAGCAGCGTGTAACCAATCAGCCCCGCCAGGACCGAATCGAGAGGGCGGCTGCGAAACCAGCGCACCCCCAGCGCGAATGTGCCCATCGGCAGCAGAAAAGCCGCATAGCCGAGCACCTGAAACAGGAAATCCGCAGTGTAGGCTCCTGCCGGGCCAATCCAGTTCTGCGCCGGATGTGCCTCGGGCGTTTGGGCCGACACATTGAACGAGGCGTCGCGAGGACTATAGGAAAGCAGGGCCAGCGCCAGCAATATGGCCAAGGTGATACCCAGAAACCCGATTAGCTCATTGAATCGGCGGTTTTCCGTGGGAGTCAGTAAGCGCACAGCAATCTCCTGCATTCTGGGGAAGGACAGGGCCGAGTCGCACAGGAAGCGCGGGCGCTGGTCGCGCGGTTCACCTGTGGAGGAACATCAAAAGCAGAATGAATATACCAAAGATGATGCGGTAAACAACAAAGATCTTGAGCGTGCGTGTTTGCAAATACCGCAGCAAAAAACCGATTACCGCATAGCCCACCACGGCCGATACGCCGATGGCAATCAGCAGCGTAGAGAGCGGCAGTTCCACCCCGCCCGAACGATGCATGCGCAGGAGCTGCGGCACTTCTTTGAGGGCCGCGCCGGCGATCAGCGGCGTCGAGAGCAGAAAGGAGAACCGCGCGGCCGTCTCCCGAGTCATCTTGCGCCAGAGCCCGGCGATGATCGTAATTCCCGAGCGCGAAACACCCGGAAAGAGCGCCAGAGCTTGCGCCGAACCTATGCCGATGGAATCGCCAAGATTCGCATGCTCCAAAACCCGTCGCAGCCCGCTGGTGGAATCCGCAATCATCATCAGCAGCGCCACCGCGATCGTGGCGGCGGCAATGGGGCCCGGATTTCGCCAGGTCTCCTCGATAAAGCGCTCGAAGAGAAATCCCACGATGCCTCCGGGAATCGTTCCGATCACCAACAGCCAGAATAGGCGCCGGTTGGTTTGATATTCCTCCTCGGCGGCCTTCGCCGGGAACCGTATCCCAAAGCCATTCAGGATGAGCTCGATCCAGGTGCCCAGGAAAAACATCACTACGGCCAGCAGCGTCCCGGCGTGCAGCGCCACGTCAAATGGCAAGCCGCCGTCGGGCCAGTGCAGCGCCCACGGAAAGAACCAAAGATGGGCGCTGCTGCTAATGGGAAGAAATTCGGTGAGCCCCTGAACGATGGCCAGCACCACCGCATGGAATAGGGTCATGCGGTCGCCGGCCTCCTGGGCTGGTGCAGTTCCTTGAACATGTCGTAGGCGTCGATGCGCCCGAGATAATAGCCCCGGGTCACACCGGAGCTACGATAGCCGTGCCGCCGCCAGAAGGCAACGCCCGCCTCGTTGTTTGTTGCCGTTTGCAGCCCTACATGGCGCACTCCCGCCTTCGCCAGTCGCCGCTCTGCTTCCTGCAGCAAGGCAGTTCCGATGCCGGAACGCCGGTGCACTTCCAGCACATCGATGGTTACGATGTAGCCCTCCGGGCCACGAGCATGCGCGATGAGAAAACCCACCAGGGCCTGTTCGGCCGCGCCCGTGGCCTGCGCCACGATGCATAGCGATCCGCGCTGACTCAGATACCAGCGCAGCATGCGGCGCGAATAGGCAATCCCGCGCGGATAGCAGGCCTGGTCAATCTCGTAGAGCGCTTCGAAATCGGAAGGGGAGTAGTCCCGCAGTGTAAATGGCATTAGAGGACGATGAAAATCGTGTCATCCCGAAGCCCACACTTTGGGCTCAGGGATCTGCTTTGCCTTTAACGTAGCGCCGGGCTTCAGCCCGGCATCTTTTGCGGCGCCAGCCAACCGGAATTACATTGACTCGTCGGCGCTCGGGCCGTAAATCGCCGGTACCTTCGCGCCCATCGGCCTCAGGTATGTCGACAGCTGGCCACGATGATGGATCTGATCCAGCAGAAATCCCCAAGCCATCTCGTACCCGCTTTCTCTCATGACTTCCTGCCCACCCATCATAAAGGGCAGCTTTTCTTCCCAGCGGGGTCCGGCAATAGCCTGCAGGCGCTTCGTCAAAGCGTCGTGGTTACGATCGTACTCCGCTATGATTTCACTCATCTTTGTAGGCGAGGGAACTTCGAGCCACCCGAAGGCGCCCTATTCCAAACCATCAACGAGCGCTGTTTCCTCGCGAACAATCAGCCAAGCGATCTCCCGGGCCGTGCGCGCTTTGGGATCGGCCCGATAGTCAGAGCGGCTCTCAGGGATCCGACTGATCACCTTGCGTGTAGCGCTGGCTTCCTTTTGCCAGTGCTTCAAGAAGAAATCTTTGGCATCCATGGGTTCTCCTCGTGACTTGCGGTTGAGGCAGGCAGTGATTTGCGGTCGCAGCGCTAACGTAACTTCATCACACCTCGAGGATCACCGGCAGGATCAGCGGCCGCTTTGAGGTCTGCTTGTTCAGATAGCGCTTCAGGTCCACGCGAATCTTCTCTTTAATCACGCCCCAGTCGCTCTTTTCCTCGGCGTTGGATTCCTCGATGGTCCGCAGGATCACTTCTCGGGCCGCCGCCAGCACTTCGGTCCCGTCTTCCGAAGGCAAAAAGCCGCGCGTGACCATCTCCGGCCGGGACTCCATGCGTCCGGTGTGTTTGTCGATCGCGATGATGGGGACCACGATGCCGTCTTCCGCCAGGTGCTGCCGATCGCGGATCACCACCTGCTCGATCTCTTCCAGCGATCCGGAATCAACGCACACGCGTCCCACGGGCACCGGTTCCCGCCGGTAAGCGCCATCCTCGGTGAATTCCACGGGATGGCCGTCTTCCAGCAGCAGAACCTCGCCCGACACCGCGCCTACCTGCTGCGCCAGCGCGGCATGGCGGAAGAGCTGCCGGTACTCGCCGTGCAGCGGAATGAAATAGCGCGGCCGCACCAGGTTCAGCATGAGCTTTTGTTCTTCCTGGCTGGCATGACCGGAAACGTGCAGCAATCCGCCGTTATTGTCGTAATAGACGAGAGCCTGCCGCCGGAACATGTGATCCAGCATGCGGAAGATCGCCTTCTCGTTTCCCGGAATAATACGCGCGGAGAGGATCACCGTATCGTCCTGATCCACGCTGAGGAGGCGATGATTGTCCACGGCCACGCGCGACAGCGACGACATCGGTTCCGCTTGGCTCCCGCTCACCAGCACCACCATTTTTTCGGGGTCGAACGTCCGCAAATCCTGCGGGCGTATGACCATGCCGTCGGGAATGCGCAATCGTCCCAGCTCGTGGGCGATCTCCACGTTATCCACCATGCTACGGCCCACAAACCCAACTTTGCGGCCCACCGCCGCGGCGATGTCCACCACCTGCTGAATGCGGTGAATCGAGCTCGCAAAACACGAAACCAGCACTTTGCGCGGCGCGGCCCGAAACAGCTCTTCAATGCGGTTCCATACGGCGCGTTCCGACGGCGTGTAACCCGGCCGCTCTACGTTCGTGCTGTCGCTGAAGAGCGCCAGCACGCCTTCCTGGCCGTAGCGCGCAAAGGCGTGCAAATCGAAGGGCTGGCCATCCACTGGCGTGGGGTCCATTTTGTAGTCGCCTGTGTGAATGACCACGCCCACCGGCGTGCGGATCGCCAGCGCCACGCAATCGATCGTGCTGTGCGTCACGTGGATGAATTCCAATTCAAACGGCCCGATCTCCGCATGCCGCCCGGGAATCACTTCCCGCAGGTCCGCTTTTTCCAGAAGTCCATGCTCTTCCAGGCGCTTGCGCACCAGGGCCAGCGTGAAGCGCGTACCAAAAACCGGCACGTTAAGGTCGCGCAGGATGTAGGGCAGGGCGCCGATGTGATCCTCATGCCCGTGCGTCAGCACAATGGCGCGCACCTGCTCGCGATTCTGCTTCAGGTAGGTGATGTCCGGAATGACGATGTCCACGCCCAGCAACTCGACTTCCGGAAACATCATGCCGGCGTCGATCACCAGGATGTCATTCCCGGTGCGCAGGGCGAGCATGTTCATGCCGAACTCGCCCAGGCCGCCCAGCGGAATGGCCCAAAGAGAAGGCTTGCTCAACTTTCTTGCAGCTCCTTAATCGCATTATCGTACCACGCCGCGGCAGTCACTTGCGGCATCCCCGACACGAATTAACGATTCGCTTTGCGGATGGCCAACTGCTCTAACCTATGCGACGAACCTTTGGGCAATCGCACGTTCATGGAGGACATTTGATTTAGACTCGTTTCCCGCTGGCAAACAGCCGCGCGATCAGCACCAGCACCACGGCCCCCACCGTCGCGGCCGCCAGGCTGTAAACGAACCCTCCGCCCCAAATCCCCAGCTTCGAGAAGATCCAGCCGCCGAGAATCGAACCGACCATCCCGATGGCTACGTTGCCCAGACAACCGAAACCCGCACCCCGGCTGACTTCGCCTGCGATCCATCCTGCCAGCAGGCCGATGATGATCCATCCCAGCAGGGAAGAACTGATCGTGATTCCGAAAAAATGAATCATTGAACCCCCTCGCGCGCTTTGCAAGCCTGGCGATTGTAGCCCATAACGCTTTTCGCTAGCCTCCCTGGAGGGCATTCCTACAGGCGAAGCGGCCGCTCAAACCACGCCACGTCCCAATACTTCCCGAACTTGCGCCCGTTTTCTGTAAAAGTTCCCACATGCCGAAACCCGAAGCGTTCGTGCAGCGCCACCGAGGCCGGATTCGGCAGCGTCACTCCCGCCACAATCCGGTGGATGTCCTCGCCCGCGATCAATTCGAAGAGTGCGCGATAGAGCAGCGTCCCCACGCCGCGTTGCGTGCACTCCGCACTGCGGTAGATCGTCGTCTCCACCGTCGTTTCGTAAGCTTCCTTGGGACGGAATCGCCCGGTCCCGGCGTACCCGATTACGCAGCCGCCATCTTCCAGGGCAACCACCAACCGATGCCGCTTGCCATCGGAATGTTCTTCGAACCACTCCGTAAACCCCTCGACAGTAGACGGCCGAGTACTAAAAGTGATCGGCGTATTCAGGATGTAGTGATTATAAATCTCGGCCAGCCGGGGCAAATCGGAGAGTAGCGCCGGCCGCGTCGTAACGTCCCTCATTCGAAGGTTCTCCTCGCGCTCATAATTCAACAATGCGGCGCGCAGAACCGCAAGCGGAACACTTGCAACAAAAAGGGGGCGGAGGGGCCGAAATTTGACTAAAACTACGACCGCCGCATACTATCGTTCGTTTCAGCACGCCGGTTCGGAGCGTCCGTGAGCTACGCTGACAATCGCCCGAAGTTCTATCTGACGACGCCGATTTACTACGCTAACGCGCGTCCCCACGTCGGCTCGGCTTATACCACGCTGGTTGCGGACACCATTGCCCGCTTCAAGCGCATGCACGGTTACGACGTGGCATTTCTTACCGGCACCGACGAACACGGCGAAAACATTGCCCGCGCCGCGGCGAAGGCGGGGGTTACTCCGCGCGAACACGTAGACCGCTATTCCGCCGTTTTTCGCAATTTGTGGAACGAACTGGGCATCAGCTATACGCATTTCATTCGCACCACTTCGCCCGAACACCTGCGCGCCGTGCGCCGCTTGCTCTTGCGCGCGCGCGACGCCGGATATATCTACAAAGGCTTCTACCAGGGCCGCTACTGTGTTTACGACAATCTTTACGTCAGCGATTCGACCGATCCCGTCGACTGCCCCCTCTGCGGCCGTCCTGCCGAAGTTGTTTCGGAAGAGAATTACTTTTTCAAACTGTCCGCTTTTCAGGAAAAGCTCCTGAAGCTTTATCAAGAGCAGCCCGATTTCATCCGGCCCGCCTTCCGCCGCAACGAAGTGCAGCGCTTCGTCGAGGCCGGCCTGCGCGATATTTCCCTCAGCCGCAAAACAGTGAAATGGGGCTTGCCCTGGCCCGACGATCCCGAGCAGGTCGTTTACGTCTGGTATGACGCCCTCACCAGCTATCTCAGCGGCATCGGCTACGGCGACGACGAATTGCAGTGGGAAAGGTATTGGCCCGCGCAACTCCATTTGATCGGCAAGGAAATCATCCGCTTCCATTGCGTCTATTGGCCGGCCTTCCTCCTGGCTGCGCAAGAGCCGCTTCCAAAAGCCGTTTTCGCCCACGGCTGGCTCCTCTTTGAGCAGCAGAAGATGAGCAAATCCAAAGGTAACGTCGCTTACGCCGAGCCGATCGCTCGCACCATCGGCGTCGATGCGCTGCGATATTACTTGCTGCGCGACGTCCCCTTCGGCCAGGACGGAAATTTCAGCCACGAAGCGCTGCTCACGCGCTACAACAGCGATCTCGCCAATGGCTTAGGCAATCTTGCCAGCCGCACGCTTACCATGATTGGACGCTATTGCGAAGGACAGGTCCCTGCAGCGCATTCGGCAGCGATAGGTGATGCCGAGAAATCTCTCGCCGCCGCAGTGACCGAAGCGGCGCGCGGTAGTGCCGCACAATACGAAGAACTCTCGTTTTCGCGCGCCCTGGAACTTATTTGGGCGGCGATCGCCGAGGTGGATGGCTATATCACAGCCGAAAAACCTTGGTCGCTCGCCGAGAATCCCGCCGAGCGCGCCCGCCTGGAAACTGTCTTGTACTATGCCGCGGAATCGTTACGCATTCTTGTGATGCTAGCTCATCCCGTTTTGCCGGAAGCCACGGCAAAGATCTGGCGGCAACTCGGGCAATTCGGCGCGCTTGGGGAGGCGCGCATCGATCAGCTCGCCTGGGGCGCTCTGCGTCCGGGCGCGCTCATCGGCGAGCCCGCCGCGGTATTTCCTCGTGTGGAAAAAACTGAAACTCTGGAGAAAATTGCAGCCATGGAACAGGAAATCGTTAATCCGCAAGGCACGCCCACAGCAACGACTCCGGCGGCCGCTCCCGCCGCGCAACCCGGCGCCGCCGCAGCCGCCAATGCGCGCATCAGCATCGACGATTTCACCAAAGTGGAGATGCGCGTCGGTCAGGTCAAGTCCGCCGAACGCGTGGCCGGCGCCGACAAATTGCTCAAAGTGATGGTTGATGTGGGCGAGGAAGTGCGCCAGATCGTCGCCGGAATCGCCACGGCGTATCAGCCGGAACAATTGGTGGGCCGCAAAGTGGTGGTCGTCGTGAATCTGCAGCCGCGCAAGCTGCGGGGAGTGGAATCGAATGGTATGATCGTCGCCGCGTCGGTTGGATCGGAAGGGAAGCCGGTGCTCGCCGGATTCCTCGAGGACGTGCCTGTCGGCTCGCGGCTGAAGTAACCGATTACGCGCGGACGCGGCCCTGGCCCCGCGTTGGGGCAAGCAGGCACTATGGAAAACGACCCTGCGTTTCCCACGCATTTCGAGCTCGTCGATTCGCATGCGCATGTGGACATGTCCGAATTCGATTCCGATCGAACGGACATGCTGGCGCGCGCGCAAGCCGCTGGAGTGCGCCAGATTCTCGCCATCGGCGGCGCTCCCGGCGCGCTGGCCTCAGCGGTGCCCATTGCCGAGCGCTACGACTGGATCTACGCCGCTGCCGGCATCCACCCGCACGAGGCCAAGCTCGCTACGCCGGCATACTACGACGAGCTTACGAATCTGGCGCAGCATCCCAAATTTCTTGCCTGGGGTGAAATCGGTCTCGATTATCACTATGACTATTCTCCTCGAGATGTGCAGCAGCGCGTCTTCATCGAGCAACTTGAGCTGGCGGGCGGCGCTGGCCGCCCGGTTATCATTCACTGCCGCGAAGCTTGGCCCGATTGCCTCGCGCTGCTCGAGAAGCACTGGCGTTCCTCCGGCCTGGGCGGAATTTTCCATTGCTTCAGCGGCACGCTGGAGGAAGCTCGCCGCGGAATGGAGATGGGCTTTTTGATTTCGTTTGCGGGGAACGTGACCTATCCCAAGGCGCAGAATTTGCGTGACCTGGCGTCCGCTCTGCCGCTCGAATCTATTCTGATGGAAACGGATTCGCCGTTTCTCGCGCCACAGCCCTTTCGGGGACGCCGCAACGAGCCCGCCTTTGTCGCCGAAGTAGCGCGGACGCTTGCACCTGTGAGAAACTTGGCGCCGCACGAACTCGGGGCGGCCACTGCCGCCAATTTTCGGTGCTTTTTTCGGTTGTCTGAGATCGGCGGCCGCCGTTTGCAAATGCGGGATTGATGGAGGAACGACATCTCACTGCTCACGGTTAAAGAGATTTTCGATCTGGTGCGCGAAGACCTCTCTCGCGTCGAGGAGGAACTGGCGCAGCAAACCGGCCTCGCGAGCGAACCCGTGGCCGAGATCGCCGGCTATTTGCTGGGAGGCGGAGGCAAGCGCCTGCGTCCCGCGCTTTTGCTGCTTTCCGCCGGATACGCGGGTTACCACGGCGCTGCCGCGGTGCGCCTGGGTGCTGTCGTTGAACTGATTCACAGCGCTACGTTGATCCACGACGACGTAATCGATGGAGCCGACACGCGACGCGGCCGGCCCTCCGCAAATTCCCGCTGGGGGAATCATCGCAGCGTGCTGGCCGGCGATTGGCTTTACATGCAGTCGTTTCAGATGGCGCTTGAGGAACGTAATTTCCGCGTTTTGGACATTCTCATCGATCTCACGCAGAACATGGTCGAGGGCGAACTGCTGCAACTCTCGAGCCTGGGGCGCATGGATTTAGGCGAGCAGGACGTCTTGGACTTGGCCGCGCGCAAGACGGCTTGCCTGTTTAGCGGCTGCGTACGGCTGGGCGGCGTGCTTGGCGGCTTAAGCGATGCCGAGGAGCAATCACTGGCGGATTACGGGCGTTACGCGGGACTCGCGTTTCAGCTTGTGGATGACCTGCTCGACTTCACGGCTTCACCTTTGCAACTCGGCAAACCTGTGCTCAGCGACCTGAAAGAAGGTAAAGTCACACTGCCGCTCATCTACGCGCTCGAGAGCGATGGCGCGGCAGGCGGCCGCATGGTGCGCACCGTGCTGGAGGAAAAAGGATTCCATAGTGTCCGCGCGGAGCAAATCTCAGCGCTGGTGCGCGATTCGGGCGCGCTCCAGCGCACGCGGCTGCTCGCCAATGATTATGCCTCCCGCGCTAAAGCCTGCCTGAACGGCCGCGCCAGCAGCGAATTTGGCCGCGCGCTCTTCGCCGTTCCCGACTTCATCCTCGATCGCGAAAACTAATTCCGCGGCGGTCATGCTCCCATTCAAGCTCGTCTATCACGAGGGTTACGATCTGCGCCTCGGGGAACACGTTTTCCAATCGCAAAAATTCAAAATGGTGCGCGACCTCCTGCTCGCCGAGCATATCGCGGAACCCGCCGATATCCTCGCCCCCGAGCCCGCCAGCGACGCCGATATTCTGCGTGTGCACACCCGCGAATGGGTAGATAAACTGCAGCACGATAGGCTCAGCCTCAGCGAACGCATGCGCCTGGAAATTCTCTATTCGCAAGCGGCCGTCAGAGGATTCTGGCTGGCTGCGGGCGGTTCGATTCTCGCCGCACAGTGCGCACTGAAGGACGGTTTCGGAATCAATATCGGCGGCGGATTCCACCACGCGTTCCCCGGGCATGGCGAAGGTTTTTGCATGATTCACGATGTCGCCGTGGCGATCCGCCGATTGCAAGCCGACGGCGCGTTGCGCAAGGCTCTGGTGGTCGATACGGATGTGCATCAGGGCAACGGCACAGCGGCAATCTTCGCCGATGACGCGGACGTTTTTACGGTGTCTCTGCACCAGGAAAATAATTATCCGGAGCCGAAGCCTCCTTCGGATCTGGACGTTAATCTGGACGACGGCACGGGCGACGAAGAATATCTCGACTCATTGCATAAGGCGCTCGCCGATTCCTTCGGACGCTTTGCCCCGGAGATTCTCTTTTATATCGGAGGGGCCGATCCTTATCGCGAGGATCAACTGGGCGGACTCTGGCTCAGCATGCGAGGCCTGCAGGAGCGCGATGCGCTCGTCTTTGCCGAAGCCAGACGCCGCGGCTTGCCCGTCGCGGTGGCGTTTGCCGGCGGATACGCGCGGAAGGTCGAGGACACCGTGCGCATTCACGTGAATACGGTCATCGCAGCGCGAGAAGCCCCCGCGGCCCGCGCCAGCGGAGCAAATCCGTAAATCTGCGTCATTCGCTCCGTCGAGCATGTGAATCAGAGGCGCCTCTGTGATCTTGGTGCCTCCGTTACTCTGATCCGGCGCGAAATTGCTGGCTACTGAAAATCGATCAACACGTCGATGACATGATTCTCGGGATTCGGGCGCAGCCAGTTTCCCATTTTTTCGTAGTGCACCGGCATTTCCCCAAAAATTGCCACCGTAGGCTTCTCGAGCTTCGCGAGCATGGAATCGAGATAGGTTTTATCGAAGATTTGGCCGGGCGCAAGGCGCCAGGCGTTACGCAGCGTGCGTGCGGCATCGACCGAGAGACCCGTAATCACCAATTCACCCATACGATATTGCGGCCCTTCCATAATTTTTACGTTGTACGCGACCGTGCCATTGGCGTCGTCGAACTGCGGCACGGGCGAGACTTTCGCGTCCAGGTAGCCGCGGTGCCCATATTCCAGCTCAACCTGCTGCCAGCCTGCCGCAAGGCGCATGCCGTCGGCCAAATCGCCGGCCTTTACCGTCACGAGTCGCGAAAGCGCTGCGGCGTCGATGGCCATGTTGCCGGTCCACGTAACTCCAGAAATGTTAAAGACCGGGCCCGGCTGGATGGGAATCTGAACAATGACGGTGGAGGAAGCATTCTCGCCGGAAGCTTCGCTCAGTTGCAGGATGGGGGCGCCAAATTTCACCCGAAGTTGGCCGGCAGAAAGGTAAATCGGCCGCACCTGCTCGTTCTCGAAGACTTCGATGGCGAAACGCGAGAATCTCTTCCCGACGAGGTCGCTCACGCGATCGTGCAGCTTCCCTGAATTTTGCGCCATCCAATCGTTGAACTGGACGCTGGAGACAGTGAAACTCGGGCCATCCTGGCGGAACTGCATGATCTCGCCGTCGCTGGAGGGTTGTGCCACGAGAGCGTGTTCCACATTCGCCTTGATTCCGCGCGAGGCGAGCTTGGCGGAAAGCGCGGCCGTGATTTGCTGGAGCAGGGAGCCACCTTGCGGAGCGCCTCCGTCGAACAGGGGTGCCGCCCGGCGAATCTCGTCCGAGAGCGCCTGATCGCTGAACCAGGGGAAATTCTCGAACATCACGGGCACGACCATCGCGTCTTCCAGTTCAAAGCTGATCGTGGCGCGATTGTTCTTGGCTGTGAAGCGAAAATTGACGGTCGAAAAGACGCCCAGTCGCGCCAGGCGATCGGCGATCTCCTGCAGTTCGTCGCGGTCAACCGGATCGCCCGGTTTCAGGCCGGCAGTCGCGGCAATCTGGACATCGCTATAACGATGCGAGCCGGAAGCATGCACCTCGGCCACGACAAACGAAGGCGGTACGGACTGCGCCGCTAGATGGCAGGCCGCGAAGACCACACAGGAAAAACAAACTGAGATCAGAGCGAAGCGATGAACCCGCATATTGCCACAGGGGATTTTATCGCGCTGCGGCGATGATTGCGAACCCG
This sequence comes from Acidobacteriota bacterium, assembly GCA_003223315.1. Classification (GTDB taxonomy): domain Bacteria; phylum Acidobacteriota; class Terriglobia; order Acidiferrales; family UBA7541; genus Palsa-189. The sequence continues at coordinate 134 of QHYR01000190.1, read as the reverse complement.
CCCTACTATTTTTTATTCCACGGTGACGGACTTGGCCAGATTGCGAGGCTGGTCGACATCGCAGCCGCGCCGCACGGCAATGTGATACGCCAGCAACTGCAGCGGCACGATCTCGAGAATCGGAGCCATCAGTT
>QHYR01000189.1 GCA_003223315.1 Acidobacteriota bacterium | reverse complement strand
CACGATGTCGTAAAAACATTGTGGCCGCAGACGCGGCAAGCAAGCCATTTGCGCGCGGCTCTCGATCTGAAACATGCCCACGGTATCGGCCTTTTGCAGCGCGTCATAAACGGCCGGGTCCTTGGGGGGCAGCCGTCCCAAGTCGATCTCTTCACGGTACACTTGTTTAATGATTTTCAGCGAATCTTCGAGGGCGGCCATCATTCCCAAGCCGAGCAGATCGACCTTCACGATGCCCATATCGGTGCAGTCTTCCTTGTCCCATTGCACTACGACGCGTCCGGGCATGGTGGCCGGTTCGAGGGGAACAATCGAATCAAGCTGCCCCTGGCAAACCACCATGCCGCCGGAATGCTGCCCCAGATGACGCGGCAGATCCCGGACGAGCACGCAGAGATCAAAAAATTTGCGAATCAGCGGATGGCGGGCATCGAGGCCGGCATCGTGAAATTGGCGCGCCAGTGTGTCATGGGCATCTTTATATTCCCAGGCGCCCACCAGGCGGGCCAGACGATTCAGGGTTTCCGGCTCAATGCATAAAGCTTTGCCGATTTCCCTGGCCGCCGAACGGCCGCGATAGGTGATCACGTTGGCGGTCATGGCCGCGCCTAATTTTCCATAACGTTCGTAGACGTATTGAATGGCGCGTTCGCGCTGATCTCCGCTGGGAAGGTCGAGATCGATATCCGGCCATTCGCCGCGTTCTTCGGAAAGAAATCGTTCGAAAAGCAAGTCCATGCCGATCGGATCGACGGCCGTGATGCCCAGCGCGTAACACACGGCGCTATTGGCAGCGGAGCCGCGGCCCTGCACGAGGATATTGTGCTCACGGCAAAAGCGGACGATATCCCATACGATCAGGAAATAGCCGGGGAGATCGAGCTTTTCGATCAAGTGCAATTCGCGTTCAATCTGCTTGCGCGCACGCTCATTGCCGGTGGCGTCGCAAGAGCCATAACGGGTAATCATTCCCTGGTAGGCACGCTCGCGCAGGAATTGCATTTGCGACTGGCCTTCAGGCACCGGATATTTCGGGAATTGGTAGCCCAAATCCTTCAAAGTAAATTGCAGGCGAGAGGAAAGCACCTGCGTATTGGCGATGGCTTCGGGAAGATCCGAAAAAAGGCGCTCCATTTCGGCGGGCGATTTCAGATGGCGTTCGGAATTGCGCGCCAGGAGGCGTCCGGCGGTATTCAAGTTGCGATGGTGGCGAATACAGGTAAAGACGTCCAGCACTTCGCGCTGGTGCGGAAGTGCGTGGCACACCCCATTGGTGGCCAGCAGAGGCAAAGATAATTTGCGCGCAATTTCGATGGCCGCCTGATTGCGCGCTTCTTCCTCGCGGCAGAAATGCCGCTGCAGTTCGATATAGACGTTCTCGCGGCCGAAAAGATGGCAAAGTTGCTGAACGCATTGTGTTGCTTGCTCCATTCCTCCTTGCATAAGCGCATGCGCCAGGGGGCCTTCTTCGCCTCCGGTAAGGCAAATCAGGCCAGTCGTGTGCCCGGCGAGATCCTCGGCGGAAACCCGGGCTTCGCCTTTTTTCGCGTGCAATTTCATGTGCGTAATCAAGCTGCAAAGATTTTGATAACCAGCGCGGCTTTCAACGAGCAATGCGTAGCGCCAGCCGGCGGATGACGTGATCTCCGCGCCGATATGGGCTTTGATAGAAAGCTTCTTGGCAGCCAGATGAAAACGCGGAGCGCCATACACGCCGTCGCGGTCCAGCAGAGCCATCGCTCCCATTTCCTGTTCGGCGCACGCGCCGGCCAATTCTTCGGGGATGGAGGCGCCCTCCAGAAAACTGAAAGCGGAGCGCGCGTGAAGTTCGGTATACATCAGTCGTACATTCCCGCCACAAACCAAGCCTGAAGCAGCGTGTCGTAATAGATCCGGTAAATGCCTCTTTGCGGCTCTACGGAAGATGAGTTTTCAATTGTGTTGGCGCTCGATAGGGATGGCCGATCGATCTCAACGTCCCATTCCTCGCGGTGCCAGGCATCTTCACGCCACCATTCTCCTGAAGTGCGCCATGGTCCGGAGGCGGCAGCCACTTTGCCATGCATATTGGGAAAGGAAATATGCACAGGACGCCCTTCACGTAAAGTCACCTTGGCGCGTGGAGCAGGACGGAAAACGCGGAAAGCTGCAATAGTTTCACGATCTCCAGGAACATCGATATTTTTTTGACGCGTCTCCGGCGCGTTATGTAAAGGAATGAAGCGGCTCATTTCAAAGGCATCGGGACGATGGCTATCGATCAAGCGAGGTGAGCCGACATGAGAATTGCCCACCAGGTTTGCGAGGCGCGCAATTGTGAGTTCCAGCTTTTCGGGATCGGGAGCGGAGGGCAGGAATAATCCTTCCTGCCTCACACGTGGCGCAGCGGGATCGGCAGCCAAAAAAATCCGTACAATCGGGGCATGCGGAGAATCGGATTGCAAATGGAGGCGGAGCAGCCTCAAAAGCATTTTGGAATCGCGCATGGGCACGGGCAAGGTGAAGCGCTTTTCGTAAATTTTAACTTCTCTACCTCCGACGTGCGGGTTGAGAGGTGGTGCAGATTCGTTTTCAGAAGAATTATCCAACTCGAATCGCAGCCGGATGGCACAAGCGCTCAGAGAACGTGCCGAGAGCCGCGCGCACAATTGATCGAGCAAACGTGCCAGCAGAAAAGCCAGCGGCTCAAGTTCTTCAACGGCATATTCGAGTGCCATCTCTTCTTCAAAACAAAGTTTTGGTTCGGCCAAAATCATGGAACGCAGGCTCGCGCCGCGAGCGCATTGACGGAGCTGAAGGCCCTGTTGCCCCAGCCGTTCGGAAAGTTCGAGCACAGGAAGTTTTGCCAAGGCCTCGCATGTGCGCACACCCCAGCGCTCGAGAATTTCGATCATTTCGGCGGGCGGAGAAAACACCTGGACCGGCAGCGCTCCAAGACGCCTGGATTCCTCGCCCGGCGGGATCACCGTTATCCCTGGAAACCCGCGCGCCGCGTGCAGCGCTACTTCCAGATTGGAAGAGATCGCTACATGAACGCTTAGGCCTAAATCAGAAGCACGCCGCGCCAGAAGAGGAGCGATCGTTTCTTCAGAGCCGAATAGGGAAGCGAGCCCGGTGAGATCGACCACAATGGAATCGGGGGCGGTATCTTCGACGCGCGGAGAAACCGACCAGCCAAGATCGAGCAAAGCAGCATGCGCGGCCTCTTCTTGCACGCGGGAACGCAAGCGGATGGCGATAGAACGAAATTGTATGGCTTGAGATTTGGTCATGCCTAGATCGAGTCCGCCTCGCGCGGCGGCTTCGTTTATGGCCACAACCCGCTCGAGCGGCGGGCATCCGTCTACAAGCGCAACGGGCTGCTGACGGAGGGCGGGTTCGGCGCGCACCACAGCCTGGATCGAAAAATCGGGAACGTATATGGAAGCAAAAGCCATAAAAAGAGCCGAATCCAATCATTGAGAAACGAAATACCCCGCGTTGTGTTTGGGCTCATTTCGATTCGCTAACTGTCTTTCTGAAGTCACCCCACTTTGTTTTGGTTCTGAAATTGGCCACAAGGCCCGCCTCATTCATTCGCGCCAAGCTCCTAACTTTGTGCCCCCCTTCTGCTGATCTCAGGCGAGAACGAACCAGTTCGACATGAATTTGTGAGCCATCAAATAAATGGGCGCAGGGATTGGGGGGAAAAGGCGTTGGCTGAGTTTGAGACGCCGACCAGCGGGGGGGCTCTAAACCCAACCGTAAAACGAGAGATGCGCAGCTTCCGGCGTTCGACTCCTGATCCAGCAGAAGCAAAATCGTGGACGTATTTTCCACGGCACGGCGGAAACGAAACCAGACGTTGAGTGGGACGTAACGAACCGTTTTAGGTGGGAGAACACTCAGATCAAGCGCGATCAGGCCAAAGCCTCCGCCTTGCAAAAGAAAATCCGTAGCCCGCAGGCACTGATCAATATCGCGGCAGCGCACCCACAGTAATTGCTCCAGCTTTACGCCAGCGGCCGCGGCCGAATGCGGATCAAAGCTATCGCGGCCATCTACAAGAGCGCATACATGTGCTTGAGCAGTTCTGGAAGCCAAGGCGGAAAGCAGTAACGTGGCGCGGCCGGAGGAGCAGGGTCCGGAGATTTCTGTCAGACCGCCGTGAGGTAAACCGCCAGTGAGCTTATCGATTTCCGCGATGTTAAAAGGAGCGGTTTCGGCCTGAATAGGAAGACGGGCAAAGGGCGCGGGGAGGCGTCCGGCGAGAGCGGTTTCGAGTTGAGAGCGCAAAGCAGCAACGTTTACAGCCATGGTGAACCTGAGAGGCGAACCGAGGACGAGCGCTATTGTATTCGCTTTTTATTCGCCTTGAGCAATTCTGGCAGGGTCTGTGGACATTGTCAAGCTTATGGCAGCATAAAGGCATGGCCAAGCGCAAGCCATCGGAATCGGCCAATCTTCTGATTCCCCTGCATCCGACCATTCCGGCGCTGCAGAAGGCTGCGAAGGACTGCCAAGCTTGCGACCTGTGGAAGCGCGGAACGCAAACCGTCTTTGGGGAGGGCGAAGCCGGCGCAAAAGTTATCTTTGTAGGCGAGCAACCAGGTGATCGGGAGGACCTCGAGGGGAAGCCCTTTGTTGGTCCTGCCGGCGGATTGCTGGATAAGGCCTTGGTGGAAGCGGGAATCGATCGAAAGAAAGTTTACGTCACGAATGCGGTCAAACACTTCAAATGGGAGCCGCGCGGCAAACGCCGCATTCACAAAAAACCGGATGCCGCGGAGATTGCCGCCTGCCGGCCATGGCTGGATGCGGAAATTGCCGCCCTTCGGCCTAAGGTAGTGGTTTGTCTGGGAGCGACCGCGGGGCAGGCGTTGCTCGGGCGCGGTTTTCGCGTCACCCAGCATCGGGGTGAGTTTGTCGAATCACCATTGGCGCCGTTTGTGATGGCTACGGTTCATCCCTCATCGATCTTGCGGGCGCCGGATGATGAGACACGCCACCTGGAGATGAGGCGCTTCGTTGCCGATCTCAAGAAGCTTGCAGGGGTCCTCTCGTGATCGAAAACTAAAAGGGAATTTTCCATGGCTGAATTCATGGGCACTAAGCGGCAGAGCATGCCTTGCGCGTGAGAGCCCTACATGTTACAAGCGGCCAAAGGAAATCGGGAATGCCAAGGATGAGAATCGATCGAGACACTTGCGCAAGGCTCGGCGGGCATGGACTCCCGGATGCAAATGAGCGAGTCCTATTCGCCGGGGTTGCACTGGCCCTGCTGCTTTTGTTCTTCGGTACCAGCCAAGCGCGCGCGGAACTGACGACGAATGGCGAAGTCGCGGGGCTGAGAGCGCAGTTTGTAAATGTAAATGGTGTTCGCACGCGCTATTACGAGATGGGCGAAGGCGAACCCATGGTGCTGGTGCATGGGGGAGGTTGGTCGGGACATTCCAGCGCCAACATTTGGTCGAAAAATATTCCGCTATTTGCAAAACGATTTCACGTCTTTGCGCCCGATAAACTCGGTTCCGGATTGACCGGCAATCCCCTGGACGATAACGACCTCAATATTCAAGGTGAAGTGGACCATATCTACGACTTCATTCGAGTCATGAAGCTGGGAATGGTGCATCTGGTGGGAGAATCTCGGGGAGGCGGCTGCGTTTTCTTCCTGGCCCTCCAGCACCCGGAAGTCGTCGGAGACCTCGTCATCGTGGATAGCGACACGGCTGCTCCCGAAAGCCCTGGCACGCCTGAGCAAGCTCTGAGCAACTGCCCGAAGGAGCCGGACTGGGAAGCGTGGAAGTGTCAGCTGCGGTCCTCCAGTTACTTGCCCGATCAGGCTTTCGATGACGAATATTTCATGGCGGGCAAATACATGTCGCTGCTGCCGAAGTCCCAGGAAACGGCGGCGAAATTGAAGGCCGGAGCCGGCGGCGAGCTCGCGACGACCAAAGGTTTCAATCAGTGGAAAGCCGAGTGGCATGAGCGCATCAGAAAGGAAGGCGTGCTGCAGATGCCCGTGCTGCTCTATTGGGGGAGTAATGATCCTGCGGCGCCGATCGCGAACGGCCGGGCTCTTCATGATCTAATTGCAAATGAAAATCCGCATGTGCGAATGATTGTCGCTGATAAAGCCGGGCACTTTCCTTTTCGAGAAAGGAGCGCGAATCCATCGGATCAGCCGAAGTGAGCTAGGTTCTAAAGCTGCGTCGGCAAGCTGCACCGAGTACTCAAATCACGTTACGGCTGATTTCGCCAGTCACTCGGGCGGTTCTAATCGCCTGTGGTTAGAACGACGTGCCGCGAGAATTGTAGACAGCCGCCGAATCGCGGGCGTGCGGCGGGGTCTGCGTCTGAAGTTGACTTTTCTCGGCCAGCTTTCGCTTGTACCACGGTCCGAGCACCCGATTCCACCACATCAGGACGCCCGTGACGAGCAAAGCCACCGGGACAAGCCCAAGAACAGTCCAGACGATCTTCAATGGGAGCGACGGAAATCTGCCGAAATGCAGCCGCGCCAGCCAGGCCAAAACCTGATCGCCGAAGCGGAGATTTCTTGACTGCGGCGAGTCGAGGAAGTCCACGAGATTATTAAACGGACCCGGCCAGGAAAGATAAATTCCCGAAATTCCCCACATGAAAATAAACGCGATGGACCAAAAGCCCAGCGCACTATGCAGCGACCAGTTGAAACTCCGGAGATTCGCTTTCCAATCCATGCCCAGGCTGCGGCGCCACTTGTCGATCCCCGGCCACCAAATGACCATTCCCGAGAAACACATCAGGGTTACGCAAGCCCCGCCGATGCCGTTGGCGAGATGGCCCGTCCTTCCCGATAGCAGGTTGTCGTGGAGGGCAACGAGCCAGAGCACAATACGAAATCCCACCTCCAGCGAATCACCCAAGTCAGCGCCGGTATATGGATTGAAGAGCCGCTGTATTTTTTTGGAGCCGCGCTCCAACCAAACCTCGTCGGGCTCGTCCGGCCTTTTGGGTTCGAAAACTCGATTCACCTCATAACCAGGATGGGCACGTTCCGCGGCTTGTGTGAGTTCATCAGCGCTCATGCGCGGACCCGGCCCCGCTAAAATGCGCGGCTGAGTTGAGAAAACCTTCGCAAGTTCACGGCGATAAATCAGGACGGTGCCCGTAACGCTCATCACCAGAACGTAAAGAGCGAGAATCAGCCCGGTCCAAAGGTGAACCTGAAACAGCGCCTTGCGCAGCCCAACGCCTTGCGGGTGGCGCAGCCAGCGTTCCGCCAAGGTGGTGTTGTTCGTCATCATCAGAAGACGCGATGAGGCGCCCTCCTGCAGATCTCGATGCTATTTTCCGTAAGTGACCGTGAGCGTTGCCTTGCCAAGGCTATTCATGTGCACCATAAAGCCGACCATCGCTGCACTCGCCTGCTCATCGAGATCCAAGCGGGGGACTTTCAGGGCGTGCACTGTGAAGATGTAGTGATGGGCCGGCCCAGGCGGCGGTGCGGCTCCGCCATAGCCGGGCTTACCGAAGTCTGTACGCGTCTGCATTGCTCCAGCGGGCAGATTCTTGCCGCTACCGGTGCCCGCAGGCAGCTCCTTCACGGAGGCTGGAATATTGGTAACAACCCAATGCCACCATCCCGAACCGGTCGGAGCATCGGGATCGTAACACGTTACCACGAAGCTCTTGGCTCCCTCAGGAGCGCCTTCCCAAGCCAGATGGGGAGATCGATTGCCGCCCGAATAACCCATCCCGTTGAAAACTTGCGCCTCAGGCATTCTTTGCCCATCCTTAAGATCATTGCTGGAAAGCCGAAAACTCATGAGTTATCCTCCACGATCCCAGATCGAGCCTGTCACTCGACAGATGAGTCTACAGCAGAGCCCCCGTTCGGCGAAATCGGATTTCCCCCCGCGGATTCGTTAGGCCGAGATCAAGACACATTGGTATTTACGCGACGCGTCGATTGGGAATTAGGATCAGAGGTGATTTTCGATTAGAATCTCGTGAAGGTTTCGAGGAAACACGATGGATCTCTTCGATTGGGAAAACTTTAGTTCCACGCCATTGAGCCACGCTCCCTATGAGCACGTGATCGTCAGCGGATTCGTGAAACCTGAGGCCTTGCGGGAGATCAACGCCGATTACCCGGCCATCGAGGATACGGGGAGTTTCCCGGTAGAGGGACTCCAGTTTGGACCGGGCTTCCAGCTCATGGTTGATGCCCTCGAGTCTGAAGAGTTCCGCAGAGCCTTCGAAGAAAAGTTCCAGGTGGGCTTATCGGGTCGGCCCACCACCATCACGGTGCGCGGGCGCTGCGCTGGCGGCGACGGCCAGATTCACACCGACTCGCTCGGTAAAATCATTACGATCCTTATTTATCTGAATCCCCTTTGGCATGATTCCGGTGGCCGGCTGCGTGTGCTGCGCACGAAAAACATCGAGGATGTGGCGGCCGAGGTGGTTCCTTCGGGGGGCAACCTCCTGGCCTTTTTGCGCTCGGATCATTCCTGGCACGGCCACTTGCCATTCAGCGGCGAACGCCGGGTGGTTCAGTTCAACTGGGTAGCGAATAAGCGCAACCAGACGATCGTGTTCTTAAGACACCGTCTCTCCGCATCCGTAAAGCATCTCCTGCGCAGCGCGAAGCCTTCGAAGGCCAAGCGCCAAGACTAGCGTGTTGACTTCCCGCCCGAATCGGCTTCTCGCCGTACGGCTCAGTTCCCTCGGCGACCTGGTGCATACTCTTCCCGTAGTTCCCGCTCTGCGTTCCGCTTTCCCCGACGCCCAACTCGACTGGGTCGTTGATTGGAGATGGTCGCCACTCATCAAGCTCATTCGCGGAATCAATGAGGTCATACCGCTGCGATCTTCGGTGTCCGGTTACTTGCAATGTATGAGACAGGTGCGGCAGGCCGGATATTCTTGTGTCATTGATTTCCAGGGGATTTACAGGTCCGCGCTACTGGGATGGATTTCGGGCGCTGAGCGCCGGGTCGGCCGCGATAGAAACTCCGCACGTGAACCCGGTGCCGCCAGGTTTTACACCGATCGCGTTGCTCCGCAAGGAGACCATGTCGCAGAAATGAGCATGAGCCTGGTCGTGCATGCAGGTGCGCAACGTCCCGTCGAGATGCAGTTCCCTATCCAAGCGCCTGGCCAAGAAATCAACCAGCTTCGCGAACGGCTACGACGTGGAGGCATCGAAAATTATGTTGTTGTGAGCCCCGGCGGTGGCTGGAAATCGAAATGCTGGCCGGCGGAGCGCTTCGGCGCTGTATGCGCTGAGGTGTGGCGACGCTACGGAATACGCTCGCTAATTAATCTCGCTCCGGGCGAAGAGCAGCTTGGCGACGCCGTCGTGGCTAATTCGCTTCCCGCGAAGCCTATCGTTTATTCCCCAGCGTTGCCAGAACTCGTCGCGCTACTGTCGCAAGCGCTAATGGTGGTAGGCGGCGATACGGGACCGCTTCACCTTGCCGCAGCGCTAGGCACACGTGTTGTGGCATTATTCGGCCCTACTAACGCATCCCGGAACGGCCCTTTGCCCCGCGGTGTGGTCGTACAAAATCATTCCTCTCAGCTACCCAACTACCAACGCGGCGATTACATCCGAGGACGGTCCTATTCTCCGGAAATGCTATCCATAACCGTGGATCAGGTGCTCGCGGCCGTCGAGCAAGAAATGAGCAGAACGTCCCTCGCCCATCTGCAACGGTAGTGCTCTCGCCTCTCCTTCAAACTTGGGGAAATCAGGCCAACGTAAATTTAAGGCGGGAAGACGAATAATGCTTCGGGCTCTGCCAGCCTCGCGCAGGCTTCCGGGTTGGCGGCCGGAGACGGACAGTCTAGATCTAGGTTCCTACAGCTCTTTCACGCCGTTTGGGGCGAACTGCAAACCAAAACAGGAGGACGGACCTTCTGAGCCCGCAAGGTGATTGCTGAACCTGTTAGGAAACCCGAGGGCACAAGCTCAAAGCTGAACGGAAATACGAAATGGAGTCCGTCCCAAAACCGGATCTTCTTCTCAACGTTCCTGGGGAAATAAAGCTTCGTGTATTGGCCATCGACTAAGATTTTCGCTTCCCTATAACCGACGCTGGCATAAGAGATTCCAAGCTCCCGCTTCAGGGCCAGCGCCACCATGCACTCGGTCGGCTTCCCAGGTTTGCCCTTCCTGATATCGTCTCGCGTCACATTAATTTTCATGTGCTCCCCCTTCCTGCGGCGCTATCCCACAGCATAGCAGGACGAAATTGGGCAGAAAAGAGTTCAAATAAATGGTGTTTAATAGCTCACCCGAGGTCGTCCGGGTGCGGAGACTCTGTCACATTTTGTGGTGCGCCGCTTGTGAAAGAGCATCGCAACACAAAGAGGTGCGGTAGTGCGCAGGGCCTTTTCTCGGCAGGCCGAATGCACTAACTAGGGCGTGTCAATGTCGTGAAGTGGGCGCGCGAAGACATGAAGCGCTATGACCAAGTCTCCGCCTTTATCTTGAGCGGCGGCGCAAGCTCGCGCATGGGCAAAGCGAAGGGCCTGCTCGAGTTTGGCGGCCAATTGCTCATTCTGCGGATCGCCCAAATGCTCGAGCCGCTGGTTTCTGCCGTGACAGCGGTCGGTTCGGCCGAGCGTTATGTAGGTCTCGGACTGCATGTGATCGACGACCAGCAGTTCGGTGGCTCTGAGGCAGGCAGCAGAACTCCGGGGCCTTTGGCCGGAATCGCCAGCGCCCTCACTGCCACGCGAACGGACTGGAATCTTATTCTAGCGTGCGACTTACCGTACCTCACTGCGGAATGGGTAAATTGGCTGCTCGCTCGCGCGACGGTTTCCACCCAGCAAATCATCATGCCCCACACAGCAGGCGGCCTTGAACCGCTTGCGGCGGTTTATCGACGTGAGTGCGCGGAGCCAATTATTGCGGCGCTGTACCGTGGAGTGCGCAAAGTTACTGATGCCACGGAGCAACTCGGCATCGAATTCGTCGCCGAACGCGACTGGCGCCACATCGACCCGGGCGGGCGTGTACTGCGTAATATGAATGCTCCAGAGGATTATGAGGAAGCGCGAAGATGGCTGGAAGCTCGATGATCGCCACTTACTTGTGTATCGGCACTAGGGCTGCCCCGGCGGGTCTCCACTTGCCATTTTCTTTCGCGAACATTCGCAGCACCTGGACCTCAATCTCGCTGATCTTACCGTCGGCGCTTTGGCGTTTCAGACGAGTATGATCGGTGGCCAGCGCGAAATTTCCATAGACGGCCATGAGCTTGAAATCGTCCGGGTAAGGTCCGACCCCCGGAGAAGGATGCGCCGCGCGCTGCGCGGCAATCATCTGCCGCTTGCTCTGGACCTGACCTTCCGGCGATATCTCGAAAAATTGACTCGTCCAATATTGATTTCGGAATTCGATGCATTCCTTATAGTCCTTGTGATACGGACCAGCGCCGGAGCTGCACAGCCACTGCTGGTCAGCGTCCCACAGCTCCTTCTCCAATGTGGCACGGTCTTCATCCTTGCCGACCGGAGCTTTCTTGGCGGATTCCTGCCCCAGCATGAGGGATGAACTCGCCAGAAGGATCGCCACGGAAAATACACGAGCAGCAAAGTGAACTTTCATCTGAGACCTCCTTGAATGACGCGCTTCTACTATATCGATAAGCTCGTTCAAACCGCGGCGGATACTAAACGTCTCTCATTTTGTCTGACTGCCGACGACTTTGTTGTATTCCGCGGTCTCAGCGGGCGAACAGATCATCTCCCGAACATCAAAATCGTCTGGAAGCAATTTGAATGGGAACTTGTCTAACGCCACCCAGGGCTTGGTGTACATCTTGGGGTCGTCAATCGTCACGGTAAGCTCCAGGTGATCGTGATCGACGCGATGAAAACGTTCCTCAACTCGAAGATCGCCGCCATGCGGGCGCCCGGCTTTGTCGACCCAAGTTCTTTCATCCGTGCCCATCGTCTGCACCACCAGCGTGGTGTCGTCTACCCACTTACCGACCGAGTAGCCGAACCAGCGTGGCTCAGGATCCTTCGGAAATTCCCGCCCGTCGGTCCAGATCACGCGCCAGATCTTGTCAAATTCGTACAGCAGCACCACCTTCGAAGGTGTCTGCAGAATCTGCGTCTCGCGGAGTTCGTAAAGGTCTTCTCGTGGCATTCCTTGCGGATTGCAGAAGAAAACCGGATCATCGATATCGGCGGGCAGCACTTCTCGGTTGCCATTTCCGGGCTTGGAGCGATTCAAGAGTTCGAGTCCCAGCGGTGTATAAGGGGGCTCGTGCTTGCCATCGGCCGGCATCGATTTCGAGCCTGTTCCTTGAATTCCGTCGCTCGGCCCATTGGCCGGTTCCCAAGTCCCGGAAATGTCGTGACGCGGAGCCGGCCCGGGCGTCTGCTGTTTAGCCGGGCTCGCTACGGGCCGGTCCCAGCCATCGGGAGCGTGAGACACTGCCTGCTGCTCCGGCTGCGGCTGTTTCGGCGTTGTCTGCGACTCCCCAAGTTGCGAGCCAAGAATCGAGAAAGCGGAGACCGCCAGGGCTGCACCTATCCACCTCACCACGCTTTTTGACATATCCCCTCCGTTCGGCAGTGGCATGTTCTTCATCTCAGAGTGAGCACTCTACTCCTCCCAAAAAGGTCTAGAATCCCAGCCTTAGGCGCGCCGCCGCCACGCTGTGGCTACGGCTCTTCGGTTTGTTGGATAATAGGCAAACATACTTTGAGAATGGAGGCAATCGCAATGAGAAAGACGCTTATCACGACTGCCGCTGTGCTCTGTACCTTTCTGATCGTTTCAGTTTCCCTGCTGGCGCACCACGGAAACGCCGAGTTCAACACCGACAAAACAGTTACGGTGAAGGGAGCGGTGACCGAATGGGTTTGGGCCAATCCGCATTGTTTCCTTAAGTTCGACGAAAAAACGACTGATGGCGACGTGAGGCATTGGGTTGTGGAGACGAGCAATCCGCCCGGCATGATCAATCTCGGCTGGAACAAGTACTCCTTCAAACCTGGCGACGAGATTACCGTCACGATGCATCAAGTCAAGGACGTCAAGCGGCCCATCGGGCGCGCCGTTCGGGTCGTGCTGGCCAACGGCAAGGTGCTAGACACCGGCAGAGACGATGTCACCACTGGGACGGCCGGGGGTTCCGAATCCGAAAGTTACACCAAATAAGGAGAGCCGCTGACCAAACGATCCAGTCTCCATAAAGTTCAGGGGGATTTTGCAATGGCGAACCGTTTTTTGGCTCCGATGATTTCACTGGTGGCGATATCGATCTTCGCTCCCGACATTCTGTGCGCTCAGGACCGGCAGCCAGGGGCGGTTTATGACCGTGACAGACGAGGTGAAAGGCCTGCGCCTGCTCCCAAGCACGATATCTCCGGGACTTGGGAGCCGGCCAAGGGAGCGGGGGCCGGAGTCCAAGGGAAAGGGGCGCAGTCCATGGTCTCCTGCGAATATAAGGTGCCGGGAGACCCGAACTCTGGATTCGCACACGATCCGAAGGCGCCTGTACCCGATTGCCTGAAACCGGCACAAGAGCCACCGTATACCGCTTTGGGGCGCCAAGCACTCATGTCTCACATACCGACCGAGGGATATCGAATGGTCGCGTCCGCGCTCACCAACGATCCCGTTCCCCCCTGCAATCCGCAGGGATTCCCGCGCATCGTTCTGCATAATTTCAGAACCAGCCGGATCATTCAGACACCGACCAACATGGTGATCTTGTACGAATTTAACAAAAAATGGCGTGTCGTCTGGACCGATGGGCGAGAATTGCCTAAGAATCCCGAAGAGCCGACCTGGGGGGAACCCGATCCTCCAGAATCCAGATGGTGGGGATACTCGGTGGGCAAATGGGCGGATGACTATACCTTCGTAGCCGAGTCGAACGGATTCGATGATAGGACCTGGCTCGATAATGCCGGTCTTCCGCATAGTGACGCGATGCATGTGGAAGAACGCTACCGCCGCGTCGATCGCGATCACTTGGAAATGACGATTACTATCGACGATCCGCAGATGTATGCGAAACCTTGGATCGCCCTGGACAAGTTTTCTTTGAGATTGCAATCGCCCAATTTCGACATGCGCGAGATGGAGTGCGCGCCTTTGGAGACGGAGGAGTATAACAGGGAATTTGCAGATCCCGCCGCTGGCAGAGACACAGCCAAATAGCCTATTACCTGGAACGAGCGTCCTTCCAGTGTATTGGAGGCAATTCCATATCTGCGGCGCGTCTCAGGTATTCTCGTGCGTACTGCACGACCTTTTCCTTTCCGTCCTCGATGTCATCCACTGGTTCGGAGGGTGCGATCCACTCTTTGGTTCGCACGTTGTAGACGGACGCACAAACTCCCTGAGCACTGTGTTCCGAAAACAGCCGCAGGTTTTCGCCACCGACTTTGATTTCAGCCCAAACGCCGTTATCTAACATGGGCAGTATTTTACAACAAGCAATGGACGCGGTTTGCTGCCCGGTCGCAGAAGGGTGACGTCAAGCTGCTTGTGCAAAAAGAGCGAGGGTGCGGTTTTGCCACTGCTGATTGAATCCCTGAAAAATCGCATAAATGACTCTCTCCGCGCTGGCCACATTGACGAATACCCCGACGGGCCGGGTGCACCGCCGGACTTCGACGAAGCAATGCTCGATGGCATTGGTGGTGCGCAGCTTGCGCCACAATGGCTGCGGTAATCGAAGAACGTCAGCTCGGGCCCGATGGGCGGGAGTTTTCAGGTTTCGCGGACGGGTTCGGGCTGGGCCTGCCGATTTCGATGCGACCCTTGAATATGGCGCCGTCCTCGATACTGATGCGCGCGGTCTGAATGTCGCCGATCACCGCGCCGTCCCTCTTGATCTCCACACGATCACGGGCATCCACATTACCGCTGACTTTGCCGTAAACTGCGAGCTCGCGCGCAATGGCTCCCGAGTTTAATTGCCCGCTGCAGCCCACCGTCAGGCGGCCGCCGATCACAACTGGTCCTTGCACTTTGCCGTCCACCTGCAAATCTTCGTCGCCGGTGACGCTGCCCTTGATCTCCAGGCTCGCGCCAATGCGGGCCGAACTGCGCGCCGATGGCATGGCCGGGCGATCGTTACCAACTTCGGAGTTGGACGGCTGCGATTGGGGTTCGGTTGTCGTCTGCTTGCTCCACATGCTGCTTCCTCCTGCTCCGGGGGTCAGGCCCCGAGGATTTGTACGATCACTGTAGGCGCAGGGCGTGGGCCTGGCGACGCGAAAGTTCTGCAGAGGTGCGCACCCGAGAACCTGTACCTTGGGACAGTATGTCAGCCCTGTCGCGAGACGGCCTTCAGTTGTTTCTCGAGAATTGAGATGGCCCCCAGAGGACCTTCAATTGTTGAGTCACGTGCGATCAGGGCTTTGCGTAATCGCGCAGGAATTGAACGAGTAATGCGCTCACCACTTCCGACTGCTCCTGTTGCACCCAATGTCCAGCGCCATCGATAAGATGGAATCCGACCATATGTGTGCAGGCGCTATTGCGCATCTTGTCGACCGCACCCGGCGTTTGATAGACGCCCCAATCGCTTTTCCCCGCGATGTACTGAGAGGGCACGTCTATGCTGCGGCCCGAAAATGTTTGCATCTCGGCGACACTTCTGGGATCGGAGCCCCGCCGCACGCGATAGCCCTGCAGCGCGCCATTGAAACCAGTCCTGCGGTATTCGGTCGCGTACACATCGACCTCGGCTTCGGTCAGCCATTTGCAATTGGCGATGTAATCCGCCGGCGGCATGAACGGCGCAACGGTCGCGGCCATCCCCTTGTCCTTCTCCATCACGTAATAGGTGGGAATTTGCGCCATCTCCTCGGCGGTGCGCGCCTTCAAGGGATGGGGATTGTTCCCTTTGTAGTCGGCGCTCTTGTAGAAGTAATAGGCGCGGAAGAAGGCGTGCAAGCCTTGCGGTGCATGCAGCATGTCATCGTTGGCGCCGCGGGTGCGCTGATAGTTCTGATAGTATTTTCGCGGCGGGTTGAGTTTGGCGAGTTCGGTGTCAAGCTCGTCGTCCGTGACCGGCGGGCGCGGCAAGGGTGCGCCGTTCGCTGTGTCGAAGGGCAACGAGGGCGCGCCTTCAAATGGCGAGCTCATGATCGTGATCGAACGGAAAATGTCGGGCCGGATGAGCGCCGACCATGAGGCGACCGGCGCGCCGGCGTCGTGTCCGGCCACCATCGCTACCGAACGGTAGCCAAGCGCGTAGACCAGCTCGATGGCGTCTCGCGTCATATTGAGAATGCGAAACGCATCCGCATCGGCGTCGTAGGAATCGTCCCAGCCGATGGTGCGGCCGTAGCCGCGCTGATCGGGGGCGATCACGTGATAGCCGGCAGCCGCCAGAACCGGCATCACCTTGCGCCAGCTATAGGCGAGCTCCGGGAAGCCATGCAGGAGCAGGACTGCCGGCCGGCCCGGCGTTTCGTAACCTGCCTCCAAAATATGCACGGTCATGCCGTTCACGTTGGCGATTTGGCGCGAGCGGATGCCGGCGGGGAGCGTGCCGTTGCCGTAAGGTGGAAGAGTCGAAAAATCAGTTTGCACGACGTCGGCACGTGGGAGTGCGGGTGGCGGGATGACAAAGCTGCCGATCCCCGCCGCTGCGGCCGCCGTCAGGAAAGTGCGCCGGGAGACGTTGCCGGTTGTCTTAACCCTTGCCTCTTCGGACATTGGACACTCCGCAGTCAAGAATGTCTCGCTAGAATCGCGAACGGTGCAGTCTGTGTCAAGCGCGGGAGTGCAGGTCTCCCACCGGGGCGGAGGAAAGGGAACCACTTGCGGGCTGTTTGCACGCGGCTAATCGGCCAGCGTAGGGTTATTGGCTCAAGCAAACTTACGGTTGTTTTCAAGCAACCCTTTGATTTGCTTGTGAATACGAATAACGCTCTGTAACTGCGGCAGGAGTCGATCGTGCCTACGCTAGTGGATTTTGAGGATTGGCTCCCCGGGCAGGACTCGAACCTGCAACATTTCGGTTAACAGCCGAACGCTCTACCATTGAGCTACCGGGGAACCGGACGGCTATCTTCCAAAATTCTAACATCTTAGGCCGCACTCTGCTGTGCGCCGACCTCGGCCGATTTGGGACCATTGGTCCCAACTTTGGGACCAAGCTCAAAACCAAGGCCGACTTTCTCAACCCACTCTCGCCTGTATTCAACGTCATCCTTCAACTGTTCAGCGTACTTGTCCGTGACGTCCTTATTCGCGTGTCCCATCCAGAGCTTTTCCAGGTCCCACGGCACACGGAATCTTCTCAACTGCGAGGCACGGAATCGCCGGAAAGTGTGAAACCCTTCGACGTTTAGCTTGCCAAGTGAGTCTCGGATGATGTTGCTTTGAAGCAAGGGCCGGCCGCTGTCCGACTGAAAGAGGAAACCAGAGCTTCTGCCCTCTGTAAACTCTCGCAGGAAAACCACGAGAGCCTCGCAGATGTCGACGGACCTAATAGCGTTATCCGTCTTAGGGTTTTGCTCTCTTGTGCCCCTCACGCTTTTGCGGACGTGGATTGTTTTGCAGTCGGATGAAATGGTCGTGTGGTCCTCAGAGTCTGGGTCGAGCTTGATTGCCAGAGCCTCACCGATCCGCAGGCCAGTTCCGGCCAACAGAGCGTAGAGAACGCGGTAGTGGCGCTCTGCTTTCTGGATGACTTCCGTGACTCGGGCCGCAGTCAACGTAGGCCGATGCTGCTTCTTCGGATCCACTATAGGCACATCCATGTACTCGTGATTCCATTCTCTCGGAAACATCCGACGACCATCGCCGTCAATCGCCGATGCGACGACTTCCTTCATTGCACCGACGATCTCAACGATCGTCTTGGGAGCGAGGTTCGCAGCGTACAGCTTTGCTACGAGTTCTTTTCCCGCCTTGTTATCAACGGCTGAGAGCGGCAGGTCTCCCAAGTTTGGAATGAGCCACTTATTCAGGTAGCTCTGGTATCCGGCTGCGGTGGCAGCAGAAACACGACTGCGCTTTCTCGTTTGAATGTGATTCATCCACCGTTCAGCTTGCCGACGGAACGTCGTGCCCTGATTTATCGCCTGGACTTTGGCGAAGTACTCAGGGCTATCGGCTCCGCTGCGGAAGATGATCTCTTTTGCTTTCCTCACAATCTGGGGTCTGGTGAGCAATCCAGGACCCGTCGCCGGGCAGATTCGCTCTCTAACTCGCACGCGAGCCTCCTGTCCGGGAACGTCGATCCAGAAGCGGACCGTCCACCAGCCGCCGTGCATTTCTGGCCTTGGAGATTGTCCAGAACGTCGAGCCATTGATTTGCCTCTTTTCTTGGCCCTTAGTTCTGGCGTCTGGGTTGAGCATCTTGAAAGCATAACGAAGTTGCGGACAATGCTTCAACGGTATCTTTATCTCCGCCTTTCAATTCGCTTTGCGGAATGCGATTAACCGGGCTG
>QHYR01000188.1 GCA_003223315.1 Acidobacteriota bacterium | reverse complement strand
GCGGCGTCGAGGTCGGCGATCAGATCTTCCACGTCTTCTATCCCGACGGACAAGCGCACCAGGCCATCAGTGATCCCGATCTTCTGCCGCACTTCGGGCGGCATCGAAGCGTGCGTCATCAGCGCGGGAAGGGAGATCAGCGTCTCCACTCCGCCCAGGCTTTCCGCGAGCGAACACAGCTTTACGTGATTCAGGAAACGCCGGGCGGATTCGAGCGAGCCCAGGTCGAAAGAGAGCATGGCGCCGAAGCCGCGCTGCTGTTTGCGCGCGAGGTCGTGCTGCGGGTGCGAAGGCAGGCCGGGATAGTTCACGCGCTTCACCTTGGGATGGTTCTCCAGATAGCGCGCGATGGCCATGCCGTTGGCGTCGTGCTGGGCCATGCGCACAGCCAGCGTTTTGATTCCACGTGAAACGAGGAAGCAATCCATGGGCGCCAGGCCGGCGCCGGTGGAGCGCTGCAGAAAATAGATTTTCTCCGCGTCCGCGGGGCGAGTCAGGATGACCGCACCTCCTGTGGCATCGCTATGGCCATTGAGATATTTGGTCATCGAGTGCACCACGATGTGCGCGCCGAGTTCCAGAGGGCGCTGCAAATAAGGGCTGAGGAAAGTGTTGTCCACGGTCACGGTGATGTTCCGTTCGTTGGCCACCCTCGCGATCGCCGCGATATCGCTGATGATCATGGTGGGATTGGTGGGCGTCTCCACGTAAATCATTTTCGTATTCGCCCGCAGCGATTTCCGCAGACACTCTAGATCGGAGGTATCCACGAAACTGAATTCCATTCCGAAGTGGCGAAGCAACTGCGTGGTGAGCCGGTACACGCCGCCATACACGGCCGCGGAAATGACGGCATGGTCGCCGGGACGCAGCAGGCGAAACATGGCGTCGATGGCGGCCATGCCTGAGGTGAAGACGTAGGCCGCCTGGCCGCTTTCCAGCCGCGCCACGCAACGCTCCAGCGCGCGCCGATTGGGGTGCGCTGTACGCGCATAGTCGTAACCTTTATCTTTGCCGAGCTCCTCCTGTACGTACGTGGAGGTCTGGAAAATCGGCGCGACAATGGCGCCCGTGGCAGGTTCCGGCTCTTGCCCGACGTGGATCGCATCGGTGGCGAATCCCATGAAGTTCCTCCGTTGACCCTGTAGTGCAATTCCCCGAATTAAGTCCCAGCGGCTGAAAACCGCGACTAACAAATATATCGAGTTATCATACAGATACTTGAAATAGGCAAGGGAATCGGAATCGCCCGTGCCAGAGAGGTCCCTCGCTCACGATTTTCGCTCGGGACGATCATCCTGATCGGATGATCGCTTGCTAAATTGATGGCGCTGGAGTAAAGAGGGAAGAGTGTCGGAGAGAAGACCATGCTCATGAGAGTCTCCCTTCGTACAGTGCTTGCTTTCCTGCTGGCACTTGGGCCGGCCGTATGGGCAACGGCGTTTGCCGCGCAGTCCGATAAGCCCGCGGCTCCCGAAAAACACAACGGCAAGAGCCGCCTGCGGATCGAGGTGACGGGAGGCGATGCGAACAAGCCTGTGGACAACGCCAGCGTCTATCTGCGGTTCCCCAAGGAGAAGAAAGTCGAGCTCGACCTGAAAACAAACCAAGAGGGAGTGGCGCGGTCGCCGGAAATACCCCAGGGCAAAGTGCTGATTCAGATCGTGGCGCCGGGCTGGAAGACCTACGGCGAGTATCACGATGTCTCCGAGAGCGAGCAGACCATCCAGATTCATCTCGTGCGGCCTACGAACAAGTGGTACGGAGGCGCCCCGCAGTAGTGCGATAGGGTCACGCTAAGGCGTTCGTGAGCCTCCCGGACGGCGCTGCCCACCCTTCGCGACTTTCTTAATGCGCGAGCGCCGCCCGCTTTTTTTTGCGCCGTATGCAAATCCGCTAGGGCTGGACCGCCTGCGGTGCGAAGATGGGCCGTAGGAGAGGAACCATGAAAGGATGCACGCATACCAATCAGATTCGCGACGTCCAGCCGCATACTCGCGGCTGCGAAGAATGTCTGAAAATGGGCGATACGTGGGTACATCTGCGCTTGTGCCTGATCTGCGGGCATGTAGGCTGCTGCGATTCATCGAAAAACAAACACGCCACCAAACATTTTCATACTTCCAAGCATCCGATCATGAAGTCGTTCGAGCCCGGCGAAGATTGGGGCTGGTGCTATATCGACGAGGTTGAGCTTGAGCTCGCCTGACTGGCCGCCGCTGCCGTACTCCGAGTGGGAAAGCACCCGCGACACCCTGCACATGTGGACGCAGATCGTGGGGAAGACGCGCAAAGAGCTTACACCGCTCAAGAACCACTGGTGGAATGTGACGCTCTACGTGACTCCGCGCGGCCTGACCACTTCCACGATTCCGTACGATGGCGAAGCGTTCGAAGTGCAGTTTGATTTCCTCCGCCATCGGCTGCTCATCGAGACCAGCAGAGGCGAGGAGCGCGGCATCGAATTACGGCCGCGTTCGGTGGCCGATTTTTACAGCGAATACATGGCCACCCTGGGATCGCTCGGAATTGCAGTGAAGATTCACACCACGCCGGATGAGTTCGATGACAAGACGCCGTTTGAGCGGGATCGCAAACACGAGTCCTACGATCGGAAATACGCCGAGAATTTTTGGCGGATCCTGCTGAATGCGGACCGCGTCTTCAAGCAGTTCCGCTCGCCTTTTTTGGGTAAGTGCAGCCCGGTACATTTCTTCTGGGGTTCCATGGATCTGGCGGTGACGCGTTTTTCAGGCCGGCGCGGTTCGCTGCCCAAAGGCGCAGATGCCATGACGCGGGAGGCTTACTCGCATGAAGTAATTAGCTGCGGATTCTGGGCCGGGGACCGGCGCTACAAGCAAGCGGCTTTCTACTCCTATACGATGCCGCCTCCCGCAGGGTTCGAGAAAGAGACGGTTCGCCCGAGCGCCGCGCATTGGGATACGCAGCTGGGCGAATTTTTCCTCAACTACGACGACGTCCGCGCTGCGGCCTCGCCGGACCAGGCGATTCTCGATTTTTGCCAGAGTACTTACGAAGCCGGTGCAAAGCTGGCGCAGTGGGACCGCCACGCGCTGGAGCGCGGCGCTTGATCGCAAGGTTCTCCTTTCTCACCGCTGGAATTGGCTTCACTATTCAGGGTATCTACGGGATTTACTTTTTTTCAGCTCGCGGGCCCGGACACGGTGACGATTGGCGGGGCATTTTCACAGCTCTGTCCTTCCTCGGATTCCCTATGGGGATCTTGTGCCTTTCGATCTTTTATCTATGGACTGTCCGCCCCACCGTTGCTCACTCCTGGGGTTATCTGGAGTTTGGTGTCTGCTTGCTTGTTCATGCGGTTCAGTTTGTGTTCGCCTTGACTGTGCTGGGCGAGCCGCTACGTTTCGGCGGCGCGCTGCTCGCCATATCGTTTGGTCTTGGCAATTTTATATCCGCTCTCCGGGCTGGGTGACGTGCTTCACCAAGGGTTGAGCGACTGAAAAGTGGCGCGTTTTCCACAGGGGTAGTGGCAACCTCGTCCATTGCCGCGAATCTATTGCTAGCAGAAAGACTTCGTTTTACGCCGCGAAGCTCCCGAAATTGCTCGCCAAGCGAGAGAAGGTTCGCGTAGTTGGCCGGGACGAAAGGAAGCTCGAGCGATTCAAGCAAAAAGGCGCGGAAGCCTTCGCCGGCGACGTGACGGATGCGAGTGCCATGGCGAGGGCATTTTCGGGTGCGGAGGCGGCGTACGTGATGGTTCCACCGAACATAGCATCGCCGAACGTGCGCGGTTATCAGGAACGCGTGAATGAGGCGCTGGCCGCAGCACTCGAAAAGAACGGCGTAAGGTATGCCGTAGCGCTCAGCAGCGTCGGCGCGGACAAATCGGGCGGGACGGGGCCGGTCCTCGGCCTGCACGCTCTGGAACAGAAGCTCGAAGCCATCGCCGGACTGAATGTGATCCTTCTGCGCGCCGGTTATTTCATGGAGAACATCCTGCCGCAGGCCGGCGTGATTCAATCGCTAGGAAACATGGCCGGGCCGGTGCGATCGGATCTGGCGCTGCCCATGATCGCCACCCGCGACATTGGCGCGGTTGCGGCTGAAGCCCTGGCACGGCGTGACTTCCAGGGCAAGCAGCGGCGCGAACTGCTGGGGGCACGCGACATCAGCTACGCGCAAGTCGCCAAGATCGTCGGCGCGGCGATCGGAAAGCTGGACCTAACCTACCAGCAGGCTCCCGCAGCACAACTGAAACCCGCGCTGGTGCAAATGGGAATGTCTCCCGACATGGCGGACCTTCTGCTGGAGATGAGCGAGGCGTTGAATTCAGGCCATATGCGGGCGCTCGAACCGCGCTCGGCGCAAAACACCACGCCGACGACAGTCGAGACGTTCGTCGCTGAAGTCTTTGTGCCAGCCTACCGAGCGAAAGCGGCTCGCGCCTAGCCGGCCGCTCAAAGCCATCGCCGTAAGCGCTGGCCTCGAGGGGCGAGCGCAGTTGGTCCATGCCAAATGCGCTCCGCCCGGCGCAGCGGGTTCGTTCCGGTGGTCTCCGCCTCTGCCTTCCGCCGGCTTGGTCCTGATTTTTTCACGCCATTAACTTTATGTGATTCCGTCGTTGTGCCTGTACTTAAGGACAGCTATTCCTTTGGCCATTTGAAGCGCTCGGATGCCTGAAACATCCGGCGCGCCCCGTACAATCGTTGCAGGGATTGTCGAAGGCGTCGCATTCGCCGGCGCGATTTTTATACTAGGTCCGATCGTCTTGCGCGCCACGTTTCGCTACAAGGCCACGGTGAATCCGCAACTGGTTCCTCAGGAGGCGCTGCCCGACGACGTGCGGACATTCATGACCTCGCGCTTGCCGGGAATTACTGCTTTAGGTTTTCAACCGGTCGGTTACGTGAGCCTGGGAAGCATGGCGCCGAATACGCAGGCTTACATGGCGCTTTTGAGCAATTCGCGGACGGCGGAGTGGGCGGACGTGAGCGTGGTGAAAGCTCCCACGAAGATGCGCGGCTATATGGAATTCATCACCAGGTGTTCGGACGACTCGCAGGTAGACACGAATACAAACTCGACCGCGCCGGTGCTGTTTCCCTCTCCGACCTATCATGTGTTTCGCTTTCCGCAGATCAAGGATGCCTTCACGCTCTACCGCGCGCACCGCATGCTGGTGCAAGAAAAGATCGGAGGTTCCCGCCCGGAATTGCCGCCGCACGGACAGGAATTGAGCGAGCTGAAGCGGCGTCTGGAACGCTATGGGCCGCGCCAGCAGGAGTGCGGATATATGTACGTCGAAGCCGACGGTCAAAATTACCGCCTGACTTGGAAGGGCGCAATTTTGGGGGCTTGGCGCTCGATCTGGCCGATTTCCACGCTGCGCGGCTGGTGGATGCAAAACCGAAGTGAAGTGTGGCTGAAGTCGTCGGGCGTCGCGCAATATCGCTCGACGTAGCAATCTTGGGGTGACAGAAAAACAGCGAGCTGATTGCTAAAGACATGCGAATATCCCGCCAGGAACGCGGTAAGTCTTACACTTCGGTATTACAGACTTTCTAAATAAAAACCAGTAGTCGCGCTCCCATCCTATTAGAAAACAGTTATTTACAACTGGCCCGACGCGTGCGATGGATGGCCAGACCCCGGCGTTTCTTTAGAGTCCTGCGTAACACCTCAGTGAGTTGAGCTTTTGGCCGGTAGAAGCGTAGAGAGGGCGGACCAATGCTGTCCGAAAGGTCAGTTTCCGACGCGGAAAACCTGCCTCACGGCAGGATTGTTTCGCCTGCATCGGGAAGCTAAAGTGGTTCCCAGCAGTGGTCGATATTTAGCGCTTCCGTGCACATCGAAGAAGAAGTCGCGGCATAGCGCGAAACCGCCAGCGTGCGCCGAAAGCTCGATTTTGCCTGGCGGCGAGGCGCTTTGCAGAGACCCCCTGCGCATCCGTGGATTCGCCCAGGATCCCGGAAGCAACTACGGACCGAAAACGGAACCTGATCGGCTGGGCGTTTTCGGTGCCGAGAAAGAGTTGCGGCTATGGATCTGGAGCTCATGAAGGCGGAGAAAGCGGCGGCGCGGCACCCGGCAGTACGCGCGGCCAAAGTTGACCTCGAAATCATTCTCGAGCAGCACCGCGATTGGGTGAAATCGAGCGGACGTACTGGGCGGCAGGCCGATCTTTCGCGGCTCAACCTGGAAGGCGCCGACCTCACCGACACCAATCTGCAGGGCGCGCTGCTGAATGGGGCAGTCTTGAGGGGCGCTGACCTGCTCTTGACCGATCTCCAGGGCGCCACTCTGCTGCAGGCAAATCTCGAAGGCGCGAATCTATTGGGAGCGCGACTCCGCGAGGCAAATCTGCAAGGCGCCATTCTGGAAGGCGCCACAGGATTGCTGGCGGCAGAGCTGGCCGGGACGAATCTTACGTTTGCCAAGTTGCCAGCCGAAGTAGCGACGGCGCAGGATTTGAAGTACGTATCCCAGCGGGGCCGGCACGCCAAATGGCTGATTAGCGCATTGCTGCTGCTCAATGCGCTGGCGTGTTGGAGAATTCTCACCTTTTCCGACGCGCAGATCCTGAGAAATGCCGCCTTACTTCCGTTCCCCGTTCTTCGGAACGATGTGCCGCTGGCGCAATTCTTTCTGTTGGGCCCGATTGTGATCGGCGCGCTCTATTTGTGGCTGCACGTGTATTTGCAGCGATTTTGGGAAGCGACGGCGGCTCTGCCGGCCATTTTCGAGAATGGGCGGCGACTGGACGATAGCTTGCCTTGGCTTGTGAGCTGGCCGGCACGCAGTTATTTCAAGTGGCTGCGGGAGCGGCGCACCGCGCTGGCCGGCTTGGAGAAGGCGGTTTGCATTGTTGTGCTTTATTGGGCCGCCCCTGCGACGATGACACTCTTCTGGGGGCGCTACCTCACGCTGCTGGACCTGCGAGGCACGATCCTGCAGGCCGTGCTGATCGCGGCCACGACAATGGCGGCGATTCATTTTCCGCGCTCAGCGGCACGGGCCTTCCGAAGCGACGATTCGGGATCAGTTTTGAGAGCCGCGGGGAATTCCTCGCAGCAGCCGGCGGCTTCGACCGACGAGGTGTTGGCGCACGAGCATGCCGTCCCAGCAAATGCGGCCGCAACTTCAAGCTCGCAGCCGCGCAGCGCTCCGGACAAAAAGAACAGATTGCTGCGAATCCCGGCTGGCGCAGCATTCGGTTTGATCCTTTGTCTGCTTTCCATCGGAATCATCGGCGGCGCTCCGCACGACGGAAACCCGGCACAAGGAATCGGGCCGGGAAGCCCGCTGATCTGGGCCGCCAATGCGCTTTGGCTGATTGGCTATGATCCTTACGCGCAGGTGCCCGAAGCGGAAATCTCCAGAAAGCCTGCGGGCTGGACGGGGAGCGAAGGCGAGATCAGCCGGGTTCAAGGCGCCAGCCTGAATGGGTTCCGCCTGCGATATCTGCAGGCGTATGGCGTATTTCTTGTCAGGGCGCGCTTGCGGCAGGCCGACCTGCGCTATGCCTACCTCTCGGAAGCCGATTTGCGCCAGGCGAATTTACGTCAAGCGAACCTGCGATTTGCGGTACTCGACCAGGCCAAGCTGAATGGCGCGATGTTGCAATCGGCCGATCTGGAAAAGGCGAACCTGGTTCGTGCGGAGCTGGGGAAAGCTGATTTTTCTTTCGCCTCGCTCGCCGGAGCGCTTCTGCTGGATGCCAAGCTCGATGGGGCGGTGCTCTATGGCACCGATTTGCGCAATGCTTCGCTCGAGCGGGCCAGTTTGGAACAGGCCGATCTCCGCCAGGCGAATCTGGAAGGCGCCAATTTCAAGATGAGCGATTTGCGCGGGGCTTATCTATCGACCGCCAAAATGGCCGGCGCGCGGCTCCAGGAGAGCCAGCTGGGCGGCGCCATCCTGATGGACGCGGACCTGCAGCACGCCGATCTGAACAACAGTAATTTTCAAGGAGCCGTGCTGAGCGGCGCTGATTTGAGAGGCGCCAATCTGCAGAATGCCGATCTGCGCGGCGTCGTGGGATTGAGCGCGTCGCAAATCTGCGCGGCCGCGAATGCGCGGCAGGCGCAACTGGACGATGCGCTGGCAGCCGACGTCAGCGCGAAATGCGGCGCCATTCGCTAACCATGCTTTCAGACAGCTCGTGCCGTTCCAACTTGTTGCTACGAATTTCAGCCAGCCCCGAACCTGACGGGGATCGGTTGATCACAGAATATGCCCCAGAACGAATCAGGTTCGGGGCCAACCAAGAAGCGAGGCGTTGTTTGAGATAGCGCGCCCCCTCGTCCCGATTGGAACGGCACTCGTGCAGGCGGGCGTACTCGGCGCGGGCCTGCTGCAAGACGGCAATCTCCGGATTGGCGTAAGGGCCCAGCCGAGCTCATCGAGCCTCCAAGCTTGTGTCTGAAGGCTCGAAAAAGCGAGGTCTTGCGCTTAGCTCGATTCGGCCGTCGAGCCGCGAGGGGCGGACCAAGGCGCGAGCTTGCGCCACAGGACGTTCCATGCCAGGAGCAGCGCGGTGACCGAGAGCGAAGCGCCCCCGACGAGAAGCAGGATCACGGCGATATCCCACGCCGGGCGGTGTTTGTAGAGCCACGGCAAATTCAGCGAATGCAGGCCGTGATAGAACCAGCGGTTCCAGCGCGAATTGGAATTGTAGCCTTGCACGATGCGCGCGGTTTTGGGATCGATGTAGTACATGGAGCGCGCTTCGTCGTTCAGTTGCACAAAAATTACGGGTAGCGGCAACTGATTGTTGCGGTCCAGATAATAGGCTTCGTACTCCGTCACCAGGTGCACTCGCGTCAGGGCAAAAGGCCGCGCCGCTTTTTGCAGAGCCGCAATGATCCGATCGCGATCGAATTCGGCCGCAGGCCGGCCGCGAATGGGAATCACGCGAGTCTGGTTCGGCGCGAAGGCCGCCAAATAGGCGGGCTCTCCCGCGCACGAGGTCAGCTCCAATTCCTTCACGGCGGACCCAAAACTCGCTTCGGCTTCCGCCAAGGCCACTTGCGGAGGCTTCGCGGCAAAACCTTCGAGCGGCGGCGTCTCACGGAGCGCTGCGGCGAGCCGGGCGTCTGGTCCATCCGCCGCGCCTTCCTGCAATTTGGGGAAAGGATCCATCGAGAGCATTCCGCTGAACGCCCAGCTGCAGGCGAAAAGTCCGAAGAGCAGTCCCAGAATGGCGTGCCAGCGCTTCTGTCCGCGATAAGGGAAGCTGGCGGGCGCACCTGCGTAACGATAGGTTTTCGACGGCGAATACATCCACAGCCCAATCGTGATACCCAGGAGCGCCGCGGCGCTTCCCAATCCCGACGCCCAGATGACCACGCGGCTCCAGCGCGGCCCGTGCTTCCGCAGCGGCGTGAAATAGAGCCAGTGTGGAATGGCGCCGAACCAAGCCGCGAGGCGCGAAGCGCGCGTGGTGTATTGGACCACATCGCCCGTCACCGTGGAGACGTAGACTTGCCGGCCATCGGGCCAGCGATATTTGCGGAGCGGGCGGAGTTCCGCAAACTCTTCGGAAACGGTCCACTGGTCTTCCTCGGTGTTGTCCTCTTCCTTTGCCGCGCCAGGGGACTGACCGGTCCAGGCGGAGGCAATGCGCAGCGTCAGCTCCGGCGGAAAATCCTCCTGGATCTGCCCGTCGTCGGCATAGACGATGGAGAGATCGCCGAGGCCGAAGCGAAAGCGGTAGGCCGGCCGGCCGTCGAAAGTGACCAGTTGCGCCGCCGCGGGCCCTCCGTCGGTTCCGAGCCGGGCGTAAGCCTGCGGCGGCGAAAGGTGAATTCGGGAAGCGTCGAGCGCGGGCGCCCGGCTCCAGCGATCACCCGCCGAGACCTGCGGATACTGCCAATACATCATGACGATTCCGGAGGCGAACCAGCTCAGGAAAAGCAGGCAAAAGAAGACGCCCATCCAGCGATGGATGAAGATCAAGGCCCTTTTGAATTGCGCGCCGGCGCCGGGCATGGGCTTAAGCCAAACGGCGAGATGTTAACGCGGAGCCGGGCGGGAGAACAGGCCGAAGTGGATCGTGATCTCGGAAGATCGGAGGTACAGTTTAGTAGTAGGTCAACGACCAGCCCAGCAAGGTCATCGCCAGAAGGACGAACAGCGTCCCTATGCTGACGAGGCTCAAAATCCTGCCGTGGCCGAGCAGGGAATCGCGGGTCGAGGGATTCCAGCAGAGCAGCACGAGCACGAGCGTCACCGTCAGCCAGGCGAGACTCGAAGGCAAGCCCGGATAGCGTGAGAGGCGCGCCAGAAAGCTATCCGGCGGCTGTCCGGCGGGGATCCACCAGGGAATCAGCGGAGTGACGGACGTGACGAGAACGAACGTGAGGAGTTTGCGCGTGATCCAGCCGCTGATCTTGTGGCCAATCTGGCGCGCCCGCCGCGAACGGCGCCAGATGAAATAATCCCAGGCCAAGATGCCCAGAATGATCGGCGCCCAGCCGTAGAGCGAAAGTTTCTCGTCGATCCAGAGCCAGCCTCGAAAGACTTGGGCATGACGTTCGCTCACCAGACGCGGCAGCAGAATCCAGCACACCAGCGAATTGCAGAGCGCCGCGAGCACAAACACCATAAGGCTTGTGAGTTGAAGCCAATGCCGCGCGGGCGCCGCGCCGCAGCCGGCGCAGACCGGCTTTTTCGGGGCATAGGCTTCGCCGCAACGGTCGCAGTAGACACTATAGTCAAATGCGGCGGAACCCATCGGTCACACTCCTGGCAGACAGCGCGAGCGTCTAAGGATAAGGTGCGCCCGCCATTACCCACTACTGGCCGTTCGGACCGACGAGGGACAGGCTTGTCCACCCTGTACGAATGGGCAAAGAAGGACTGTCCCTCGGGGCTAAGGGACAGTGGCCATCGATGGGAACAAGGACGGGTGAATTAGCTGGCATTTTGCGTCAGCATTCACCTTGGCAATGATTTTCTTACAGTGTTCCAGGTATGGTTTTTGCCTTACCCGCTGAGGTATTCAGTGGGATAGCCTCGCGGCAGCACATGATTTTCATGTGGCCGCGCGGAACGGGGTCACACTTTGGTTGCGGTGCAGGTGCGCGTATCACACGGCGCTCACTTTTGTGGCGCGTGATTCCCACGCGACTGAGGTTCCTCAAGACTCAGGAGAGGAGGAGAAGTCAGACTGAGTCAAACAGACGACGTTAGCTGAATGGTTCCCAGCCCGGCAGCATCTCCCACTCACGATTCCCAGCCATAACTCCTGAGGAAGCCGGCAAACAAAATTTGAAAGATTCCGAATCGCGGCACGAGCGCGTGGTCTGGAATCATTGGATGCAAACTCGGCGAGACCGCATGCGACAGGGAAGTTCTCGCGATGTGCGCGTGCGGCGAGGACACTGTAATGAGATTTAGTCTGCGGCTGATGCTTCCGGTAATCGCGTGTCTCGCGCTGGTTTCTGGCTTGTTCGCGTATTATCAGGAACAGGACCAGGAGCAGGCGCTGCACCAGGAGCTCGATCAGCGTGCGAGCCTGACGGCGCTGAGTCTGGCCGACGCCCTGCAGCCGCTGCTGGACCGGAATGCCTCCGCAACGGAGCTGCGCCGCGCGCTGAACCGTTTCAGCACGCGCGAGCGCATCGTGGGCGCGGTAATCTTCGACGATTCCGGCAAGAGCGTCGCCGTTACCGACCGCCTGCCCGCCTCTCTGGAGAACGCCTTTCCGGAATTGGCGCCAAAAATGGATCCCGAAAGTCCGGAGGGGCGCGGGATCTTTCTTACGCTCGGCACCAGGTATTACCACGCGCACACTCTTTCCATGCGCCGCGCCGACAGCAAAACGATGGGGCTGGCCGTCTTTCATGATGCCGGCTTTATCCGCCAGCAAAGCGCGGTGATCTGGCGCCAGACCCTGATCCACGTCTCCTTGGAAGTTTTGCTGATCGTTCTCATCACGTTTTTGATCATTCGCTGGAGTTTGATGAGTCCGATCAGCAAGGCCGCGCAATGGCTGAAGGTTTTGCGCAGCGCGAAATCCGGAGAGGTGCGCGCGCCGCGAAGCGAACTCCTGGGGCCTTTGGCCAAAGAGATGGAAGGCGTGGTGAAGTCACTCTACGAGGCGCGCGCCGCGGCGGAGCGAGAGGCGCATTTGCGGGAAACAGCCGAGTCGCTGTGGACCTCCGACCGCCTTTCCGTGCATGTGCGCAAGCGGCTGCAACAAAGGCGTCTGGTGGTGGTTTCCAATCGCGAGCCTTATATCCACACGCGGCAGAACGGCAACCTGGAGATCATGATTCCCGCCAGCGGCCTGGTCACGGCGCTCGAGCCAGTCCTGCGTTCCTGCGACGGCACCTGGATTGCCGAGGCCAGTGGCAATGCCGATCGCGAAACCGTGGACGAACACGATCGCCTGCGCGTGCCGCCGGCCGAGCCGCAATATACGCTGCGGCGCGTCTGGCTCAGCCGCGAAGAGGAAAACGGCTACTACTTTGGCTTCGCCAACGAGGGCCTCTGGCCGCTCTGCCATATCGCGCATACGCGGCCGATCTTTCGCTCGGAGAACTGGGAACACTACCAGCAGGTGAACCGCAAATTCGCCGATGCCGTGCTGGAGGAGATCGCGGACACGCAGAAGCCGTTCATTCTGACGCAGGACTATCACTTCGCGTTGCTGCCGCGCATGATCAAGAACGACCGGCCCGACGCGCGCGTGGCCATCTTCTGGCATATCCCCTGGCCGAATGCGGAGGCTTTCGGAATCTGTCCCTGGGAGCGCGAACTCGTGGATGGATTGCTGGGCGCAGACCTGGTGGGCTTCCACATCCAGAACCATTGCAACAACTTTCTCGAGACCGTGGATCACGCCGTGGAGTGCCGCATCGAGTGGGAGGGCTTCACCGTGAATCGCGGCAGCCATTTCACGCGCGTGCGGCCCTTTCCGATCAGCATCGATTTCACCGACGGCCGCGATGCAGTCAGCCCTGAATCGCCCTACGTGGATCGCGCCGCGCTGCTGGCCGGAGTCGGCGTGCAGGCAAAGTTCATGGGCGTGGGCGTGGATCGGGTCGATTACACCAAGGGAATTCTCGAGCGCTTCCGCGGGATCGAACGCTTCCTCGAGAAATATCCCTCCTATCAGGGCAAATTCACCTTCGTGCAGATCGGCGCGCCCAGCCGCATGCAGATCAAGCGTTACCTGGAGCTTTATGGGGACGTGGAATCAGAGGCCAATCGCATCTGCCGGCGCTTTCAGACCAATCCATGGAAGCCCATCGTGCTGCTCAAGCGCCACCACAGCCATCAGGAGATCGAGCGCTTTTATCGCGCTTCGGACTTGTGCCTGGTTACTTCACTGCATGATGGGATGAACCTGGTGGCCAAAGAATACGCCGCGGCGCGCGATGATGAACGCGGCGTGCTCATCCTGAGCCGTTTTGCGGGCGCCAGCCGCGAGTTGCACGACGCGCTCATCGTGAATCCCTACGATACCGAGTCGCTTGCCGACGCCATTCACACTGCGCTGGAAATGCCCGCGGCGGAGATCGAAAGGCGTATGCAAGCTTTGCGCCGCACCGTGCGCGAGTACAATGTGTATCGCTGGGCCGCCAATCTGATCAGCGAACTCGCGGAAATTCGCCTGGCGCCGCAGCCCACCTCCAAGGCGGCTGCGGCAGCCGCCGTCGAAATCGACGCCGCCTCGCTTTAGCCAGGCGGCGGCAGAACCTGACCGCTGGAGAGGAGCCTCGGAAAATGGGTACTCGGGATTAGGACTGGCTTACTGCCGCCGCTGCCGCGCGCTTCTGCATCTCCTCGGGGGAGACGTCCTCCTTGTGCGTCGCGATCGTCCACTGATGCCCGAAGGGATCGCTCAAGGTGCCGGTGCGGTCGCCATAAAATTGATCTTTCACCGGCCGAAGCATTTTGGCGCCGGCCGCGAGAGCTCGCGCCGTCACACCATCGACATCGTCGACGTACAGCAGAATGCTGACCGCCGTGCCGCCCAGGGACATCGGGCTGCGCGCGCCGATTTCCGGGAACTCGTCGGCCAGCATGATGCGCGAATCGCCCAACTGTAGTTCGGCATGACCCACACGGCCGTCCGGGTGCGGTATGCGCATCACTTCTTTGGCTCCGAAAGCGTGCTTGTAGAATTCAATGGCACTGGCCGCGCCGGTGACGATCAGGTAGGGCGTTACGCTGTGGTATCCCTCAGGAATCGGTCTGGGAGCCATGATTTCCTCTCGCGAGTGGCTTCGCTATCTTCCCGGCGCAAATAGCTGGACGCTCAGGCCCTGAAAGGCGGCGCTACATTGCCGCCGACAGGGAAATGCGCAGACGCATTTCCAAAGTCGTGCGTTTAGCGTCCGCCGAAACTGTAGCCAACCGAACCCGAAAATTGCACCATCAGGTTACGCCGGAATTGGTCCGTGAGGTGCGTCGCATAGCGCAGATCGAACTGCGGCCTGACGAACATGTTCCCCCGGATGTAAATTTTCGCGCCGATCGCGCCATGCAGCTGAAAGTGATTCTGGTCTGAACCTGCGGAGAAGCCGGAGGTGCTGGTGACGCCGGTGAGCGAAGTCGTCTGCGTAAAATGGAGCGCCACCTTGGCGAGGCCAACGCCGCCTTCAAAAAAGGGAGCGAGGCGCTTTCCGGTGACGGGCTGCCACAGGGCATTCACATCGTAGAACACGGGGCGCATGTTCAGGCTGTCGTCCGGCAGGAAGGGCGCCTGGTGAAGGCGGAAAACGTATTCGCCGTTCACGCCCAGGTGCGGCTTGAAAAGAAAATCGACGCCGGCAACGCCGAATAGGCCCCTCATTTTCGGCGCCGCTTCGCAGATTACGCCATCGAAAAGCTGCCCCGTCGGACAACCCTCTTTGACGCTGGTTCCCGCGCTGTCTCTGGCTGTACCTACACCAAAATAGGGGCTGACGCGTTGCGCGCGGACGAAATTCACGCTTCCCAACAGCAGTATCGAGAGCAGCAGGATTCTTCGGATCGTCAGTTTGGACAAGAATCTCGCCGATTAAGCAACTAGCGCGTTTACCGTTCGCCGAAGGTGTAGCCGACAGACACGGTGTACTGCGGGACCCAGTTGCGGCCGTATTGGTCGGTCAGATGGGTCACATAATGAATATCAAACTGCGGCTTGATGAAAAGCGACGGCTTGAGGTAGAGCTTCACGCCGAAAGCGCCATGCAATTGAAAGTGATTGGCATTAATCCCTGCCGGTTGGTTATAGGTGCAGTTGATGTTTGCGATCAAGCATTGCTGGGTAACGTAGAGGGCGATTCTGGCACCGCCAATGCCGCCTACCACGACAGGAACGATGCGCTTGCCGGAGATCGGCTCGTACACGGCATTGAAATCGTAAAACCCGGGACGCACCTTCAATCCTGCTAACGGCAGGTAGTTGGCTTGGGCAAAGCGGAAAGCGTATTCACCATTGACGCCAAAGTGGGGCCTGAACATGAAGTCCGCGCCAAAAATGCCAAATACGCTGCCGAGCGTGCCCCCGGGCTCGCATCCAGCAGCAAAAGGGACGTCAGAGAATTGGCCCGGCGGACAAGGTCTGCCCGTACTGTCGAACTGGTTGGTAGGCTTTCCCAAACTGTCTGTGGCGCTGCCTAACCCAAAATAGGCGCTGACGCCCTGTGCGCGAGCGAAATTTAAGGTTCCCAAAAGCAGCGTAGATAGCAGCAGAATTGTTGTAATCGTCAGTTTGGACAAGAAACTCTCTCCTTTTGAGCTCTGCTTTTCTTCCTTTGTATCTACCTCTGGGGATTAGAGCAACGTCTTGGTGCACGGGTTGCACGAAATTACCAGCGCTCTGTCCTCTTTCGATCGCCGACGAACCGTTGCGGCGCCTCGCGCGACAATTCCAGCGCCCTTAGCATAACTAATCGGCGGCTTGCTGCCAATCAGCTTTCACGCTCTTCGCCGCAAAGGTCAGTTAGGCGAAAATACCGATTGCTCTGGCGATGGACAGGCAGTGACCGGCTATCTCTCTGCCTTGGAAGCGTGAGGAAAAGCCTGGCCGCGGCGCTTACAATCTTCCCCAAAAAGCAAACGCCACGGCGCCCACCAAACAAAGAAAAGCCATCCCGTAGTTCCAGGTGATCTCTTCGCCTAAATAGAGCCATGCGAATACCGTGAAGACGCATAGAGTGATTACCTCTTGGATGATCTTTAATTGAAATCCGCTGAATTCGCCAAAGCCGATGCGGTTGGCGGGAACCTGGAAACAATACTCCACAAACGCAATCAGCCAGCTCACCACGATGACCGCGAAAAGCGGAGACCGGCAGTATTTCAGATGGCCGTACCACGCAATGGTCATGAAAATATTGGAGCAAATCAGAAGCAGCACGGTTTTCATACAGGGTCGAAATCCTATCACGGGTGAAGAGCGAGATTGCCCTTTCCAGGGAAAGGGAATTGCGTGTAATATGGCCGTGCAAGCAGAGCAGCAGATTTAACTCGGCCTCCCCCGCGGCTGACCGTAACAAGCGCGAAACAATCTAATCGTACGAGTTATGATAATTTAGGCGTCATCCGGCGTGGGGATATGAGGCTTCCGTACCGGTCAAAATCCGTCTGGCGGCAGGGCATTTGGATCGAGGCGCTGTTAGCCGCGATCGCGCCGTTTGCCGTGTGCGCGCAGGGGAACCTGCTGCTCAGCGCCAAAGATCTTGGCGCGGTCCCCCGCGTGTCCGAGATACAAATCGATTCCGGCCCCGCGAGCGCCGCGATCCAGCAAGAACTGCGCGCGGCCGATCGTGCACTGCTTCAGGCTGTCGCCACGAATGATCGGCTGGCGGCGGCACGCCTGCTCGATTCCGAATTCACCTGGATCGACCGCGACGGCCGCAGCAGAAATAAATCCGATCTGGTGAATCGGATTGCTTTGCTCTCCGCGGGCCCGGACAGCAATGTCGCGCTGCAGCCCTATGGCCGGGTAGCCTTGATCACCGGCACGCATGGGCTTACGCCCGATAACGCCCCGGCGCTTTTCGCGCGCGTGTGGGTGCGCCAACTATCGGGTTGGCGCCTTCTGCTCTATCAGGAGACGGCCCCGCCCAATGCCGTCGTGAGGGATGCGCGCTACGGAACCACCCGCGCGCAGTGGCCCGCGCAGTGCGATAATCCCTGCCGCTCGCTGCCCTATAAACCGCTTTCGTCAGATGCGCAGGAGATTGTCGCCTCTTTTATGGCGGGCGAAAAAGCCGTTTTCGATGCCGACCCAGAGGCGGCCAGCCGCATGCTTGCCGATGACGTTCTGTTTGTCACGCCGGCCAGTTCCCAGCCAATGGACAAACCTCAGCGCATCGCCGTCATGCGCAGCTTTAGACATGCAGGCGAAGTGGAGCTGCCGCCGGCGGTTGCCTCCATGGCCATGTGGGTGTTCGGCAATGCCGCGGTTATGTCCCTGGACCAGGAGTCGCCCGCGGGCGAAAGGCTCCGTGCCACGCGCATCTGGGCCAAGCGCGATGGCCAATGGCAACTCACCTTCAGCCAGCAGACGCTGGTGCAATAAGAATCGTGGTCCGAATTAGTTGCTCAGGGTAACCCTGGGCTTCAGCCTCGCCAATTTGGCCCATCACGTCAGTAAGCACGTGCGTGGCACTTCCTTCCGCCTTCAGTTACAGTTCAGCCATGTTCCCTGAGCAGGCCGCAAACGCCATGTGACGCGATATCGCGCGATTCCGATGTGCTGCGAGGGGTGCGCTGCGGAGGAGGGAAGCATGTCTCAGCGAAACATTCACACCCAAAGCGTCGCCGGCCAAGCCGTTCAGGAGCTCTTCTGCCGCGCGCTGCATCACGTCACGGCGACCCACAAGGATCTGCTGCAAAAAGGTGGAACTGCCGTCGCCGGCCTCAGCGCGCAGGGGCGCCCGGGAGACCCGGTTACACCGGCGATTGTGCCCTCGAGCGTCTACTTTCTTCCCGGCGATCCCGCGGGGCCCTATCAGTATGCGCGCTGGACCAACCCGACCTGGAGCGCGCTCGAAGAAGCGCTCTCCATTCTCGAAGACGCGGAGGCCGTTATTTTTCCTTCCGGGATGGCTGCCGAGGCCGCCATCCTTTGCAGCCTGCCCAAGCCGGGCGATCGCATCCTCTTGCCGTCGGATGCCTACTACACCACGCGCGTTTTGGCCGACACGTATCTTGTGCCCGCCGGAATCCGCGTGCTCACTTGCCCATCGGCAAACTACGACAGCCAGGATTTCGCAGGATTGCGCATGGTGTGGATCGAATCGCCCTCCAACCCGGGCCTCGACATTTGCGATATTCGCAAGGCAGTGGCCCAGGCCAGGCAAGCGGGCGCGATCGTCGTCGTGGACAATACCACGCCGACGCCCCTCGGCCAGCGTCCGCTCGATCTCGGCGCGGACGTCGTGGTTTCCTCGGATACCAAAACCATCAACGGCCATTCCGACGTCGTTTTCGGCCACGTCGCTTCGCGGCAGGCAGCGCTGCTTGCCGGTGTGCGCGACTGGAGAAAACTCTGCGGGGCCATACCTGGGCCGTTCGAATCCTGGCTCGTTCATCGAGGCCTCGAGACTCTGGAGGTGCGCTTCGAGCGCATGTGCAGCAATGCAGAGGCGCTGGCGCCGCGCCTGGCCGAGCACCGCAAGGTTCAGCAAGTGAAATTCCCCGGACTGCCGTCGCATCCCGCGCATGCCGTGGCGAAGAGTCAGATGCTGCGTTTTGCGATGATCCTGGGAGTGACCTTCAGCGAT
>QHYR01000187.1 GCA_003223315.1 Acidobacteriota bacterium | reverse complement strand
TCATTCTGGGGAGCGGCAGGCCGGGTGGTAGCGACGAGGAATTTCTCTTTTTCTGCGATTGGTTCGAGGTCTATTGATGAGAATTGATATCTTCTGCCACATCTTTCCCAAAAACTTTTATGAACGCATGTTGGTTCTCCCCGAGCGTGGTACCACGATCAAGAAGCGCGTCACGGAGATTCCTTCTCTCATCGATATGGATGTTCGCTTTCGCATCATGGACGAGTTCCGCGACTACGTTCAGGTGCCCTGCATGCCGCTCCCGCCTATCGAAGCCCTTGCCGATCCACAAAAATCGCCGGAACTCGCGGAAATCGCCAATGACGGCTTAGCCGAACTGGTCGCCAAACACCCTAATCGCTTTGCCGGCTTCATCGCGTCCCTGCCCATGAATAATCCCGCTGCCGCCGTAAAAGAGATCGAGCGCGCCATAAAGAAACTGGGCGCTGTGGGCGCGCAGACTTTCACCAATGTGAATGGACGCCCCCTCGATGAACCCGATTTTCTGCCCATCTTCGAGAAGATGGCCGAACTTGATGCGCCGCTTTGGGTGCATCCGGCGCGCGGCGCCGGGTTTCCCGATTATCAGACCGAGAAAAAATCCAAATTCGAGCTTTGGTGGGTCTTCGGCTGGCCCTACGAAACCAGCATCTTCATGGCTCGCATGGTTTTCGCCGGGATCTTCGATCGCTTTCCCAAGATCAAAATCATCACGCATCACCTGGGCGGCATGATTCCTTATTTTTCAGGACGCACCGGTCCTGGTCTCGATCAGCTCGGCGCGCGTACTGAAGAAGAAGACCTCACCGTTTACTTGCGCCGTCTTAAAAAACGCCCGCAGGAATATTTCAAAATGTTCTATGCGGATACGGCCACGTTTGGCTCCGGTGCTGCTATTCGCTGCGGGCTCGATTTCTTCGGCGTAGACCAGGTCCTCTTCGCCTCCGACTCGCCTTTCGATCCCGAAAAAGGCGCCGGCTATATTCGGGAAACCATGCGCTGTCTCGACGTGCTGGATATTTCCGAAGGGGACCGCTGCAAAATTTACGAGGGCAACGCCCGCCGCCTTCTTCATCTCAAGCTGCCGTAGTTGGCGCGTTTTTCAGTTGCGCAGGTGTCGTCCTGAGCGAAGCGAAGGATCTCTCTGCAAGCTTCAGGCGGAATGGTTCAGTCTGGTGTCGCTTCCAGAGACGGCTCAGGCAGCCAGAAACTGGCGACGAATCCCATCACATACGAAAGCAATCCTACAATGCCCGCCGCATAACCGAGCTGCCGGCTGGCGGTTCCGCCCGGCATGAACTGCACAATCGAAGTGACAAGCAAAGCCGCCGAAGTCCCCAGCATCCGCCCGCCGATATTCGCCGCGAAGGCTTCGCCGGTTCCTCGCAAGTACGTGGGATAAACGAGCGGCAGGTAATTTCCCCAATAGCTGAACTGGGCCACCGTTAGCAATCCAAGCGCAAAAATTCCCACGGCGGACATGTCTCGATCCCGCATGGCTGGCAGGAACATCACCAGAGGAATCACTATGAGCGCGGGGAGCTGAAACAGCCGCAGCAAGCGCCTCCGGCTCAAAATGTGCACCGCGAGAAGGGCCATGAGGAAGCGCCCGGCGAGCCCGCCCATCTCCTGAACGCCTTGCAACGCGCCTACGCGCTGTTCCTGTGCCGCCACCGGCAGGACTCTTACGCTGGGCGTGCCGGGGATAATTCGGGCAAAATGCTGCAACATCCCAAACGATCCTGCGTAGGAACAGGCCATCATCAGGCACGTAATCAATGCCGTCTTGCGGAACGTGGGACGAAAGAGTTCGCCAAAGCTCGGCCGCTTCAGCGTTCCCTCGGCTTTCTTTCGTTTCCAGAGCGGAGATTCCGGAAGGAATGGCCGCAGCACGATCAGCGGAATTGCGGGAATCAGTCCAGACATGGCCGTGTAACGCCAGGCCTCATGTCCGCCGTGGATTAATGGCAAGCGCTGGCTGTAGGTCACCGCGAGATAATAGGCGGCGCTGATCAGCAGGCCGCCGGTTGAGGCAAAGGCTTGTGTGTAGCCGATAATGGCTTCGCGCTGTTCGCGGCGCGTAAATAGCTCCGCGAGCCAGGCCGTCGCCGCCACAAATTCCACCGAGACGCCTATGAACGTCCCGCAGCGCAGCAGCAAAAATTGTCCGGGACTCGTAACGTACGCGGTGGCGAATGTGGAGGCGCCGTAGAGCAGAATGCTCCACATCAGGATGCGCCGGCGCCCCAGCAAGTCGATCAGATAACCGCCCAGCAGCCCAAAGACGCCCCCGGCAATCGCCGGAATGTAAAAGAGAATTCCGACCCACTGATTGAAAACGGCAGGCCCTGCGCTCGCTGGCAGCATTTCGGTCAGGGACGGACGCACGATCAGCGTCAGCACGAGGAGTGTGTACGTATCGAAGGCAAAGCCCAGGCAGGCCACCCCGCAGATCAGCCATTCCGTCGTGGTCATCTGCCAGATTCTGACTTTGGCCGGAGCGCGCGGGACTTGCGTCGTTTCCGTCGCGTGCGAACTGGTCGGTGCGGGTGTCATGGGCGCGTCATTCTTGAAGCGATGCAGGAACGTTCCGGGACCTCAAGGGCCAGCGAACTTAGGCGGCCTAGTATATGCGCGAACCGGAATGCCGCAAAATGCAGTTCTGACGTGCACCCTCTTCCGCGCTTCTGGTAGTAACCCCTGGAATGCTCTACACTTTGTGCTCGCAGGGAGGCATCCGTGCATAGCGCGGGCACGCGCGCTCTCACCGTCAGTGAGATCATCGACCAGCGGCCGTTGAGCCGGTTTCAAATCTCCACCATCACTCTGTGCGGCCTGGTGCTGCTGCTGGACGGCTTCGATACGCAGTGCATCGGCTTTCTGGCGCCATCTATCTCTGAAACTTTGGCGATTCCTCTCAAGAAGTTTGGGCCCGTTTTTTCCGCCGGCCTGATCGGCTTGATGATTGCAGCGATGGCCATGGGTCCGGTCGCGGATCGCTGGGGTCGGAAATGGCCGGTGGTGCTCTCCGCGCTCACCTTTGCAATTTTCGCCCTGCTGACGGCGCGCGCGGTTTCGCTCGAGCAATTAATCATCTTTCGCTTTCTGACCGGACTGGGACTGGGCGGCGCTATGCCCAATGTCGTCGCGCTTACCTCCGAGTATTCGCCCAAGCGCCTGCAAGCTGTTTTCGTCGGCATGCTTTTCTGCGGCATGCCCCTCGGAGCTTTGGTGGGAGGGTTGGCCAGCTCCGTGATGATTCCGCTATGGGGCTGGCGCTCCGTTTTTTATCTCGGAGGCATTTTGCCGCTCGCGATTGCCATCATTCTGGTCAAGGCTCTGCCGGAATCGGTGCGTTTCCTGAGCGAGCGCGGGAAAAACGCACGCGCCATTTCCAGAATCATGCGGGCGATCGCGCCAGAAATCAGCGTGGCAGAACTTAATCTCTCCGCGCCTGTTGCAGCTCGGGCACAGAGGGAAGGCCTGCCCGTGCGCCGCCTCTTCACCGAAGAGCGCGCCGCCGGAACGATTCTTTTATGGATTCCATTCTTCATGAATCTGCTGATCCTCTACTTCATTGTGAACTGGTTGCCCGGACTTTTGCGGCAATCAGGCCTGGCCGTCTCCGCGGGAGTTATCGCTGTCTCACTTTTCAGCCTGGGCGGAATTGCTGGAGCGCTCACGGAGGGTCGCGTGATGAATTCCTGCGGCGCATACGCCACGCTGATGGCGCAATTTG
This sequence comes from Acidobacteriota bacterium, assembly GCA_003223315.1. Classification (GTDB taxonomy): domain Bacteria; phylum Acidobacteriota; class Terriglobia; order Acidiferrales; family UBA7541; genus Palsa-189. The sequence goes on along the minus strand of QHYR01000187.1, from coordinate 8,340 downwards.
TAATCTCTGCGGTGCTCATCGGCTCGCTGGCCTTTTTGACGCGATCGTTTGCGATCATGATGACGGTCACATTTGCGCTGGGCTTGGCCGTACAGGGCGCGCAGGCCGGCCTGAACGCCCTGGCTGCAAATTTTTATCCCACGACTGTGAGATCAACTGGAGTCGGATGGGCGCTGGGAGTGGGCCGCGTAGGCTCCATTGTGGGACCCGCGATCGGGGGGATGTTGCTCACGACGGGCTGGACCCCGCAGCGTATTTTTCTTGTGGGAATGGCGCCTGCGCTCTGCGCATCGATTGCCATACTTGCGAGCAGCCGGCTTCGCGGCGAGGCCAGCGCTTTCCGGGCGGAACTCGACGCGGGCCGGGCATGAAGTCGAAATTCGCATGGGCCACAAACTTGCGGAACTACGAAATGGCGAGCGCAACCTACGAATAGATCATTGCGCTCGGGTCAGCTCTTGAAATCAGTGCCCAACCCTACGTCGCGCCACGTTTCCATTTCGTTGCGGAGCGCATCGAGTTTTTGATGGAAGCGATCGTAGGCAAATTTTCCCAGCAATAAATGCAATGGCGGATTGGGCGACGTAACGGCCTGAACAATTGCGTTCGCGGCGGCCGCAGGATCACCCTGCTGCTTTCCATTACGCTCGAGGGCGCTGGCTCGCGTCTTCCCGGCCGTAGCTTCGTAGTCCGGCAAACTATTTGCTGCTTTCACCAAGGAGCCGCCGAGAAATTCCGTGCGGAAGGGGCCGGGTTCGACAATGGTTACGCCAATACCCAGCGGGGCCAATTCCGCGGCGAGCGCCTCGGAAAGCCCTTCGACGGCAAATTTGGTAGAGTTGTAGATGCCCCAGCCGGGGAGGCCCGTAAGGCCGCCAATGGACGAGAGATTCACGATCTGCCCGCTGCGCTGTTTTCGCATCTGCGGCAGGACGGCGCGGATGACCCGAAGCAGGCCGAACACATTTGTTTCGTAAACAGCGGCGATCTCCTTTTCGCTGGCTTCTTCGACCGCGCCCGTGACTCCGTAGCCGGCGTTATTGACCAAGATATCGAGGCGGCCAAAACGCGCGAGCGCATTGGCGACGACGGACGAAATCTGCGCCGGATCGCGCAGATCCATGGACGCGGCCAGCAAACGGTCCGCCGCTTTTGAGAAAGCCGCGGAGACAGATTGCGGGTTTCGCGAAGTCGCGACAACCGAATCGCCGCGCTGCAAGACCGCGCGCACAAGTTCGCGGCCGAAGCCTTGCGAAGTACCGGTAATGAACCAAACAAGATGATTACTAGAGTGACTTGTCATGTCAGGACCCCTGTTGGCTTCTCGGCGTCGGCGATGCTGTAATACCGCGCCGCGAAATATCTAAATGAAGTATTCACTCGACACGGGTGCTTGCATCGTGTCTATGAATCGGGCCTTTGCTCCTCTAAGTGCGGGTTTGGCGCCGCGTTTATTTGATGGCGAGGAGCTCGACGTCGAAGACGAGGGTGGCGTTGGGAGGGATGACGCCGCCGGCGCCGCGCGCTCCGTAACCGAGCTCGGGCAGAATGCGCAACTGGCGCTTGCCCCCGACTTTCATTCCCGATACGCCTTCATCCCAGCCTTTGATCACTTGGCCCGCGCCGAGCTGAAACATAAAGGGTTGGCCGCGATCGACGGAGCTATCGAACTTCTTGCCATCCTTGGCAAGCCAGCCGGTGTAATGCACCGAAACCGATTTGCCGGCCGATGCGGTGGCGCCGGTCCCTTCTTTCAGATCCCAATATTGCAAGCCGGAAGATGTGGACTTGCCTTTTCCGGTCACTTTGGTGGGGCTGGAATTATCGTTTTGGGCGCGGCCGGAGACCGCGGCGAAAAGTGCAAAGAATACAAAAAAGGCGATGTACTTTGGTTTCATGGAGCTCTCCCTAGGGACGGAATCATATACCATCCTTGCGGATTAGAATTTGGAATTTGATGCGAATGCCGGGAGGCCCCGGAAATTTAACACAGAGGGCACAGAGGCACAGAGGGCAAAGAAAAAGGACGGCAGGGTGGTGAACTACTCTGGGCGTTCGCGGTGAATCCAGTTCCTTTCTTACCCCATCGAATGCGGATATGAAGCTGATCTCGGTGAATGTAGGGCTGCCGCGTCAAGTCGTGTGGGACGGCGGAAGCGTGGCGACCGGCATTTTCAAGCAGCCTGTCCCAGGGCCCATCCGCGTTGAACGCTTGAATTTGGTTGGAGACAGGCAGGCGGATTTGTCTGTGCATGGCGGACCCTACAAGGCTGTTTATGGTTATCCCGCTGAGCATTACGTTTACTGGCGCAGTGAGCTGGGCGAAGGGCTGCCTTGGGGAATCTTCGGAGAGAATCTCACCACGGAGGGATTGCACGAAAGGGATGTACGGATCGGAGACCGCTACCGCGTTGGGACGGCGGAGTTGATTGTCACCCAGCCTCGCGTGCCTTGTTACAAGCTGGGGATCAGGTTTGGAAGGCCGGAGATGGTCAAGCGCTTCCTGAATAGCCGGCGTAGTGGCTTTTATTTTGCCGTCGCTCAGGAAGGCGAACTCAAGGTTGGAGACTCCATCGAGCTCGTCGCACGCGAGGCAAACAGCCTCACGGTTGCCGACATCAACAACCTGTACACCTTCGAGAAAAACGATCGCACAATGCTGCAGCGGGCCGTGCAGCTAAAGGCCTTGCCGGACACTTGGCGCGGCTACTTCCAGGAGCAATTGCAAAGAATTTCCCGTTAGGTTCGCTCGGCGAGTGGATCCCAGCAGCTCATGTTACAGGCACTTCAACTCGATCACTGATCCTTATCTAGATACTCCTGGGGCACGTCGTCTTCCGGCACTTGCTGCGTCCGTACCTGGCCCTGATCGGCATTCGGAGCATTTTCCACGCCCTGCAATACCTCGGCCTCCAAGGCATTCCCTTCCTCTAGCAATTCTTGAACACTCTCCGAATCAGCCGTCGGGCGGCTGGATAATCCCTGTAAGTCCCCGGACTGTCCGCCCCGGCGCTCTCGCGGCTCCCCGGACCGGATCGCGACCGTCCCCACACCCTGGCGCCTACTCGGTACTCGTTTTCTCTTTGGTGATGTCTTCTTTCTTGCGGCAGGGGACTTCCTGGAAGCTGCGTATTTCTGCGCCGCTTTTCTCTTCCGCGCCGTCTTCTTAGCGACGGCCGTTCGCTTCGCCCGCCTGATTTTGTTAGGCATGCTGGCAGTTTACCATCGATCCGAATTACTTACTGGGCTACTTAGTGGGCCGCGCCGGCTCCAAACCAGTCTTCTCGATGGCCGTGTAGTGGGCTGGGGACGCGAGCCACTGGATGAGCGCTTTGGCGGCTTCCGGATGTTTTGACGTTACCGGGATGCCCACGGCGAACACGGTGACTCTCTGCGCGCCGGGCGGCAACTCTCCTACGATATCGATGCCCTTCACGGGAAGCAGTTCGCTGATTTGTTGGAAGCCGATCTCCACCTCTCCCGTGGCGACGACTTCGCCGACCGGGTCGGCTTCGATTTTCTTGCACTTGCCCTTGATCTGCTCGGCGATTCCAAGCTTGGGAAACAACTCCGTGGAGAGATAGACACCGCTGGCGCTATCGGAATAGGCAATCGATTTCGCCGCCAGCAAGGTGCGCTTCAGCGCGTCCAGGGTGCTGATATCGGGCTTGGGCGCTCCGGCCTTCACCGCCATACCGATTTTGGATTGGGCCAGGTCGACGCGGCTGTCCGCGCGGACCTTGCCCTGCTTGATCAGATCGTCAAGCGCTGGACCGGCCATGATTACGACGTCGATCGCTTCGCCACGTTCTAGGCGAATCGGAATGGCGTTGTGCGTTGTTCCCATGGAGGGGCCGAACGCGGTCACGAGTTTGTCATGCGTGGCGCGTTCGTATGCGGGGACCAGTTCCAGATAGGCGGCCGTGAACGCGCCGGAAGTCACCACTTTGATATTCTCTTCCTTGATCTGGGGCGCGCGCGCAGCCGCGACGGTAAGGAGCGCGCAGGTGAAAGTGAGGAACGCCGTCCTGGCAGCGCTCCCAACCTTATGGGGAATCGTTTTCAAGCGCCTCCTTTCACGGCGGTCCCGTTCATTGCTGTCCTGGCTCATTGGTTGAGCAGAGGGATGTCTTTGGCCGACGGCGCGGGAGGCAAAGACTTCAGGAAGGCGTAGATATCGGCGACATCCTGGTCGGAGACGACTGTGCTCGTGTAGGGAGGCATATTCCCGGTGGGCGTGTGAATGTAGCGCGCGAAGGCGTCGATCGTGAGCGCAGGAGGGCCGATGCGCGGCGCGCTGGTTGACTGCGATCCCTGACCCACGCGGCCGTGGCATTCGTAGCAGCCATAGCTGGCATAAATGCGGTTGCCGTTTTGCGCATTGCCGGTGAGAGTGGAGAGGTTGCTCGGGGGAGCGAGATTGGCCGATTGGAGAAAAGCGTAAATATCGGCGAGGTCGGCGTCGGAAACTGCCTGCGCGGTAAACGGCGGCATTTTGCCCGCGGGCTGGCGGACATATCGAGCGAAATCACCAAAGGGGCGTGGCGGCGAGGCGATGGCCGGGCCGACGGCGCCTTGGCCCTCGGGGCCGTGGCACGTGGCGCACATGTGAGTGCTGAGCGCGTATTTGCCTTTCTGGGCGTTTCCTGCGGGTACATTCTGGGCGCGGGGAGGGGGATTTTGCGCGGGCCGGTTTTGGGTGTGCGCGAGCGAAGACGCGGCAAGCGCCGCGGGGAGCAGCGTTAGCGCGAAGGTCAGCCGCAGGGGCAGATGCGCACTAGCTTTCATGCGAGCCGATGACCTCCTGGCAGCCGTTCACGCGTTTATATCACAGGCGAGCGATTGCCGGTACGGGCGCGTACGGCCAGCGGACCATGCGGACTATCCAGGAGCCAGACGAACACGTCGCCCGGACGGTTTGGCAGGCGGCTATAGATCGGCAGGGGCACTCCCACCCCATTGCTGAACTGGCGGATGGTTTCTTCCGGGGAGGAGCCGACGGCGATGATGCCGGTCATGGATTTGAGCGCTGCCTCGAGGACTGCCTCTAGATGGACCGTGATCAGAACGAGTCCCGTCAGGCGCTGGGGTATGACGCCGATGGCCTGGCCCCGCTCTCTGGGCAAAAGGTGATGAGCTTCGTCCAGGATGATCCAATGCGGGCGGCCCATCTTGGCGCGAAGCTCCTGCAGCTTCGGAAACAAAGCGGCGAAGAACAGCGGGCGGTCCGCCAGCGGAAGTCCCAGCAAATTGACGATCAGCGAAGATTTGGGATTGTGCAGGATCTGAAATATTTCCGTGATATTGGGTGGCCGCTCCGAGTTGCCGAGCGTGACGATGTCTTCCAGATGCGAATAATCGCCCTCGGGGTCGATCAGGCAAACCTGGTAATCACATTCCGCAAGCCGCTCGAGCAGCCCGATCATGGTGGTGGATTTTCCGCTGCTCGGAGGCCCGGCGATTACCAAACTGGCGTCGCAGGAATCGATGGAAACCTTCGTGCCATCCGCCGCGGTTCCGAGAAGAATCGGCTGGCGCACCAGGCGGTTTCGCACCCCCCGAAGGTCATCCAGCAGCAGCCTCTCGATAATTTCCTCCACGCCCTTGCCGTTGGAGGCGCTGGTTGTGACGTCGGCCCGCTCTTTCAAGGTCTGAATGGCGTTGGATACGGCGATGCCGCATTCGCAGGCGCTGAGCAAGGCGTGGTCATTTTCGGCGTCGCCGATGGCGACGGCATTGTGATGGGAGATGCACATTTCGGAAAGCGCGGCGAGCAGGCCGGTGCCCTTATTAACGCCGGAGGGCAGAACCATGACCGCGCCTTTGTTATAGATGACCTGAAGTTCCAGTCCGAGTTCGCGAATGACGGCGAGAATCTTGGCGTCCTCGGGCTGCCGAGAATCCACGATGACGGAACCGGTAGAGAATGGCGACACGCCGCGCTGGCGCAGGGCGTCGACGAAGACCTGGGGGGGAGGCTCGGCGAGCAGCTTCGTTTCCCCGGTTGAGGGCCGGAAGAGAACGGCGCCATTTTCCGCGACGACTCTCTCAAAGAGCGATATTTGCGGGAAAATTCGTCGCAAATCGTCCAGCTGCCGGCCGGTTACCAGCACAAGCTTGCGCCCGGAGGCGAGGAGCCGCTCCAGCGCGCCCAATGTGCTTGGGGCGACGACGCCCATATCCGCCAGGGTTTGGTCGAAGTCGCAAGCAAGGGCAAAATAGTGCATAGCATTTGGATGACGCTGACTCCATTTTAAGGGCCCGCCAGATAAAAGGCACAAGTCCCTTAAACCGAGCCTTAAGCCCAACGAGCCGAAAGCCAAAACGTGAATGGAAGGGTCTCTATAGAGCGAGGGCCGTCCGACCAACCTGCGGCATAGACGAAAGCAGGGCGAAATACTAGGTTTCCCTGATTCTTCTTTCATAAACGCCGGAGTATGAAGCCAATGGTCCCTGCAGAGAGTTAATTCGAGACCTTCGTCTGGGATCACAAAGGCTCGCGCTTTGGTGAGCCGCAAGAGAGAAGGAGGGCCAAATGGCTGAGAGAGCACCAGTATCGCAATCGAGCGGGAGGAGCATCGCCGGCCAAGGAAGTTTGGCGGCGATAACACCGAGGTTCGTGGAACCACAAGCCATCTACAATCGTATGAACGAGCTCTATGAGGCAATTTCGCGTCGCGCCTTCGAGCTGTTTGAAGGCGACGGGAGGATTTCGGGCCGCGACCTCGATCACTGGTTTAGGGCGGAAGCGGAACTGCTTCATCCTGCGCATGTTCAGGTCCGAGAGTCGGCTGAAGCGATTATCGTGGACGCCGAAGTTCCAGGATTCAGCGCCAATGAGCTGCAGCTAAGCCTGGAGCCTCGCCGCCTGACGATAAGCGGCAAGAAACAATCGAGCCGCGAGGAGAAGAGAGGAAACGTCCTGTACAGCGAGCGTTGCTCGAATGAACTGCTGCGATCGGTGGAGCTGCCGGTCGAGGTGAATGTGTCGCGTGCGACTGCGACTTTAAATAACGGGATCCTGGAACTTACCGCGCCGAGGCTGGCGGCGAAGAGCGTGCCGGTACAAGCGAAAACAGCGGGAGCGGTATAACAGCAGAATCTTTCCCTCTACTTTCTACGCACCGTAGCTTAAGGGACGCGCCCGCGGTCAGGCCGAACGCTGCGGCCCGGATGTAGGTCCCTGCGCCATCTCATGCTAAAAGATCTCGTGCTCTTGCGCGGGTGTTTCCGGCTGCTATTTCTCTATGATGTGGCCGAGGCCATCGATCTACGAAGGCTTCGCGAACTGCTTGGGCCTCGCGGCGGCCCGGTAAAGGGCGTGTTTCCGCGGCGGACACCGGAGTATGTTCGCTTCGAGGAAGCGCCCATCATCGAGCATATCGAACCGGTAAATTTGGGCGCGGGGCAAAGAGTCGCCTGTTCACTCAAATATTATTCGTTCGCGGTTCTGGTGGTGCAACTGGAGGTTCCCTTCGAGGGCGAGTGGAGCGCAGTGCTCGCGCAAGCCTCGAGATGGATGGACGCCGCAGAGATCGATTCTCATGCCCGGGAAATAGGGCGCAGGCACGTCGAGCAAGTGGCGCCGGCCATCATTCATCCGACGCAAGACTGGCTCTACGAGTCATATTTCATCACCAGCCTGGAGCAAGTAGTAAAGCCCGGGGGAGAAGCGGCCAAAGCCGCCGAACTGTTAGCGGATCACGCATCCGAGATCGTGCAGCTCGTTCGCGGCGAATTCACGCCGCTGGCTCCCAAGACTACTGCGGAAATCCTGGAGACGAGTGTTTCCTACTATCCCACCGATCTGGTGGTCGTCGGCTCGACGGCGGCCCTGATCTATGATCGTGCCGAGGATGCCGCGGCGACCTTTCAGGTGATCGAGTATGCCAAGATGCAGCTTCTGGAATTCCGCTATTACGATGGCTTGATGACGCGGCTGCTCTCGGACGTCTATGATGCTCTCGAAGCCAAGCGGAATCTGCTTTTGCAGCGCTGGAGCCTGCCGCGCGACGCGCAGAGATTTAATACGATTCGCCTGGACGTGATGGAGCTGACCGAACGGATCGACAATGCAATCAAGTTTGTCAGCGACGTTTATTACGCGCGGGTCTATCGATTGGCGGCAGCTCGGCTGGGAGTCTCCGAATATCGCAACCTGGTGGATGAGAAGCTTCGGACTATGGGCGAGCTCTACGATTTCATGGTGGATCAGTTCAACGAATCGCGATCATTCGTTTTGGAATTGGCGGTGGCGGTTATGGCCCTTCTCGACGTGATCCTCTTTGCCATCTTGCTGGCCAAAGGAGGCTAGTGCTGGCTTTTAATGACTGGGAGCCC
>QHYR01000186.1 GCA_003223315.1 Acidobacteriota bacterium | reverse complement strand
TTTACGCTATGGACCAGGTCCGCGAAATTGGGTACGAGAGCCCGCCGAAAGCCCTCGGGCGTGAGCCGCTCGATGGCAAATTTACTGGCGCGATCGGCTGCCAATATCGCCAGTGCCAGCCAGAGCCAGCGCACGCTGGGAGCCGCCATCAGGAATTCGCGCCGGCCGTTCCCGCGGCGGCTTCAATTTCGCGCAGGACCGGAAGACAGCGCTCGCAGACCGTTGGGTAATCGGCGCTCTCGCCGACCCTGAGCGAATAATTCCAGCAGCGCTCGCATTTTTTACCGCGCGCGCGATGGATGCTCACACCGAGGGCCGGCAGCGTTTCCGCGCGAGCTGCGGCCGGAGCGCTTCCGCTCACCAGGTCTACCTGCGAAACGATGAACAAGGTCGGCAACCAAGCTGCATAATCCCGAAGCAGCGGCGCCAGCTCACTATCGGCGGCCAACTCGACGCGAGCTTCGAGCCCGCTATTGATCTGCTTGGCGTTGCGAGCTTGTTCCAGAGACTTCAGCACCGCATCACGCACTTCGAGCAAATGCGCCCACCTGGTTTCCAGCGCCTCGTCGGGGAAACCGCACGATTCACCCGGGCGCGGGAATAGCGTCAAGTGAACTTCCGCAGGCGTGGACTTTTCCCGCGGCAAATGTTTCCAAATCTCATCGGTAGTGAACGCCAGAATCGGAGCCAGCAGGCGCGCCAGCGCGCTGGCGATGCGGTAGATCGCGGTTTGTGCGGAACGCCGCTCGCACCCTTTGGACGCAAATGTGTAAAGGCGGTCCTTGAGAATATCGAAATAAAAGGCGCTCAGGTCCACCACGCAGAAGTCATAAAGCGCGTGATACACACGATGAAAATCGAAGCTTTCGTAGAATTCCAGACACTTGGCCACGAGACGGCTGGTCCTTCCGAGCATCCACCGGTCCAGTTCCTCCAATGAATCTTCCGCGAGCGCGTCGCGCGAGGGATCGAAGTCAGAGAGATTGCCGAGCGCGAATCGGAAGGTGTTACGGATCTTGAAGTAAGCCTCCGAGAGCTGCGCCATCACGTTCTTGGACATGCGCACGTCGCTGTGATAATCCTGCGAAGCCACCCACAGCCTCAGCAGGTCGGCGCCCCATTTTTCACAAATTTCCGTGGGCAGGATTACATTGCCGAGCGATTTGGACATCGGCCTGCCCTGCTCGTCGAGTGTCCATCCATGCGTGAGCACCTGGCGATAAGGAGCGCGCTCCCGAGTCCCTACGCTGATCAGCAAGGAGCTGTGGAACCAGCCACGGTATTGATCCGGGCCTTCCAGATACATATCGGCGGGCCAGGGCAAACCCGCATTCGGTTTTGCCGGAGGGTCCAGCACGGCGAGATGCGACGATCCCGAGTCAAACCAGACATCGAGAATATCTGTTTCTTTGCGCCATTTTGCGGAGCCGCAAGCGCAAGCCGTTCCTTTGGGGAGCAATTCTTCCGCAGAATGCGTGTACCAGGCATCTGCGCCTTCTTTTTCAAACCAGCGCATCACCTGGCGGAGCGCCGCGAAATCCTCGAGCCTCTTGCCACATTTTTCGCAGTAGAAAATCACCAGCGGCACGCCCCACACGCGCTGTCGCGAGATACACCAGTCGGGACGATGGGCAATCATCTCGTGAATGCGTTGCTGGCCCCATTCGGGTGTCCATTTCACTTTGGGGATTTGCTCCAGGGCAAGCTGCCGTAATGCCCTGGCTTTGGGAGCAGGAACCGACGCACTTCCGCTATCAAGATGTATGAACCATTGCTCGGTGGCCCTAAAGATGACCGGATTGTGACAGCGCCAGCAGTGCGGATAGCTGTGCTGAAGTTTGCTCTCGGCCACGAGCGCTCCGCGCGACTTCAGCAACCCAATTATGGCGGGATTGGCATCGAATACCGTTTTGCCCTGATATTCCGGCAGACCTTCGGTAAAGCGCCCGTCATCGTCCAGCGGAGCGTAAGTCTGCAGGCCATATTCCTGACCCACTGCGAAGTCCTCAGCGCCATGCCCCGGAGCTGTATGCACGATGCCGCTACCTTGCTCCAGCGTGACATGCTCGCCGAGCACTCCGGGAACGACTCGATCGAGAAAGGGGTGCTGGAACTTGGCACCAGCAAAGCTGTCGCCTTGAAGAGTTTTGGAGATTGAATCGAAGCGCAGACCCGTTTCCTTGGCGACACCCGCGAGCAGTTCCTGAGCCACAAGGTAGGTATCTCCGTGCTGATCGGCGGCGAATACGTATCTGTGTCGAGGATGAAAGGCTAGCGCCATGCTGGCCGGCAATGTCCATGGGGTGGTCGTCCAGACCAGGGCATAAACGCTGTCCTTCTGATCGGCCGGCTTATTTGCCGATTTCAGCAGGCGATACCGTACCCAAATCGAGGGACTAGTGTGATCCTCGTACTCCACCTCCGCTTCGGCCAGGGCCGTTCGATCATAGAGGCACCAATAGACCGGCATCAAGCCGCGAAAGACATAGCCTTTCTCCAAAAACGTTAAAAATGTCTCCGCGATGCACGCTTCGTAGCTTTTACTCATCGTAAGATATGGATCTCCCCAGCGACCCAAAACACCCAAACGTTTGAAGTCACGGCGATGCTGATCGACGTAGCGCAAAGCGAATTCCCGGCAGATGCGCCGAAACTCCACCGGGGCGACGTGTCCCTTTTTGCCCCCGAGCTCCTTTTCCACTTGCGTTTCGATGGGCAAACCGTGGCAATCCCAGCCGGGAACGTAGGGCGCGCGGAAACCCGCCATGGTTTTCGACTTTACGACCATATCCTTGAGAATCTTGTTGAGCGCGGTGCCGAGATGAATCGTGCCCGTCGGATAGGGCGGACCGTCGTGCAGGACGTATGCGGGGCACTGTTCTCGGGCTTCCTGAATTCGCTCGTAAAGCTTTCCGTCCTCCCATTGGGCGAGAATTCGCGGTTCGTTTTGCGGAAGGTTGGCCTTCATGGGGAAATCGGTCCGCGGGAGGTTCAGGGTTGCTTTCAAATTTACAGGCTTGGACATCAGTCTCGGAAGTCCGTCCTTTGGCGGCGGTTCAGGGGCCTTGCGACCCGAGTGGCTGGCTCGTTAGGGTCAGCTGTTTCTCAATACTCAACACATGGAACAGCGGCGCACAAGGGTGAAAAGTGATATGGTACAATTTATTTTTGGGCAAGTCAGCCTGGTGAGCAGGGCATCTTTTTGGCTGCCGATGAATCTAACTCCATAGGTGGAGCCCAGGATACTCCGACTGTCTAGAGATACGTATGCAACGACCGAATCTGAACCTCACGACGCGCAATCCTGAGAAGGCACACTTGAGTTTTGCTCCCGGCTCGTCCACGCCTTCTTTTGCGCCCAGCCGAAGGCTGCAGTCGCCCAGCTTCTGGACCAATCTGAAAGATTTTTTGACGGAACGGTCGATCCGCGTGCCGCGCAATGCGCCGCAGAAAGTTTTTTACACCGAAGGTGTAGATACCAGTTTTTCGGAGAGCCTGAAGGCGTTTTTCCGTCGCGCTCCACGGATGAGAGGCCCTGCCGCTTCCGGGATGGTCGTGGATTTGGAACCCACGTACCGGGTCTTCTGGCGCAACTTGCGCGATCTGATTGCGCCGCCCAAACTGCCGCCGCTCAAGCTTACCAGCAAGCCTGTTCCGGTACGTCCGCTTTGGGCTAAGCGCCGCGAATATAGCACCGCGCAGATGATTTCTGTCGGGGTGCACGTGCTTATCGCCGTGTTAATCATTGTGCCCTTCGCGCGCAAGATAGTGCCGACAGTGCAAGCTATTCAGGTGATCGATATTTCTCCCTACCTCTCCAAGTTGCCTCCTGGAAAAGAAAAAGCGGGCGGCGGAGGCGGCGGAGGCGAACACAAGCAGGAGCCGCAGACGCAGGGTAAGCTGCCGAAGTGGAGTATGACGCGGATTACTCCGCCTCTGCTGACGCCACATCCGAACCCCAAGCTGGTTTCTGATCCAACTCTTTTGGGTCCGCCGGAGCTGAAGATCCCAAGCCCGAATGATCCGAATTTCGGCGACCCGTTGGCTGCCATGCTGAGTGCCTCGGCGGGACCCGGCGCCAGCGGAGGCTTGGGCAATGGTGACGGCGGCGGCATCGGTAGCGGTCATGGCCCTGGTTTAGGACCCGGCTTCGGCGGGGGGACCGGCGGCGGTTATTTTCGTCCAGGTACGGGCGGAGTCGGCTACCCAAGCTGCCTCTATTGCCCCGAGCCGCAATATTCAGAGGATGCGCGCAAGGCTAAGTTTCAGGGAATTGTGGTCCTGCAAGTAATCATTCAGCCAGACGGCCACGCAACGAACATTCAGGTGGTGAAGGGCGCGGGTCTCGGACTGGATGAGAAGGCCATCGAAGCCGTGCGGACCTGGCGCTTCAAGCCCGCCATTGGACCCAATGGCACGCCGGTCGCGACGATTACGCCGATCGAAGTCAATTTCCGCCTGCTCTAGCCATCAGCGCAGTTCTCGCAAAACAGGCAGTATCTTTACGCGCACCCGGGATTGTCTAAACTCGATCAGCCTCCATTTGGTCTGCTAGCATGACGGCGTGCGAATTCTCCGCCTGGTTGCCATTACATGCGTGGCAAGCGCCTCGCTGACCCTGAGCGCGCGATGTTGGGCCGCACAATCCGGCGCGGCCGGCAGTATCGAGATCACCGCCCATGTGAGGCCCTCGGAAGGGCAGCCGGAACCGGTGCGCGGAATGACGTTCTATCTGTTATCGCGAAGCCTTTCCGATATCCGCAAGGAAGTCGAAACCACTGAGGGTCTCGTGGACCTCGATCATTTCATCGCCCAACTTGAGGTCTCAGCGGAGCTGAAGGAGTGGATGAAAAGGCATCGCCGCATCGATCTGGCCGGAAGCGATTTCATCAAGGACCTTACACCAGAGGACATGGTCGGCGTGCCGGAATTCCTGACCGCCTATTCGAGTCAGAACGGGGCGGCTCTGCATGCTGTCATTCCGGAGCCCAAATACAAAAAGGGAGACGAACAGAAGAACCCGGAAAAATATAAGCTCCAGCGGGAACAATACCGCCAGGCGCTTCGCCACTACATTCAGGCCAACCTGGATTCCTTACAAGGGCTCGATGCCGAACTCCGGGAAGTAAATCCGTATCCGCGTTGGACGCAGCTAGAAAGGGAACAGCAGCGCCATGTCGAACAGCGGGTCCTGCAAGTCGCGCAAACGCACTATTTGGTGGCCACAGCCCTGACCAATCTCAGCGGTCGTGCGGCCTTTGACGACCTCGCCCCCGGAGAGTACTGGATTTCCAATCTCGACACTCCCGCGCTTGCCGGCGATCTCCGGCTGCACTGGGACGTCGGTATAGCCGTTCCGCCGGCAAAGAACATGCGTATTGAACTGTCAAATTTGAACGCACTCGAGACCTCCGAGCAAAACGCGCGTTGATGGGCACGCCCGCTCTCTGGGCAATATTCAACGCGTGCGTCCTTGGCGCGTTGGCCATAGACCTCGGAATTCTTCACCGGCGGCCACACCGGGTTTCCTTATCGGAAGCAGCAGTGTGGAGCGCAGTTTGGGTATTTCTGTCGCTCGCCTTCAATCTCTGGATTTTCGAGACTCACGGCCGCACTGCCGCTCTGGAATTTCTTACCGGATATGTAGTGGAAAAGTCCCTCAGCCTGGACAATATCTTCGTTTTTGTCTTGGTGTTTCGGGCGTTTGGCATCGAGCCTCGGCTGCAACACCAGGTACTGCATTGGGGCCTGCTGGGTGCATTGACATTTCGCGGAGCGATGATTGGGATCGGAACCGCGCTCGTGCGGCGCTTCGCGTGGGTACTTTATCCCTTCGGCGCATTCTTGTTATTTTCGGGTGTGCGCATGCTTTGGCGGGGCCAGCACGATTTCCACCCTGAGCACAATCCTATTTTGCACTGGTCGCGCCGGGTCCTTCCCGTGTCACCAAAACAAACGCACGAGACCTTTTTCGTCATCGAGAACGGAAGCAGGATGTTTACGTCGCTCTTCTTGGCGCTGCTCGTGCTTGAAATCAGCGATTTACTTTTTGCGGTGGATTCCATTCCCGCGGTTTTTGGAATCACGCGCGACCCATTCATCGTCTACACCTCAAACGTCTGCGCAATTCTGGGGCTGCGCGCCTTTTATTTCCTTCTGGCCGGGGCTTTGCCCTATTTTCGTTACCTCGATACCGGCCTTGCGGCAATATTGGTATTTATCGGCGGGAAAATGCTGGCCGAGCCTTGGTTTCATCTGTCCACGGTCGCGGCCCTGGGCGTAATCAGTCTCATCATAGGCATTGCCATTGGTGCGTCGATCGTCGCCGCAAAACGGACGAACTAAAACCATGGGCGAAGTCACTGAGAACGTCGCCGATTACATTTCCAAGCTGGCCGGCGCTGATGCGAAGGAACGCGAAGAAGCCGCCTATGCGCTGTTTCGGCTGGGCTGTGCCAGCGCTGAACCGGTATTGCGGAAGTGGTTGGCCGATCCAGAGTTTCGCGCGCTGGCTGCGGGCGGAAACGCGCTACTCACGGTGGGCCTGGCTGTCCAGCCGGCGACGTTTGAAACCATTCGGCAGCGTTTTGGGCAGCCGCAACTGGCGGAAGCTCCGCCGGATCAGGACGTACTCGAATTTGAATTGGGTTTTGCTCATGGCGTACGCTTGGATGTGATCACGCCCCGCACGCCGGCAGCAGAGGGAGCCATGGCGAAATTTCTGGCGCGCTTTGGCGAAGGCATCCAGCAGGTCGAGTGCGAGGTGCGGGACGTCTCGCGGGCCGTGAAAATTCTTCAGCAGCGCTTTCAACTCCAGCCTGTTTATCCGCATATTCGCGAGGGCGCAAATCAAACGCGCGTGAATTTCTTTCTCGTGCCCATTGCGGAGAATCGGAAGCTCCTGATCGAGCTTGTGGAATCGCCGAAGAAGCGCTGAGAACGATCTTCAGCGCCTTGGCACATCGTTTGCCCTCAGGCCGGCGTCATAGCAAGCCCGCCACGCGCGCAAGGTTTCTGCCACACTCCAGGCCTGCGCAAATGCCCCGCGCGGCGCAAATGGTGCTTCGCCATCGAAAATCTCGCTGATGGTTCCCAGCCCCGCTGTAAAAAGATGTTGGGCCATTGGTTCAAGAAACGCAAAGGCCCGCCGAGGGTCGCGGTAAACGCGCAGGTGCGCCAGGACAAACGGACCGACCAGCCAGCCCCACACTGTTCCCTGGTGGTAAGCAGCGTCGCGCTGCGATTGTGGGCCTTCGTAATGGCCGCGGTAATTTGCGTCGGCGGCATCCAGGCTTCGCAATCCATGCGGCGTCACCAGCCCTAATGCGCAGATATCTACCACACGTTTTCTCTGGTCCGCGGCCAATGGGCTCTCCGGAAGCGACACTGCAAAAATCTGATTTGGCCGCAGCGAACCATCGTCGCCATCCGGACCGTCGATTACATCAAAACAGCATTGACATTCCTGGTTCCAGAATCGCGCGAACGACTTTTTCACGCGTTCGGCAAGTCGCGTGTAATCCTGTGCCGGCTTCCCGAGCTCTGAGGCGAATCGGGCCATCGCGTGCAAGGCGTTGAACCAGAGCGCATTGATCTCCACGGGCTTGCCTATGCGCGCGGTAATCGCGCGATCGCCAACCTTTGCATCCATCCAAGTGACTTGCATTCCGGATTCTCCGGCGTGGAGCAAGCCGTCGGCAGAATCCACGTGAATGCCATATTGGGTTCCGCGCACGTACCAATCGACCGCGGAGGCAAGCGCGTCGAAAACGTCTCGAACGACGCTCAGATCGGAAGTCAGCGTCACGTACCGCTGCAATGCGTCCACGTACCAGAGCATCGCATCTACGCTGTTGTAAGCCGCCGGCTCGCCGTTCTCCGAAAAAGTATTGGGGAGCAGCCCCTGCTGGGCGAATCGAGGGAATTCGTACAGCAGAGAGCGCGCCACATCGGGCCGTCCGGTCTCCAGTGCAAGGCCGGGCAGCGCGATCATGGCATCGCGCCCCCATTCGCCGAACCAGGGATAGCCGGCCACAATCGACCATCGCTCGCGCCCGTCCGAAGTTCGGCAGCGCACCGGAAATTGCCCAGCCGCCAGCACCAGTTGCCAAATCCAGTGTGGAGCTTCGAGGGCAGCGCGCGGATGCGCGGCGATCCAATATCCGAGCAGTCTCTGGTCCAAGCTCTCACGCGCCGCGAGCGCGGCGGGATCGTCGAGCGGCGTCTTTGCATCGGTGCTGAACGCCAGCGTAACCGAGCCGCCGGGCGACAACTTCACTCTAAAAACTCCGGCGAGCAAATGGTCCTCGCGATCGTCCAGGCCACGATCGCGTTCCGCCGCCAGATCGTAGTCTCGGTACCATTCGCCGCGAGGCTCGGCCTGCGCCACGTCGCTGAGCAAATAAGTGGGAATCGCCCCTTCGCGAGCGACTAGGCACAAACCGCGCGGAACCGGCGTGACCGAGATTTTCCATTCGCCGGCATGGGTCGTCGCATGGATATCGCGATAGTTCGCCAGAACCTTGATCTCTAGTTCGGCAGGCGCCGACGCATATACGAGATCGTAACGAATAAAAGTTGTGTTCGCGCCGTCCTGCATCCACACGCGTTTTTCCAATACCGCGTCAGCGCAGGCAAATCTCCACACGGGTATGGAGCCCGCGAGATAAAATTGCTCAATGAATCGGAAGCCATGGGGCTCGACCGCGCCGCTCGACCAGCGATTAGCGCCGAGGGCGTAATCGCGGCCCGCATAGCGCAAGACCTCTTCGGCTTTTGCAACCAGGAGAACCCGGCCTAGTTCAGGAACGGCAGCAATCAATAATCCATGGTAGCGCCGTGTCACTACGCCCGTGACCGTGCCGCAACCGAACCCACCCAGCCCATTGGTGACCAGCCATTCCCGTTCTGTTCCTATGTCCAACGAGCCGCAGATTTCCGGGCCGAACTTGACGACGATCGGCGCGCTCACGCCTCAGGTCCTGCCATAGACAGGAATGGCTGCGCCATGAATGATGCGCGCCTCGGGGGAGCACAAAAAAAGGATTACCTCGGCAATCTCTTCCGGCTTGGGCCAGCTCGCAAAATCCGCCGCAGGCATGGCCTGTCGATTTGCCGGCGTGTCGAAGATGCTGGGAACTACGGAATTGACGCAGATCGGATGCGATTTAACTTCGGCCGCCAGCGAGTCGAATAGCGCCAGCGCGCCGGCCTTTGACGCGGCATACAGAGCCGCGCCGGGAGACTGGCCGTAACCTGCCCGCGATGCCACGTTGACGATCCAGCCGCGGCTCTGCCGAATCATGACGGGAATCAGGGCACGCGCAAGCACAAATCCAGCTTTCAGGTTCAAGGACATCATCTGCTCGTAACTCGAGAGATCCTCTTCCCAGATTCGCTTACCGCCGTGATAGCCGCCGATGGTATTCACCAGAATGTCGAGCGCGCCGCCGTTTGCGAGGACGTCCTCGAGCATCCGCGCGACGCCCGCAGCATCGGTGGCGTCAACCATCACGCCTGTCACACTCTCAGCATTACTCTTCGATTGAGAAATGAATGCGTCAAATTCTGGCCGGCGCCGGTAGGTCACAATTACGCGGGCGCCCTCACGTGCGAAAGCCGTCGAGACTGCGCGCCCCAATGCGCCGGTGCCCCCAGCGACCAGTGCGACTTTATTCTGAAAGCGAAGCTGCGGCGTCATGGCTCAGTTACCAGCCCATCCCCTATATTGTCTCAGCTTGTGTGCGCCCCGCTCTGCTCCAGGAGCTTGGCCACCAATGCAGTCCATCCCGTCTGGTGCGCGGCGCCCAGCCCGGCGCCAGTCTCGCCGTGAAAATATTCAAAAAAGCACATCAGATCTCGCCAGTAAGGATCGCTCTGAAGTTTTTCGATCGAGCCGCACACCGGGCGGCGTCCGTTTTTGTCGCGCAAAAAGATGCTGCTCAGCGACCTCGAAAGCTCCGCCGCAATTTGCCAGAGCGTCAGCTTGCGCCCCGAGCCGGTCGGGAATTCCACTTGCAATTCATCGCCAAAATAGTAATGAAATCTTTGCAGGGACTCGATGATCAGGAAATTCACCGGGAACCACACCGGACCTCTCCAATTGGAGTTCCCGCCAAATGTGCCGGTGCGAGACTCGGCCGGCTCGTAACCGATCCGATATTCGTTTCCCATCATGCGCAGAGTGTACGGATGATCGAGATGAAAGCGCGAAAGCGAGCGGATACCATGCGGCGAGAGAAACTCCTTCTCGTCCAGCATGTATCGGAGCACACGCAGCAAGCGTTCGCGGGTCACCAGAGAGAGCAATCGGCGGGGGCCATTGGGCGATGTCTGGCTCATGTCAATGTGACGAGCGGCCGCCGGAACGTTTTCAAGCAGCCACTGCATACGTTCCCGAAAGTGGGGCAGGTTCGCCAGCATTTCGGGCTCCAGCGTCTCCACGGCGAAGAGCGGGGCCAGCCCGACCATGGAACGCACCTTCAGGAAGCTCTGTGAGCCGTCCGGCAAATGCAGTGCGTCATAATAGAAACCATCCTCCTCATCCCATAGCGCAATGCCTTCGCCGCCGAGGTCATTCATGGCCTGAGCTATATAGATGAAATGCTCGAAGAATTTACTGGCCACACTTCCGTAGACCCGATCCTCTCGCGAAAGCTCCAGGGCCATGGCCAGCATGTTCAGGCAATACATTCCCATCCAGCTCGTTCCGTCTGCTTGCTCCAAATGACCGCCCGTAGGCAAGGGCGCTGAGCGATCAAAGACGCCCACGTTATCGAGTCCTAAAAATCCGCCCTCAAATACGTTCAGGCCTTCCGGATCCTTGCGATTAACCCACCACGTGAAGTTGATCAGCAGCTTTTGAAAAACGCGCTCCAGGAAGCCGCGATCGGCGCGGCCACGGATGCGTTTTTCGATCTTGTATACACGCCATGCCGCCCAGGCATGCACGGGCGGGTTGACGTCATCAAAGGCCCATTCATAGGCCGGCAATTGTCCGTTCGGATGCATATACCATTCGCGTAACAAAAGAATGAGCTGCTCCTTGGCGAAATCCGGATCGATTACGCCCAGCGCCACGCCATGAAATGCCGTGTCCCAGGAAGCAAACCACGGATACTCCCACTTGTCAGGCATGGAAAGCACATCTGCACAATGCAGGTGCTTCCATTTATGATTGCGTCCCTTCTTGCGCGCCTCCGGAGGCGGTGGAAAAGCCGGATCGCCTTGCAGCCAAACCTGCACGTCATAGTGGTAAGACTGCTGCGACCACAGCAGCCCGGCGAAAGCTTGCCGTTGTACTTGGCGGGCATCTTCACTCATCCTGCCGGAAGCATATCGGGCGTAGAACTCATCGGCCTCCGCGATGCGCGCGCTGAACACGTCATCAAATGCCCGGCCGAAGAGCGGTTCAACAGGGCCAGATGCGGCGCTGGGATTTTGGTCCGTGAAGCGCAACCGAACCGTTGCGGTGCTGCCGGCGGGCATATCCAAGCGATAAAGAGCCGCGGCCTTGGTACCTGTTTGGGCCGGGTTGACCGCGCCATCGTTCCCCTTGATGAGATATTCGTGAAACGCGTCTTTCAGATATGGGGCTCGGTTCTCGATTCCGAACAGGCGCTTGAAGTTCGTCTCGTTGTCCGTGAACAACAATGTTGGTTTTTCGTCTGCGAAGAGCCAACGCTGCCCGTAAGAGAGCGTCTCCAGGCCAATAGATTCGCAGCCGCGCCGCTCACGTAGCCGCGAAAGCCTGGGGCGCTGCGTCTCATCGCGCCAGGACCATGTATTGCGGAACCAGATGGTCGGAAGCAGATCGAGCGGCGCGGATTCGCTTCCGCGATTCCAAGCCGTGATGCGAATCAGGATGTCTTCGGCAGAGGCCTTGGCATATTCCACGAAGATATCGAAATA
>QHYR01000185.1 GCA_003223315.1 Acidobacteriota bacterium | reverse complement strand
TGCACCGTTTCTTCATTACTGTGCCGGGCTATCGTAACAACGGCGGAAGCAACGGCGGATTTGGGGAAATTGCGGTGATCGATCCTAAGAGCATGAAAGTGGAAAAGAGATTGAAGCCGGGCGATTGTCACGCCAGTGGCGAGACGCTGGGGCCGTCACACCACGTATTGGTAACTTGTGGGGGGCCGGTCGTCATGAATGCATCCGATGGCGCGATTATCGCCAGGATTAGCCAGATCGGCGGCGGTGACGAGGACTGGTATAACCCGGGAGACGGCCGGTTTTACTTCACCGCGGAAGATAAGAGCACCCCGCCCGTAGAATCACTGGGAGTGGTTGACGCTCAAACGGGTGCATGGTTGCAAAATGTTCCCGATCCAGGTGGCCGGCAGGCAGTAGCGTTGGCTGAGAACAAT
>QHYR01000184.1 GCA_003223315.1 Acidobacteriota bacterium | reverse complement strand
GCTGTCTTTGGGCATTCCGGTGAAGGAAGAAGTGAGAAGAAGTAAATACTTCACAAGAGCGGGAAGTGCTATCTTGCTAAATTAACGTGGTCCATGGGAGGTCGCAATGGAAGAGCGTGACAAAGCAAAGATTGCCGAGTTGGCAGGTGGGGTCGCAGCGGGGAATGGTCTTCTTGACCGGCGCTCATTGCTGCGTGCTGGGGTTTTGGCTGCCGGCATAGCTGGCATTGGCGCGGGTGTTGCTCAAGCGGCCGAAAGCGTTGGAGCGGATGCACCCGAATGGATGAAGACTCCCGGGCGCTCCTTTTCGCCCTACGGCATGCCTTCCAAGTGGCAGGAGAAGGTGCAGCGTTCCTTTACGCTCCTTCCCGGACGTCCAGGAACAGGCACATCGCGAACCCCACTGCATCTGCTCGAAGGTACCCTCACACCCAATGGATTGCATTTTGAACGTCACCACAACGGCGTTCCCGATATCGATCCGAACCGTCACGAATTGGTGATTCACGGGCTAGTCAAGAGACCGCTGGCCTTTTCCGTTGAAACGCTCATGCGCTATCCCATGGAGTCGCAAATTCACTTCGTCGAGTGCTCAGGCAATAGCGGATCGTTCAACCAGCGGGAGCCGCAACAGACCACGGCAGGCGGCCTCAATGGTCTTCTATCCTGTTCTGAATGGACGGGCGTTCGGTTAGCCACGCTTCTGGGGGAAGCGGAAGTAAACCGCGAGGCGAAATGGGTTATCGCCGAGGGCGCGGACGCGGTGGCAATGAGCCGCAGCGTGCCGCTGGAGAAGTGCCTGGATGACGCCATGATTGCGCTCTATCAAAACGGAGAAGCCATCCGTCCCGAACAGGGCTACCCGATGCGTCTTTTGCTGCCGGGGTTCGAGGGAAATATGAACGTGAAATGGCTGCGCCGGCTGAAAGTAATGAACGAGCCAGTGAATGCGCGCGATGAAACCTCGCACTATACGGAATTGATGCCCAACGGGAAGGCGCGCCAGTACATGTTCCTCCAAGGCGTGAAATCCGCGATCATCAAACCGTCGTTTGGCATGAACATGAAAGGGCCGGGATTTTACGAAGTATCCGGCCTGGCATGGTCGGGGTCCGGGCGAGTTTCCAAAGTAGAAGTTTCCGCGGACGGAGGGAAAAGCTGGGCAGCTGCCGCTCTTACCCCGCCGGTCTTATCGAAGGCGCTGACTCGGTTTCGGCTTGCCTGGCAATGGGATGGCCGCCCCTCAACGCTGATGAGCCGAGCCACGGATGAGAAAGGTGAGGTGCAGCCGACCAGATCTGTTTGGGTCTCCCAATATTCGCCAATCCAGTTCTATCACTTTAATGGCATTCAAGGCTGGAGTATCGAAGCGGATGGGACGGTAAAACATGTTTACGTTTAGATTTGGAATTCTGTTGCCGGCGGCGCTTTGTCTGATCTCGTCTGTTTGCTACGCGCAGCATCCAAATCTTGGCCGGCCCTTGAGTCCGGACGAGATAAGTAAGCTGGATATAACCGTAGCTCCGGACGGTACCGGATTGCCCGCGGGAAGCGGCTCTGCTTCTGCGGGAGCCAAGGTCTATGAAGAAAAATGCCAGTCCTGCCACGGGCCGAAGGGCCAGGGCGGGCCCCAGGACCAGCTCACCGGCGGAGTCGGTACGATCGCGTCACAGAAGCCGGTGAAGACGCCGGTAAGCTATTGGCCGAGCGCAACCACGATTTTTGACTACGTGCGGCGCGCCATGCCTCTGCAAACGCCCCAATCATTGACCAACGACGAAGGATACGCCGTGACTGCGTATATTCTGTCTGTCGATGGAATTGTTCCTCAAGACGCCGTGCTGGACGCCAAGTCTCTGCCGCAAGTCAAAATGCCCAACCGAGATGGCTTTGTGCGCTGGTGGCCGGTGCCGAAGCGATAAAATCAAAAGCACACAAGAATAAAAAGGGGAGGAGAAGTCCTCCCCTTTTTCGTTGCAGTCATCATCGGACCGGCGTAGGATGCCCGCATCTCTATAATCTCGCAGGAACGCACCACTCCGTTCCTCACAAATCTACAGGAGGAACTCCATGCCAATTGCCAAGGAACTCAACGTTCAGCTTGAAAATCGGCCGGGTACGCTAGCTAAGATGTGCAAGGGTCTCGCCGAACGCAAAGTGAACATCCTCGCCGTGCAGGCCTCTACCGCCGAGCGCAGGAGCCAAGTACACCTGGTTGTGGAGAATCTATCGACGGCGAAGACGGTCTTGGCCGCCGAAGGATTAACCTATACCGAGGTGGAAATAGTACAGCTCAGATTGCCGAATCGTCCGGGCGAGCTGGCGCGTGTCGCGGCAAAGCTCGCCGAAGCCAATATCAACATCGACTATGCCTATGCGGGAGTGGAGCCGGTAACCAATGCGCCGTTGGTATTCTTCGGCGTCGCAGAAGCCGAACGCGCCGCAAAACTTCTCGACCAAGCCGCCGCTGCCGCAGCGAGCAGCTGACGACATTTTCGTTCGGGTTATTAAAAGCAGGAAAGGCACTTGAAAACTGGGAAAGGGGATTAACACATGAGTGTGACCGACGAAGTACTCAGGGCCAACGAAGCGTACGCACGGAATTTCGAGTTTGGGCAACTTCCCATTCCGCCCGCCCGCAAATTAGCGGTTCTGGCATGCATGGATGCTCGACTCGTGCCATCGCAGATCCTGGGGCTGAAAGCGGGAGATGCGCACGTGATCAGGAACGCAGGTGGGATTGTAACCGAGGATGCGCTGCGGTCCTTCATCCTCTCTCACCAGCTACTGGGAACGCAGGAATTCATCATCATCAACCACACGGACTGCGGAATGCTGACGTTCAAGGATGAGGATCTGCGGTCGAGACTGATACAGCAGACGGGAAGTTCGCCGGTGGCCCCGGTTGCCTTCCATGCTTTCCGCGATCTGGAGGAAAACGTCCGGCAGCAGGTCCAAAAGATAAAGTCCCATCCCTGGTTGCCGAAAAGCATCCCGGTCAGGGGCTTTATCTATGATGTAAAGACTGGACGATTGAAAGAAGTCCTTGAGGCACGCGCGGCATCTTTGCGGCAGAGCTAAGCTGACTTCGCTTCCAGAGTGATAAGCGGAAGACCGGCTGGGCGTTCGCACAGTACGAGGGCGGAAGCACTAGCCGCCTCACGCATGTGCCCGAGCAGCAGCGCAGAGCGATAAACCGCGCGGCGTGACCAACGCGCTTGGCTTGCGCGATGGGGAATGAAATTTGCGATTCCGCGCACGCAAGTCTAGTCTTCTTAACTGCCGCAGTTTTTGTTACCTGCGATCCAGGGGCCGTTCCGGCGCCTGCCGATGGATCTGCTGCCTTCCCCCGGTTGATGGGCTATTCGATCGGGTCTATCGATACTGGCGAGCAAATCGCAGCCTATTCTCGGAGGTTCTCATGAAGGCAATTCGTTCTCTCACGCTCCTGTTGGCGGTGATTGCTGCAGTTAGGATGGCGGATCGCTTCCCCTTCAGCGCCGCGGTAGGAGCGGCCCCCGCGCCGTCCGCAGGTTTTGTGCTCGTAGCCCACGGCGGCGCGGGAGATTACAGCAACATGAAAACTGAGCAGGTCGAGATGCGCCGCGCAGCAATGGTGAAGGCCGTACAGGCTGGCTACGCGATTCTGGCACGCGGCGGCCCCAGTATGGACGCCGTGGAAGCGACCATTCGCGTCATGGAGGATTCCAGGTTGTTTGACGCAGGGCGCGGTTCCTACTACACGCGTGAAGGCGTTCCGGAAATGGATGCTTCGATCATGGATGGCCGCACGCTCAATGCCGGGTCGGTCGCGTCTCTCAAACACATCGCCAATCCCATCCATCTCGCTCGCCTGGTGATGGAGAAAACGCCGCACGTCATGCTGGTCGGCGAAGGCGCCGAGGAGTTCGCAAAATCGCAGGGGATCGAACTGGTTTCTCCGTATCTTTTTTTCAATGAACGCGAATGGCAGCGCTATAAGAATGCCAAATCGGCCGAAGAGAAAAACAAATCGGCGGGATTTTCGGCAAGTGAAGAGCACGGTACGGTTGGGGTGGTGGCGCTGGACCAAGGAGGCAATCTCGCCGCCGGCACTTCCACGGGCGGAACTGTAATGAAAATGCCGGGGCGCGTAGGAGACTCGCCGATTCTCGGTGCGGGAACCTACGCCAACAATGCAAGCTGTGCAGTCTCGGGAACCGGGACAGGCGAATTTTTCATGCGCAATATCGTGGCGGCGGACATCTGCGAGCGGGTGCGCTACTTGCATGTCACTTTGGACCAGGCGGCGAATGAGGTGGTGATGAAAGAGCTTGTGGAGCAGCATGGAGATGGCGGCGTGATCGCGCTCGATCAGAAGGGCAACGTGGCCACCCCCTTCAACACCAACGGCATGATGACTGCTACAGTACGGGCCGATGGAAAGATCACCATTCAAGGCTGGAGCAAGAATGCCAAGCCCATCATTGTGTCCGCCACGAAATGATCGGGAGGAAGCGACAATGGAACGCAATTGGGGAGACTTTGAAGGTAGCAAAACGGATCGCCGTCAGGTGCTTCAAGCGCTAGGGCTGATTGCCACAGGCGCCTTTGCGGCAAGCGTCATTCCGAAAGCTGCCGCTGCATTTGCTGCAAGCGCCGCGCAAAGCGCTGCCGGTGGCGGCAAGGCTTTCCCGGTGACCACGGTCAATCACCTCGCCCTGGCTGCGGCCAATTATGCCAAGAGCCGCGATTTTTATGTGGACCTGTTTGGGATGCGCGTTGCATGGGACGACGGCAAACAGTGCGCGCTTGAATTCGGCAACCTTACATCGCCGAATGGTATGTACATCCGGTCACTCGCGAATCCTGGTGAGAAGCCGACCGTCGGTCACATGGCCTTCGGAATTCCGAATTTCATGTCCCAAAAGGCGGCGATGAAAGCTGAATTGGAGCGCCGCGGCGTCAAGAATATTCGCCCGGATGGCGAAAAGGGATGGAGTTGCGACGATCCCGCAGGCTACCTGCTCAATATCTGGGTTCCTGAGAAAGACAAGGCTATGTTTCCGGGCGCCGCCGGGCCTTGCGCGGTTGCCGCATCCGAAAAGTGTGTGGCGGCATGGGAAGCTGGCCAGAAAAACATTCATGCCGCACGAAAGCCGAGCGGCAAAACTTTCCAGCCGACCGGCTACAGTTTCATCATCTTGAATGTGCCGGACGTTCCAAAGGAACGGGACTTCTATCGTGATCTATTGGGAATGAAAGTCGTCTCGGATCAATCCCAAGGGCCCGACGGCGAATGTTCTTTGAGATTCGGGCAAAATACTCTCGTCTTGCGCAAGCTTGGCAATCCGGCCGACAAGCCCTACTGCAACCGATTCGGATTCGCAGTTAAGAATAGCGCAGACGCCGTAGAAGCCGAATTAAAGCGTCGGGGCCTCAAACCCGAGCCGGACTCGGAACCTTCATTTTCATGGAACATCATGGATCCGGACGGGTACCAGGTGGGCGTGTCCGGTTACGTTCCCACCACGCTCTAACTTTTGCTCTGCGCTCAATCTTACTGCTTGAGTGCTGGGTTCACGTAGCCATGCTGCAGAACTTTTTTCAGATCCGGCCGGATGCTCAGATAGGTGATGTGATCCGGGATGGCCGAGAAGCCGTGCGGCACATGCTCCGGGATGATGATGACGTCTCCCACCTTTACGTTGCGGCTCGTGTATCCCACCATGGTGCCGCCGCAGGATGGGCCATTGAGAACCGTGGTCACTTCGTCATTGGGACCAGAACGTCTCCCATTGACGATGGTGCCGCCGGTGATCAGAGTTCCGGCACCCGATATCACGACGTAACTCTCGGCGGTATCATCGTGGAAAATTCCATTGGGACCCGTCGCACCGGGCCGCTTCTCGCCGCACGCGGTGGCGGCATTCGCCGCCGCAGCGGGCGCAGCATTTCCGCCGCCGGCAGGCGCATTCGCGTTTGCAGCGCCTCCACCTTTCATTGCTCCGCGCGCAACCACAGCGACGCCGAGTTGGTACTGGCCCATATCGATCACTCTGAGTGTGTTATCCGGAATCGTGCGGTGAGTGTCGGCTGAATGTTTCAATACAGCCTTGATGTCCTCATCGCCGATGTAAACGCCATCCTTGGGTGCTTGAGCCAAAGCGACTGTCGGAAATACCGCAAACAGCATCGCCAAAACTTGTAGAACCAGCTTCCGCATGACTGCCTCCTCGCGTCGTACGCAATTAGCTCTTACTCGGGAACCTGCGTCCGAAGATACTCTTTCGCCGACGTTTTGTTAACATCTGCCAAGAAGTAAGTAGGACCGGGTTGCGGCTTTAGAATGGAATGCCGTGAGTGCAGGAGGGCATTGTGACCGAGCATTCGCAAACCAGAAAACCTCTCTCGAGGAGAGCCTTTGTCAAGAAAACGCTCACCGGGATTGGCGCAACCGCCCTGGTCGGCACGGGCACAGGAGCAGCTGAAGCTGCCAATGCTCCTCGGCACTGGGACAAAGCCGCCGACGTCGTAGTCATTGGAGCAGGAGCCACAGGGCTTCCTGCTTCGATTGAAGCCGCCGAGCAGGGAGCATCTGTGATCGTTGTCGAGCAGAATTAGGACATCGGCGGACACGCCATAGAAAGCGGCGGCAATATCGCATTGGGGGGTGGGACCAGCCTGCAAAAGAAGTACGGAATTGAAGACTCGCCGGACCGTATGTTCTCAGATCTGGTGCGCTGGCATGACTACAGGTTCAGCGACCGCGAAATTGTGCGCACTTTTTGTGACTGGAGCCCGCTGACTTTTGAATGGCTGAAAGATCACGGGGTGGAGTTTTCCGATCGAGCTCCCACCGGCGCTGATGGCGGTCCGCAAGCGGTCAAAAGAGCTCAAACTGTGGTCTGGACTGCGGGGCCCAGCTCTGTGGCCCCAAACGGAGGTAATGGCACCTCGCTGATGCGGCCGCTCGAGGCCAGCGCCAGAAAACTTGGCGTGCAAATACTCCTGCAGCACAGCATGACGGGAATTATTCGAGAAGGGCAGTTTTCAGGAAGGGTTCTCGGTATCGCAGCTAGCAATCAAGGCAGGACACTCAACATTCGGGCGAGAAGGGGTGTAGTCATCGGGACTGGCGGTCATACGAGCAATGTGAACTTCCGCAGGATTTTTGACCCCAGGCTCACCGAAGAATACCAGGTGGTTGGCGAACCGTATTCGCGCCAAAGCGGCGACGGTGAGATCGCCGCCATGCAAGTTGGGGCATCGCTTTGGGGCGCCGCCAACCAAACCGTCGAAACGATGACGCGATCGCACATTTTTGAAAAACCATACGTGATCGGAAATCAATACGGCTATCCGCAGGGGGGCGGGACTCGTAACGAGAACCTGAAGGATAGCCCGATCGCCGGTCTGGCGCGGGCCATAGGTCTTCTGATGAAGGACTATCAAGACGTGATTCACGTCAACCAGGCGGGCCTGAGGTTCGTAAATGAAGCAGCCACGGGATTCGATTGGTGGAATCCTTGTCTGGAGTTGAACGGCGGAAGAGGCGAAGGAGGCGGGCCCATTTGGGCCATCTTCGATGCAGACGCGGTGAAGCGCGAAGGCTGGGTCTGTACGCCGCCCTATGTGGATCCGGACGGCTGGTTTTTCAGCGCAAGCAGCCTTCCAGAGTTGGCGCGCCAAATCGTGAGTAAGTATCAGAAGCAGCCTATGCCGCCCGCTGTCCTGGAGCAAACTGTGGCCAAATACAATTCGTTCGTGGATGCGGGGAAAGATGCCGATTTTGGGAAGCCAACTCCTCGGTACAAGATTCAGACGCCTCCCTTCTATGCAGCCTGGTCCACGCCTTGTATTCATGACTGTTTGTCAGGGCTGCGGATTGACGCGCGCGCCCAAGTGATGGACTTGCATGGCCAAGTGATCCCAGGCCTCTATTGCGGAGGCGAGTCAGCGGGTGGATTCAACCAGCACGGATTGGCAAAGTGCCTAGTTTTCGGCCGCATCGCTGGTCGCGAAGCGGCACGCACTGCTGCGGACAAGGCAACTTAAGTCGATTCTGCGGGGCAGGATGTTCCGGCCAATCTGAAGTTCTATTTCAAGAATGAATGCTGTGAACTGATCGGTTGACGGCGATCGCCTAACCGCGCATCGCCTATTTTTGTGAAATGGGGGATGAGCCGGCCTTAGCTTTCTCTTCCGCGGCCTTCTCGGCAGCGCGGGCTCCGGCGAGAATGTTCACAGCATCGTTATTATCCTCGCTGCAGGCGTACTCGAATATTGGACCGTTTACATGGCTCATGGGAATGACGGCTGACCAGGGTTTCGCCCACGTCGTCGGGTCATCAATCGTGAACTTGTACTCGATCGTATCCTTATCGATGCGGGTAAAGCGCTCGGTAATCTTGAGGGTTCCAGGATTGGCATTGCGGAAGGCCGATTCGGGCCTGAAATTGGTGCTCTCCACGACCAGCGTGTCGCCCTCCCAATGGCCGCGCGCATCGCCATGCCACTGTTGGATGTTGGCCGAAACGTGCGGGCCACTGTCTATAGGGATGATGCGAACCTCGCTTCCGACCTCTCGTTCAATGGCCACGTATCCCGCGCTTTGCACGATGAGCAAATTGCTGTTGTATTCGGCAGGCAATATCGGCGGTCCACTGTTCATCGAGATGCAGGTCGTGTTGGTTCCCAAATCCCAGGGGACATCGGCGTGCACAATTCCGCCTCCATGGTGATCATCTTCGACGTAGCTGAAGCCGCGCCGCTGGCCAGGCCTTGCCTTGGCTTCTGCCGTCAGAGGAGGAATTCTGCCGTCCGGCGGATCGACAACCAGTGATGATCGCCGGTTTGGCCGGATCCCGTTTTGCCAGGGACTGAGCGCATACGTATTCACATCATAATCAACCGAGGTTGGGTTATACAATTCGCCGAAGCCTTCGATGCCTTCCGCCGGTGTCCCCTCGTAGGTAACCTGCAAGCCCGCCTTGTAAACTTCCTCCATTTCCTTGTCGGTCAAAAACTCTCGGCCCTGGTATTTCGCGGGGCGTTCCATGGGCGTGAAGCTGAGATTGGTCCAATATCCGTGCAGGTCCGGCCGTCCGTCCGGCGTACGTGGAACAGTCCAGGCGCTGCGTGTTTCCGTCTTTGATGCTTTTGTGGATGGCGTAGTTTTCAGTGCCGGCTTCGCACCGGCCGAGACGGTTTGTGCCGCGAGAAATACCGGTACCAAGATCATTGACGCTATGGCAACCAAAAAAATAGCCAACGAGATGCAGAAACGGCGGTTCATCTCAAAGTCCCTTCCATATCCCCGAGCTGGCGTAAGGCTGAGGAGGACATTCTCAGAAGCAGCTTTGGTCTCGCTGCACTACTTCTTAGACGCGGCGTCGTCCTTGCTGGTCGGAGCGATTTCGTCCTTCGTCGGTGTCGCTACCTCGCCTTCGGCTCCGGGAGCAGATCCACCAAAGAGGAACTTCCGGCCATCGGGGAAGGTCATGTTGACGCCCACTCCCTTATGCTCAAAGGCCTTGGACTGATAACCCTGAATGACCAGTTCGGTTCCGGAGGGGATGGTGTTCTTCGTCACGCCGTGGCGGATCAGAGAATTCGGGCTGCCTCCCTCGAAACCCCAGTTGGTCACCGTGCCGTCGGCGGCCTTCTGGTCACACCAGAACCAGGAATGAGGGTTGATCAGTTCCACTTTCGTGATCACACAGTGCACCACCACGGGCTTCGAGGTGTCAAAGGTCGCTGCAAAGGCATGATGAGCTTGCACCGGCACTGTGGTCACCACCAGAGCTAGACCTACACCAAGCATAGCCAGGGCCAAAGCTACTCGCATCTTTTCTCCTCCTGTAATGTTACTCAAGTTCAGCGATTTCCGTTCAGCACTCCGCCTCGCTATTTCTGCGAGACTGGGACTCCCGAAGTCTTCTTGGCCTTTTCTGCCGCGGCTTTGTCGGCCGCGCGAGCACCTGCGAGGATGTTCACTGCGTCATTATTGTTCTCGGTGCAGGCGTACTCGAATATGGGCCCCTTAATTCGGCTCAGGGGGACGATTGCCGACCAGGGCTTGGTCCACGTCGATGGGTCATCGATCGTGAACTTGTACTCGATCGTGTTTTGGTCTACGCGGGTAAAGTATTCCGTGATCTTTAGAGTCTTGGCGTTCGCACCTTGGAAGGTGGCGCCGGGGCGGAAATTGGTGGACTCCACGACCAATGTGTTGCCCTCCCAATGGCCGCGGGAATCGCCGTGCCACGCGTGGATATTTGGCGCGAGGTGCGGACCTCCGCCCAAGGGAATGATGCGAGACTCGTTGCCCCACTCGTATTCGATCAGCACGTTTCCGGGGCTCTGGATGATGTGAAAATCGCTGTTATAAGCGCCAGGAAGGATTGGGGGTCCACCGAAGGAGAGGCAGCGCTCGCCTAAATTCAGATCCGTTGAGGTGTCGGCTTTCACCGGTGCGTTGGGATCCGCGTAGTCCTGGTTAGGACCAGTTCTCCGGAAAGCCTCCCTGACCTTCGCCGCCTCTGGCGTAAGGGGAGGAATGTTGCCATCGGGCGGATCCACCACGAGTGACGTTCGCTTGTTTGGAGCGACTCCCTCTTGCCACGCGCTCAGCGCATAGACTGTTGCGTCATAAACCGGAGTATCGCCAAAATCGTTAAACGTGAACTCGTAGCTGTGTTGCACGCCTTCTTTGTAAATTTGAGTGGCTTCCTCGTCCGTCAGGAATTCTCTATTGCCGTATTTCGCTGGACGCTCCATCGGCGTGAAGCTGAGGCTCGTCCAGTACCCCTGCAGATCCGGCTGGCCATCGGGAGTATGTGGCAAGGCCCACGTCTTATTATCTGCTGCCGGGGCCTTCGCGGCGGCAGCTGACTTCGCCTGGGCGGCAACAAAGGCCGGCGTCAACAAAATGGCCACAATCATCGTCGCCAGAGCACCACATGAGACCGAAAAACGATTAGCCATCTGAACCTCCTCGATCACGCATTACTTGCTCGGATCTTTGAAGTAAGGGCCGTACAGCAGCTTCTCCACGAATTCCTCGCAGTTAAAGTCGACCAGTTGAATATTCTTTTCCATGCGACGATACAGCGGGAAGCTCACCTTCCACGGACGCGTAAACACCTTCGGATCGTCAATGGTGGCTTCATACATTATGTGATAAGGACTGGCCGGTGTATAGCGCTCGACCACATGGAGGGCATCACTGTGGTAATCCCCGGCCCGGTCGAACCAGGTGTAGGGGACAAACCCGGTGGAGTCGACGACCAGCGTGTCCCCTTCAAAATGTCCGCGTGACCATCCCAACCAGCTGTCGGCGGGAGCTTCCTTGGGGGCCTCTGGATCATTTTCCTTCATGTAGATCGTGCGCAGCACGCGCCCAAACTCATACACGAT
>QHYR01000028.1 GCA_003223315.1 Acidobacteriota bacterium | reverse complement strand
AATGACTGCCCAGCTTTCCAACGGTTCCACAGATCGGCCCGCTGGGCGGCAGAAAGCTTCCATCGTCTCACCTGCGACATGAACACCACCTTTAGAGGAAAGATTTATACCAGTGGTGTTGCATCGACCGGTTGAGTCGGCACCTCTTCTCGGAAGTTGACCCACGACCAAACCGGCGGGGCGGTTGCCTGGCCTGGGCGTTTAGCCCTACTATTGGTGGCAGACCGGAGGCAGCGCTGATTATGGCGCAGAACGGGCAAAATCGCACATCTGCCCCTCAGGAAGCGAACCCGGCGCACATCGTAAGCGTGAAGGATTTTTCGCCGGACACGTTGCGGAACGTGATTGCGCACCTTAAAGCATCCACCTCGTTTGAACATCTGGTCTACCGCGAGGCCGAACTGGACGCCATCTGGACGATCACGGGTTTTTTTGTGGTGAATGAGCCGGCTTCGCGCCTGCGGGATGCAGTGAACCGGCTGCACGCCGGCGCACACAAGGCCCATGATCTGGTGGCGGATCGCCGGCCGGGAGCCGCCGCCACGGTTCTGGAAAGCTTTCTATAGCCTAGAACGGGATCGCTAAATGCTCTCAAGAGAAGAAAATGAGCTGCTGACTCAAACCAATGCGGGGACGCCCGCAGGGGAGTACTTCCGCCGATTCTGGCTGCCTGTATTGCTGCCCACAGAGGTGCCGACTCCTGACTGCCCCCCGGTTCGAGTCCGGATGCTCGGGGAAGATCTGCTGGCGTTCCGCGACACGAACGGCCGGGTAGGCTTGATCGACGAGTTTTGCGCGCATCGCCGATCCAGCCTCTTTTGGGGACGTAACGAAGAGTGCGGTTTGAGGTGCGTGTATCACGGATGGAAGTTCGACGTAAGCGGCACGTGCGTGGATATGCCCAACGAGCCTGCGGAGTACGGATTCGGAAACAAGTTGCGCACCACGGCGTACCCCACGCGCGAGTATGGAGGCTTGATCTGGGCGTATATGGGCCCTCCGGAGCACGAACCCGAATTGCCCAAGCTGGAGTGGGCGCGCGTTCCGGAGAGTCACCGCTATATTTCAAAGCGCTTCCAGGAGACCAACTACCTGCAAGCCATCGAAGGCGGCATTGATTCCAGTCACTCGAATTTTCTACATGCCAGCCTGGACGCGTTTCGCGTGACCGACTCGTACGTGGAAAGAGTAAAAAATAGCGGCACTCTGCGGGCGAAGTATCATCTGTTGGACAAGGCGCCGCGCTTCACGGTAAAGAAAACGGACTACGGTTTGGTCATCGGAGTGCGGCGTAACGCCGAAGAAGACAGTTATTACTGGCGGCTAACCCAATTCCTTCTTCCCAGCTATACGATGATTCCGTACGAGAAGGGCCTCGCCATTCACGGGCACTGCTGGGTGCCGCGCGACGACCAGACTTCCTGGGTGTGGACGATCAGCTGGAATCCTGAGGCGCCGCTTTCCGCAGAGGAGTGGAAGACGATCCGGGATGAAACCTTCGTGCATGCCCAAGTCGATCCGGTCACTTTCCGGCCCGTGCGTAACAAAGCGAATCAGTACCTGATCGATCGCGAGAAGCAGCGGACCGCGAACATGACCGGCATCCACGGGTTTGCTTCCCAGGATCAGGCAATTCAGGAAAGCATGGGGCCGGTGGTCGACCGCACGCGGGAACGCCTGGGTACCAGCGACACCGCTATCATTGCCGCGCGGCGCTTGCTGCTCCAGGAAATCCGAGAACTTGGCCAGGGGCGCGAACCATTCACGGCGCGTCATGGCGACGTGTACTGGGTCCGCTCCGCCTCGCTGCTCTTGAAGCGGGATGTGGAGTTCGACGAAGGCGCCCGGGAATTAATGAAGGCCGAGGTCTAGGTGAACGGGAAGGCGCCATGCACCGACTCGAGTCTTCGTGAATCGGGCCTCCGCGAAGAGCTGGTGCAGGCTTGCAGAGTACTGTACGCGGTCAAGGCTGCCGGAGACGGTCTCGGCGGACATCTGAGCGCGCGGCTGGACGAGCGACGGATTCTCATCAAGCCGCGCCCAGTGAGCTGGCGAGGGCTACAACCCCAAGACCTGATCGTCATCGATTTCAACGGCAAGCGTGTGGATGGAGCTGCAAGCGAGCGCAGCGCGGTGCGCGAATGGCCGATTCATGCGCAGATTTATGCAGCGCGGCCGGATGTGCAGTGCGTACTACACGCTCACCCCAGCGCCTCCACACTCATGGCGGCATTGGGCATCGCCGTGGAGCCGCTGGATCAGGATTGCGCAGCATTCGCGGGGCGGCTTGCGGTGTTGGACAATGGCGCCGTGAGCATTTCCACACCGGAGCTGGGCGATGAAGTTGCGCGGGCACTCGGCACCAGGGGAGCCCTACTGCTGAAAAATCATGGCAGTGTCGTGGCGGGAGCGGACATCGCATCTGTGTGCGTGACCGCATACAGGCTGGAGAAGGTCGCGGAGACGATGTTACGGGCGGCTTCTCTGACAAAATTGCCGGTGATGTCACCGGAGAAAAGCGCTGCCATTCTTCAGGCCAGAGAAGCCGTAGAACCTGGCGGACAGGGAAGGATGAACCACGAGCGCTGGCAAATGATGCAGGATTATTATCTGTGAGCCTGGAACGTCATTCCGGTTTAGAATCCGCTGTTCGATTTTGCAGCAAAGCGATTCATCTGACAGCACGTCTGAAATAGGAGATCAATGGCTCTACCCGAAAAGCAAACGGCTTGGCTCGTGAGCGCCGGCGCTGCCCTGATGTTCATCGGAGGCTGCTTCAATCTGCTTTTCCGCGCCGCCCCAGCTATTTTTCCTTCTGGATCGCAAGCGAGCGTGGCCAGCGATGATGCAACGGACGCGGACGATAGCTGCGCCGACACGACGGAATTGGCGATGGCAATGACGGCCTGGAAGCAGACCCAGTTACGAGCGGCCAATTCTGGTTCGACTTCGCGGACCGAGACTGCGCCGTTGGGGGGAGACATCGCTCCAGCGCGTTCCGTCGCCGATGCTTACGCGAGTCTTCATAGTGTCGCGGTCGATCCCGAGACGAATCAAGTGGTGGTGAGCGATTCCAACCGGGGCGCGATCTTCTTCTACGACCGTAGCGCCGGAAGCAACTCGGCGCAAATCGCGAATCCGGAGCGGGTGATCCGAGGTCCGAGGACGGGCATGATGTTTGTTGCCGGGATCTCGCTCGATACCGCCGACCGCGAGGTCTTTGCCGTAAACAACGATATTGGGGACCGTATGGAGGTGTTCCCTTACGGCGTGGAAGGGAACATTAAACCGACGCGCGTGCTCTCGGTGCCGCACGGGGCCTGGGGTGTGGCGTTTAATCCCGTGCGCAAAGAGGTCGCCGTTTCTATTGAGCACCCCAACACTGTGGTGGTCTACCGGCGCGAAGCCAGCGGCAGCGAAGCACCGCTGCGGGTGCTTCGCGGTCCGGAAACCGATTTGGCCGATCCTCATGGAATCGCTGTCGATCCCGGTCACAGCGAAATGCTGGTGGCGAACCATGGGAATTGGGCTCCGCTGACACGCGAAGAGGAAGAGGCGCAAGGTGGACTTAGAGGAGGCCACTTCGCTCTGC
This sequence comes from Acidobacteriota bacterium, assembly GCA_003223315.1. Lineage (GTDB taxonomy): Bacteria > Acidobacteriota > Terriglobia > Acidiferrales > UBA7541 > Palsa-189. The sequence continues at coordinate 8,729 of QHYR01000028.1, read as the reverse complement.
CATCGATCAATAGTTATGCCATCGAGGCCAAAGGCGACGACAAACCCACGCGTAAAATTCAAGGCGCGCAGACGCAACTGAACTGGCCGATGGGCTTGGGGCTGGACGCGATGCATGACGAAATCGCGGTGGCCAATTACGGCACGAATTCGATTCTGGTGTTCCGCCGGAACGCGAACGGGAATGCCGCACCGGTGCGGGTAGTCAAGGGCGATCGGACCGGAGTTTTGGGTCCGATGGGAGTGGCCATCGACGTCAAGAATGACGAATTGTGGGTGACGAATTATCGGGACCACACCGCGGTGGTGTTCGCGCGGACAGCGAGCGGTAATGTGGCGCCTAAGCGCGTGTTACGCAATGCCCCCGCGGGAACACCGGCTGTGGGCTTCGGCAATCCGGGAGCCATCGCCTACGACTCCAAGCGCGGGCAGATTCTCGTTCCGAATTGAGTGAGCGTACCCAGCATACTGGTGTTTGCCAGGCTGGCAAACGGAAACGCAGGGCCGGTAAGGGTAATCGAGGGGCAGGGTTCCAAGCTCAGCCGCACGATGCACGGCATCGCGTACGATTCCGTGCACGACGAAATCATCGTGCCGGTACATCTGGCGGGAGCCGTTCTTGTGTTCCGGGCGGGAGCTACGGGCGAGGAGGCGCCGATACGCATCATTCAGGGACCACACACTCACATTCTGCGTCCGGAGACAGTGAACCTAGACCTGAAGAATAACGAAATCGTGGTTGGCGAGGACGGCGGAAAAGACGTCATGTTCTTTCCGAGAGACGCGCATGGAGATGTCGCGCCTTTGAGAACGATACGCGGGGAAAAAACCGGGTTGGACGAGGTGCGCGGCGTGGCGGTCGATCCCGTTCGGAATCTGGTGGTGGTTTCCAGCCGCGGCGAGGGAAAAAGGACAACCGGAGTTTTCATCTTCAACCGCACCGACAACGGCGACGTGGCACCGCGCGCGATCATTGCTGGACCGAAATCCGGTATTAACCGCGTCCGGCAAGTAGAGGTCGAACCCGAACAGGGCAAGATTTTCGTCGCCGTGAAGAATAATGCGGAATCGTACAGGTTTGCAGACGCCTCGCCTTCGCCGTGGAATCCCGAGAAGCCTGGATTCATCGGCGTGTGGGACATCCATGATAACGGGGACGTGCCGCCGCGCGGCCTAATCAAGGGACCGGCGAGCGAAATGGTATGGCCCGCGGGCGTGGCTCTAAATCCCGGAGACCGGGAAGTCTATACGATCGACAGCGTGTCGAATGGCATGTATTCGTACTATATGCCCGAATTTTTTCCCACAAAGAAGCCCCCAAGAGAACAATGATCAGCAAGCTAGGCGCCGGATGCGCGCTGGGGTTGGCACTACTCGCAACGGCCGCCGCGCTATCGCAAACCGCATCCCCGGAGAGTCAATCCAGCAAGCCAGCTCCTGAGGATATACCTCCCATCCGGACGATTGCGGACCCGTATCCTGCGTTCAACGGCATCGCCGTAGACGCTGCAAACGGGATTGTGGCGATGAGCGATCCGAACCGCAAGAGCCTTCTGCTTTATGATCGCATTCGAGGGGCGAGCCAAGGCGAAGCGAGCCTTCCGATACGTCAGATCCTTGGCCCGGATACGTTCCTGGGGATGATTGCGGGAATTATCCTCGATCCGCAGCGTGAAGAAATCTATACGGCAAATAACGACATCGAGGATACGGTCGTGGTGATGCCCTATGGCGCCTCGGGCAATGTCAAACCTAGGCGCGTATTTTCGGTTCCGCATCAGTCTTGGGGCTTGGCGCTGGGCAATGTTGCCGATCAGATCGCGGTCACGGTAGAAGTCCAAAACACAATTGTCTTCTACCGGCGGCAAGTGAAAGGCGTGGAGGCCCCGGTGCGAATCATACGTGGGCAGGCCACCGGTTTGGCCGACCCGCACGGAATCTATTGGGACGAATCGCACAATGAGATCGGCGTCGCCAATCACGGAAATTTCAGGGGAGTCGTGAAAAACACAGGAGGCGGCTGTGCGCCTTCGTTCGTAGTGGAGGACGAGGCTGAGGCGGGCGAGTCGCGTCCTCCTTCCATTCGGATTTTTGCGGCAAACGCAAAAAACGATGCGAAGCCGCTGCGGGTCATTCAGGGCTCCAGGACGGGCTTGGATTGGCCGATGGGAATCGCGTACGACGCGCAACATGACACGATCGTGGTCGCCAATAACGGCGACAGTTCGGTTTTGATCTTTGGCCGGAACAGCGACGGTGACGTCGCGCCGCTACGCGTGATTCGCGGCGATCGAACCGGCATCAATCATCCTATGGGCGTTGCCGTTGATCCGCAGAAAGGCGAAGTTTGGGTATCGAATTGGGGCGATCATTCCGCTCTTGCATTTGACAGCGCAGTGCGCGGCAATGTGGCGCCCAAGCGGATCATTCGAAGCGCTCCCGCGGGAACCCACACGCCTGGATTCGGGAATCCCATGGCGCTTGCGTATGACTCGAAACGGGACCAGCTTTTGGTGCCGAATTGAGTGACGCAGCCGCGCATCGCGGTGTTTGCCAGGCTGGCAAACGGAGATGCAGCGCCGACGCGACTCATCACGGGGCAGAATACGCTGCTGGGGCGGACGATTCACGGACTTGCCTACGATCCCACGCGAGATGAAATCGTAGCGCCGAACGCATTGGCGGATGCGATCCTGGTGTTCCGCGGGGCCGCTGCTGGTTCCGAGCGTCCGCTGCGCGTGATTCAGGGGCCGCACACGCATTTGGTCACACCGCACGCCGTGAGTTTGGATTTGCAGAATCGAGAGATTCTCGTTGCGAGCCTTACAGGAAGGCGCATCAACATCTTTCGCTGGGATGCCAACGGAGATGCCACGCCAGTTCGGGTCATCGAGGGGCCGAAAACCGAACTGGGTCATATTGTGGGACTCGCCGTCGATCCAGACAGAAATCTGCTGGCCGTCGCGAATACGCACGAAATCCTGATCTTCAATCGTACGGACAATGGAGACGCAGCGCCCCGCGGCCGAATTGCAGGACCGAAGACCGGCATAACGGATGAGCCTTGGCAAATGGAATTTTACCAGGGCCGGATTTTTTTGGCGGCTTCCAATCATTTTCATCAGAATCTTTATGAGGGAGTCACACTGAGACCCGACGCGAAAGAGGTACCCGACGATCCGTGGCTAAACCCCATTTTAGGCTTCATGGGTGTGTGGAATATTACGGACAATGGAGACGTGGCGCCGCTGGCTATGATTCGCGGTCCTTTTAGCGGCCTGATTCACCCGGTGGGTCTGGCCCTGAACCCCAAGGACGGGGAAATCTACGTGTCCGACAGCGTGAAGAATGGAGTTTTGAGCTTTCTGGTGCCACAATTCTTCCCGCAAGAAAGTCCAACTTCGAATTCTGATGGTCGGCGGTCAAAATAAAGGCATATGATTCGGTTTCCGTCGGCAGCAAGGGAAGCGACTGAAGGGCAAGCTCGGTAGTGGGCACTAGGGAACAAACCGTCCGAGCGGCGCCTCTGGCTGTACCTTCCACCCGCAAACTGATCGGCGGTGTCCTGACAATCGCCGTGCCCGTTGGGTTGTGGTTCTCACCTCTACCGCTGGCAATTAACTCCCGGCATGCGCTGGCGGTCGCATCGTTCATGATCATCGCGTGGATTACGGAAGTGCTTCCGCACGCGCTGACCGGCTTGGCGGGATGTTATCTCTTCTGGGTTTTAAAAATCGTCAATTTCGAGACAGCCTTCAGCGGGTTTGCGGATGAAACTCCCTGGTTTCTGTTTGGCGCCGCGTTGATCGGCTCGATGGCTTCTAAATCGGGCCTGGCGCGCCGCTTGGCGTATCTGGTGATGCGCCGTGTGGGAGGAGATTACTCACACCTGCTACTCGGTCTGATCTTTTCGTCTTTACTCCTGACGCTGCTTGTGCCGTCGGGAATTGCATGCGTAGTGATTATGGCCGCAGTGGCCGTCGGGTTAATGGATGTTTTTGGGTTGTGCCGCGGAAGCAACGTCGGTCGCGGAATTTTCGTTACCTTGACGTACACCGCGGGAATATTCGACAAAATGGTGATCGCCGGGGCGGCTTCCATTCTCGGACGCGGACTGATCCAAAAAATGACTGGTGTGGAAGTTTACTGGAGCCAATGGCTATTGGCTTTCTTGCCTTGTGTTGTGGTTACAGTGCTGGTGATCTGGCGGCTCGTGGTGTGGCTCTATCCACCGGAACAAGAGGCGCTCAAGGGAGGCGTTGAATTTCTGGAGGATTCTCTGGCTAAGATGGGTCCTTGGACACGAATGGAGGAACACGCGCTGCTGTTGATGTGCCTGGCCGTCGCTTTATGGGCAACGGACCTGATTCATCATATTCCTCCGGCTGTGATTGGCATTGGTGTCGGTCTTCTGGCAGGTGTGCCTGGCGTGGGCATCCTGGATCTGGAAGATCTCAAGCACCTCAATTATCTGCCGGTATTTTTCACGGCAACGGCCATCAGCATGGGCGAAGTGCTGCTCCGAACCAATGCCTTAAGTTCGATGACCGAGGTCATGTTTGCGTGGATGCGGCCGTGGGTGACCAACGTATTCTCTATGGCGCTGGTCCCTTATTGGACCGCGTTCGTTTACCACATTTTTTTGGGCAACGAGATCTCCATGCTGGCCACGTCGGTGCCGCCGCTGATGAACTTTGCCAAAATGGCTGGAATTCATCCATTGCCGCTGGGGCTGGTATGGGCATTCGCCGCCGGCGGGAAAATTTTCGTGTATCAATCGGGGGTAATGGTCACCGGCTATTCTTATGGATACTTCGAGGCCAAGGACTTGCTGCGAGTTGGATTTGTCCTGACGGTAGTTGAGTCGCTTGTGCTGCTCTTTCTGGTTCCTTTTTATTGGCCGTTGATTGGAATCCGCTGAACTCGTACCCTCCAACACAGACCAATTTGCGCATCACAATGGCGCGCGGTTGGCCCTGCTAACTGAAGGCCTGGCCTTTAATCGGCTGTACACATTTCGGGCATTGCCCTCATAGATTTTGTATTTTTCTTTTTCGTGCAACCAGGGAACGGCTTCAATGTACCGTTTGGTATCGTCGAAATAGTGGCCGGTCTCGGGATCGATGCTTTTTACAGCCCCGACCATCTCCGAAGCGAAAAGAATGTTCTCAATGGGAATAACCTTAGTGAGCAAGTCTATGCCCGCTTGATGGTACACGCAGGTATCAAAGTAGACGTTTTTTAACAAAAGCTCGCCAAGTGGGGGACGCTTCAAATCCTGCGCGATACCACGATAACGGCCCCAATGGTAGGGAACTGCTCCGCCACCATGAGGAATGATGGACTTCAGCGTGGGAAAATCCTTAAAAATGTCGGAGGTCAGGAACTGCATGAATGCCGTTGTATCGCCGTTCAGATAGTGCGCGCCCGTCGCGTGAAAATTCGGATTGCACGACCCGCTGACGTGGATCATCGCGGGGACGTCCAGCTCTACCATCTTTTCGTAGAGCGGGTACCAGAAGCGGTCGGTGAGCGGCGGGTCGCTCCAGTGTCCGCCAGAAGGATCCGGATTCAGGTTGCAACCGACGAAACCGAGCTCTTCCACGCAGCGCCTTAATTCGCCGATGCAGTTGGCGGGCGGAACGCCAGGTGACTGGGGCAGTTGACAGACGCCGGCAAAATTTTCAGGATAAAGCGAGCAGACTCTGTAGATCAAATCGTTGCAAACGCGCGACCATTGCAAACTGGTGGTTGCGTTTCCAATGTGGTGCCCCATGCCCATGGCGCGAGGCGAAAAGATGGTGAGATCGGTGCCGCGCTCCCGCTGGAATTTCAGCTGTGCGTTTTCGAGACTCTCGCGAATCTGATCGTCGGTGATCTTTGGAGGTTCGGAAGAAAGCTGCGAAGGATCTTTAAGCGCACTGATCTGTCGCTGTCGATAGGCTTCCAATTCCCGCGGCGCCGTCGTGTAGTGCCCGTGACAATCGATAATCATGATCGCCCCTGGATCAACGAATGTTTTTGCTGCAGGGCGCATGCTATGAAGGGAATACGAGGTTGTCAAATATTCCTGTTTGCTGGTTTTGGGCTGGGGGGGCGCCTCTGCTACCATGCTCGGGCTCATTCCTAATTTATGGATGGATCACTGGATGCACAAAACGTCGATCGGGCAATCGGAGGAGGCTTGGAATGGCTGAACTCCCCAGGCTGAACGGCGTCATCCGCGCGCTGGAACGCGGGCAGACAGCCATGGCCGCCTTTACAATCGCTGAAATTGATTCCGCACTCGCATTCAGCACTTCCAATTACGACGCCATTGTTTTTGAGATGGAGCACAATCCTTGGGACGCGCGAATTCTGCGAGACTGCCTTCAGTACATGCTCAATAGGCGGCAGATCGCCGAGTCTGCCTCGATCGCGCCGGGCGTAACGCCGTTAGTGCGCATTCCGCCAAACGGAAACGAAAAAAACCAATGGTTGGCCAAGCAGGCGCTTGATTTAGGCGCGTATGGCATCGTATGGCCGCACATCAGCACCGTCGAGCAGGCCTACAACGCTGTCGCCGCATGCCGGTATCCGCGATTGAAGACGGCTGCGCTGAGCGAGCCGGCCGGGATGCGAGGTGATGCGCCTCTGGCCGCCGCGCGTTATTGGGGCCTTACACAGCAGGAATATTATCGCAAGGCCGATGTGTGGCCGTTGAATCCGCAGGGCGAAATTCTTGTAGTTCTGATGGTCGAAGACACACAGGGAATCGCCAACCTTGGCGACATATTAAAGAGTGTTCCGGGAATAGGCCTGATCCTGATCGGAGAAGGTGATTTGAGCCAGGAACTCGGTTTTCCGCGCCAATACGAGCATCCCTCGGTTGTGGAAGCCATGGCGCAAATTGTTGCGAGGTGCAAGGAATGCGGTGTTCCCGTCGGGCACCCTCACGTCGATTCCAATAATGTCGAGCGGATCCTCAAGGAAGGATATCGATTTCTGATGGCTGCACCCACCCGAAGCTACGCTGCGCTGGACAAATGCCGGCAACTCGCCGGACGCTAGCTTTCGCGAGTTCGCTGGAAAAAAGCTTCGCCTTACTCCAAGTCCAGCGTACCCGGAGCGAAAAGCTCTTCGATGCTAAACTTCCGCGGAATCACTTGTTGATCGACGGCGAATTGGACGATGGTCTCCAGGGCCTTTCGATTGCGGTTGATGCCGAACGGAAACGGATCTCCGACCACTCCTTTGAGTGCGATGGCAGCTTCGTCTGCAGGAGAGAGATTTTTACCGGCGTCCAGGTGGGCCAGGTAAATCTTTTTGGCCGCCTGAAATGCACGGAAGAGCTCCCGGGCCAATCCGGGCCCAGCTTTCAAAAGCGAGTCCTTTACCACCAACCCATGATTGATGGGGTACACGCCTGTTTTGCGGAAGTAGGCAAAACCTGCGTTGCGAGCGTCCGGGATGAGCGGCTGAATGTCCGGGGAATTGACGCGCACGTCACCCACTGCCGCGGCGATCTTGCCGGAAAGCAGTAACTCGGCAATGGGCTTTCCACGATACGAATAATCGACATTCGCCGGGGCTTTGTATTCGGCTACGTGCTCGTCGTCGGTGGGAGCCCAGGTGATCTTGCGCAGGTCTACGTCGTATTCGGCCTGGAGGATTCCCCGCGCCCAGAGGCCCGTCGTGACCGTGTAGCCGCGATTGACACCCACGGTCCGGCTTTCCAAATCCTTCGGTTTCGCAATTCCGGAGTTGACATTGTAGAAAATGGCCCAGTGATGGAAATTTCTGGTGAGGAATACCGGGATGGCGGTGACGGGCTTGCCGTAAGCCTTAGCACAAAGATAAGTAGTAAAGGCCATCTCACAAATATCGAAATCGAGGCTGCGAACCATGCGCCGCATGGCCGCAACGATGGGATCGACTTGAAGGTATTCGAGATTCAAATCAGCGACGCGAACGCTTCCATCCTTCAAAGGCTTGGTGAGCCCGTAATTGCCGATGGCGATTGTCAGGGGATGCACGCGAGTGGTTCCGCCGAGATCGGCTGCTAGAATACTCAGCGCTTCATTTGGTGGCAAGAACAAGCATCCCGGCACGCCGAGGCAAAGGTCGACAGTCTGGCCCGTATTTCTGACCAGCGTAACGGCCGAGATTTCCGAATGGTCTGCGCGAATGCGGAGCTAGCGGCTGAGCTGCTGTAAAAGCATTGTTATTCTCTCTGCCGAAGGCGGCGCAAGCTCAAATATTGGCTGGACATCAATATCAGGGAAACCCAGCCGCGTGAGGCGCGCACTGAGCGTTTCTCGAATGTGCCCGCTCTGGGCGCGAGGTATTTTCACGAGCACTCGAAAGATAGCTTCGTGATCGGGGTTGGCAAATGTATGGGCGGCAAGGCGCTGGAGGATTTCGCCACGAGTTTTGTGGTCGAGCGCCGGGGAACAAAGCGCTACGACAAGCTGGCGCTCGATCTCGTCGGTCTTAAGACGGCGCTGCGCTTCATCCATTATCGAAGGGTTATCGAGACGCGCCGCCGGCGAGACGCTGCATGGCCGCGAGGGCACCCGCGTTTCGGGGATCGGTTTCGAGCCCGGCGCGGTATTCGCGAAGGGCATCCTCGACGCGGCCCTCTCGCTCGTCGATGTCGGCGAGTCCGAAATAAGCGCGATTGTCGATGCTGTTCAACTCCAGCGCGGCTTGATAATCCGCCCGAGCCTTCCGCGTATCGCCTGCGGCTAG
>QHYR01000337.1 GCA_003223315.1 Acidobacteriota bacterium | reverse complement strand
CCGCCGCGCGGTTGCCAGCAAGCTATCAGGTGGATGCCGGCATACCCACGAGTTCACGATGCTGCCGCAGCAGGAAATGATCGGTCATGCCGGCGATGTAATCGCAGACCACGCGGTGACGCGGCTCCCGCGCGGCTAACTCAGAATAATATTTCGGCAGGGACTCCGGATGCGCCAGATAGTAGCGGAAGAGTTGTTCGAGCGCCTCCACGGAACGGTCGCGCTCCTCGACGATTGCCGGATGATCGTAAAGCCGCCGGTAGAGAAAGGTTTTGAGCGCTTTATTGTTTTCCGCCACTTGCGGGCTGAATCCGGCCAGGCGGCGCGGCCACCGGCGAATATCGTCAGTATTCCTGGCACCTGTGGTTGAAACCAGCCTCCGCGTTTGCTCGATCAAATCGGTCGCCAGATAATCCAGCAGCCTCTTGATCGTCTCGCCGATCTTGAGCTTTGTACGTCCGCTGGGATGGCCGCGGTCCACCTCATCGTAGATGCCGGTAAGGAAAGGCAGTTCTTCTCTGAGCATGCCGATTTGCAGCAGGCGCGCCTCAAAGCCGTCGTCCAGATCGGCGGAGTTGTAGGCAATCTCGTCCACTGCATTCATCAATTGCGCCTCTAGGGGAGGCCGCAAATCCAATTCGTATTCGGCCAGTTCGGGAAAATCCGCCGGCGAATAGTCGCGCGAGTGTTTGACGATGCCTTCGCGAACCTCAAAAGTGAGATTCAACCCGGGAAAATCGAGATAGCGCTGCTCGAATTGCTCCACGATTCTCAGCGCATGTAAGTTGTGTTCGAAGCGGTCGCCGAAATCGCGCATCAGCTCGTTGAGGCGCGTTTCGCCGGCATGTCCAAAGGGCGGATGTCCGATGTCGTGCACCAGCGCCAGCGCTTCCGCCAGATCGGTATTCAAACCGAGTGCCTGTGCCACGGTGCGCGCAATCTGCGCCACTTCGATGGTGTGGGTCAGGCGATTGCGGAAATGATCGGAGTAGCGGGTGGTAAAGACCTGGGTCTTTGCCTCTAAACGGCGAAAGGCACGCGAGTGGATCACGCGGTCGCGATCCCGTGCATACTCGCCGCGGTAGGGGTGCACAGGTTCTGGCCAGCGACGCCCGCGAGAACGGCCCGCATCCATGGCTACAGCGGCCAGATCCATGCGGTCATTCTATGTCAGGGCGATTTTCGCAACAAAGAACGTGGCTGCAGCGAATGGTAAAAACTGAAAGGAGTCCGAAACGAGCTTAGCCCTTCACCGGAAGCAATTGCAGCCGCTCGTCCGCTACCTGAGCCGCCTGAGTATCCGGGAACTCGTCTTTGATTTGCTTATAAAGTTTGGCCGCCTGGGTGGGATCAGAACTGCTGTAGTGATCCGCTAACGCGAGTAAGACGATCGGCTTGGGCACGAACAAGGTTGGCTTACTGGCGAGCTGCTGATAGAGCTGCACGGCCTGCGAACCTTTTCCAGCTTCGTCATAGACTTGCGCCAGCTTGAACCGCGCCAGCGCCGAGAGGCTTTCATCCCTGCTGGACTGCAAAGCCTTCAAATTGTTTTCCGCTTCGTCGTAACGCCCCAGCCTTTCGAGGCTCAAAGCCTCATAGTAACGCGCCAGTTGTCCCGGCCGGGTTCTGGGATAGCTCTTTGCAACTTCTGCGAATTTCTTCACCGCGTCGCCGTATTTGTTCTTTTCGTCCAGGTAAGTAATCTCGTCCGGCTGAGCGGGTTCCGCGGCGGTCCGAATGCGCGCCTGGTAGACCTTCATGGCGTCTGCCAGAGCGGCCGCTCCTTTGGCAGTTTGGTTCTGCGTATAGAAGCGCCAGCCCAGCACCGCGAGGGCGATAAGCAGTGCGACGGTGCCGTAGGTCCAGATCTGCTGCTGATGCGAAAAAATAGCCTCAGCGCCGTGGCTCAGGGTCTCGCGGACTTCGTCTTTTTTCAGTTCCTTGCGCGAGATATGCTGCGGCAAACGAATGCTCCTTTAAGCTTTTTCAAGGGGAATCGTATCACAATCCTGGCTGCAGATCGAACCGCTGGGGTCGCGGCTCGCACGGCAATAAAGAGGGAAGGGCCCCTCGGCATGGCGAACAGGGCCCCTCAATCATTGAAGCGACGGACTTGGGCTTCTAGGGTACGGTAACGTTCTCGGCCTGGTAGCCTTTCGGCCCCTGTTTGACCTCGAACTCCACCATTTGTCCCTCCGTCAGCGATTTGTAACCATCCATCTGAATCGCCGAGAAATGGACGAATACGTCCTCTCCCGACTGGCGCTGGATGAAGCCATACCCCTTTGCCGCGTTGAACCACTTCACCACACCTTGTTCTCTGCTCAACTTCTTCACTCCTCGTCGTGATCTTCGCCATTTGCCGGGTGTAACGCCAGTCGGTGGAGCTCGGAATTACCCGGGTGACGGGCCCTTGCACCACTACGGGATTACAAGACCCAATCAAATGCGGCGCCATGCTGGCACAAAACTGCCCGCCCTGTCCAGAGCCTTTGTAGGCCATCGCGCCATCATTGCATCACGTCGATTGGCCTCTGTCGCTCGCGAGGAAATGAGTTCTGCTGGTGGTTCACTTATCTTGCAGGTGGGGAGCGGAGTGCGGCTGGCAGCCCAGCTTTTTCGTCATGATCAATTCCGCGCCGCCCTGCGCCGAGCGGCGCACCTCAAATTCGTCCATGAAAGTGCGCATCAGGAAAATTCCCCGCCCGGAAGTCTTCAAAAGATTCTCTTCCGCAAGCGGGTCCGCCACCTGACGGAGGTCAAAGCCGCGGCCCTGATCGACAATGTGCACCACGAATTTGTCGTCGGTTACCTCGAAGTTGAGTTGAATCTTTTTGTGCCGCTGCTCTTCGTTTCCGTAGCGGAAGGCGTTGATCACGCCCTCCCTCACGGACATGGCGATTTTCAAACAATCGTCCTCGTTGAAGCCGGCCGCTCTGGCCACCCGCTCGGTTATGCCTTCGGCCAAGGCCACGCTGTCGAACAGCGTCTCCATGGTCACTTCGATGCGGTTGGCGGCATTCGACATAGCGTCATTTCCAAAGCAGGATCACTCCGTAGCATAGCTCATTTGCAATAGCCCACCAAAGCGGCCACCGTTGCTCGGCAATGCGCAATCGCATCCGATCTTCAAGCCCAATAGGTGCGGTCGAGCGTGCGGTATTGAATGGCTTCGCTCAAATGGCGCGGTGCGATTTCTTCAGCGGAATCGAGATCGGCGATGGTCCGCGCCACCTTCAGAATCCGGTCGTGCGCCCGCGCCGAGAGACCCAATCGCGCCACGGCGGTCTCCAGCAGCTTTTCGCCCTCCGCCGAAATGGTGCAGTACTTGCGGATCAGCTTGGGCGGCATCTGCGCGTTCGCGTAAACGCGTTTTTCCGAGGCGAACCTTTGGAGCTGGCGGCTCCGCGCCCGCACCACGCGCTCCCGCACCGCCGCTGAGTCTTCAATGGAAGCTTCTCCGCGCAGTTCCTTGTATTTGACCGAGGGCACCTCGATGTGGATATCGATGCGGTCGAGCAGCGGACCTGAAATCTTGGAGACGTAACGCTGAATCTGCGGCGGCGTGCAGTGGCACTCGTGAGAGGGGTCGCCGAAGAATCCGCAGGGACACGGGTTCATGGCCGCCGCGAGCATGAAGCGGGCCGGAAACGTGACCGAAAGCGCCGCGCGCGAGATCGTTACCGCCCCTTCTTCGAGCGGCTGCCGCAAAACTTCCAGCACGTTGCGCTGAAACTCGGGCAGCTCGTCCAGGAATAGGACTCCGTTGTGCCCCAGCGAAACTTCGCCGGGGCGCGGCATGGCGCCGCCGCCGATCAATCCGGCGTCGCTGATGGTGTGGTGCGGCGAGCGAAACGGGCGCGTGCCCACGAGGCCGCGCGCGTCCTCCAGCAATCCCGCCACGCTGTGGATTCGTGTGGTCTCGATGGCCTCCTCCAGCGACATCGGAGGCAGGATCGTCGGCATGCGCTTGGCCAGCATGGTTTTGCCGGCGCCGGGCGGACCTAAAAAAATAATGTTGTGGCTCCCGGCGCAGGCCACTTCCAGGGCTCGCTTGGCGCCCTGCTGTCCGCGGACGTCCCGCAGATCCAGCGGATATTGCGCCGCCTCGGCCAGCAATGCGCGCGCGTCCAGTTGCACGGGCTTGAAAGATTCGGGCGCGTTCACCAGGTCCACGGCTTGGGGCAGGGAGCGGATCGCATAAACCTCAATGCCTTCCACAACCGCTGCTTCCTGAGCGTTTGCTTCCGGCACGACCACGCTTCGGATGCCCTGTTCGCGCGCGCAAAGAGCGGCCGAAAGCGCCCCGCGCACCGCCCGCACGCTGCCGTCGAGCGATAGCTCCCCCAGAAACAGTTGTCCGTTCAGAGGCTTGCCGAAAAACGTGCCCTGGCACCCCAAAATTCCCAGCGCCATGGGCAGATCGAATCCCGAGCCTTCCTTGCGAATATCGGCCGGCGCAAGATTGATGGTCACGCTCTGCGGATTGGGAAAATCAAAGCCGCAGTTTTTCAGCGCCGCCTTGATTCGTTCACGGCTCTCTTTAACCGCAACATCCGGGAGACCCACCACGTTGAAATCGCCCATGCGCCCTGAACCCACATCGACTTCCACTTCGACCACGTAAGCGTCGATGCCAAAGACAGCCGCGCTGAGCGCCTTGAAGAGCATGGGAGGGAAGCGGAACTCCGGCCGCAAGGTTAAACCAACTGGATACCCGGCGCCAGAGGCGCTTTTGCCCGGTAGCGGGTCAGCTTGAACCTTTGGTCATTAGGCGGCGGTCTCAATGGGTCAGCGCAACACTTGCTCGACCCGTCTACTTGCAGGAGTTCTCATTGCGAAAGTCGGTCGCGAGGGTTGATTCAAAAAAAAACACTACCCCGTATAGGTTTGATTGAATACAGCCAAACAGATCGGCGCTCCGCAGTGAAGTATTGTCCGATCAACTGATTGGACGGTGTTGCATCGACCGGTTGAGCTGGCATCGTTTCTCGGGACTTGGGAGATCTGGCTGTTTAGGATGCGCCCATCTCTTTTGAAACAGCCTGCCGCCAAAGCATTACTTGACTCACGTTGTACGTCTGTGGTTCGCTTACAGAATCAAGGTCAAACTCCGGTCCAAGCATAAGGAATTTACACGAGGAGGGTCAGATGAATCGTATCTGGGTTTCATCGAGCGCCCTGGCGCTGCTGATGGCGGCCTCATTGTCCGCCCCGTCTTTCCTCGCCGCCCAGTCATCAGGCGCTGCCAGGACAGATGCGAAGGCTGCAGTCAAGTCGGATATCAAAGCCGCTAGCACCAAGGCCTGGACCATGCCGCGCTTACCCGACGGTCAGCCGGATCTGCACGGATATTGGACGAGTGAGAGCTTCACCCCCTTGGAACGGCCGGCCAAGTACGCGGGGAGAGAGTTCTTGACCGATGAAGAGGTGGAGGCCGCCCAAAAGGCCGGGCTGCAGCGCGAATATGATCGCACCCCAAACGATCCCGAGTCGACGTTATCTAACTTGACTACCTTCGGTCTCACTGCTGCTCTGGAAGGATTCGTACCCAACAAGCGGACATCACTCATTGTGGATCCGCCTGACGGCAGAATACCTCCGCGCACACCAGAGGCGCTGAAAAGGCCGAGAGCGATAGGTGATCGCGACTACATCGAAGTCGATAGTCATGGAGGGGTAGCGGTGCACGCCGATACCCCGAAGGACATAGGGGTGCGCACGAGTTGCGTCTCCCTGAGCGGTGGACCGCCCATACTTCCTGGTGGCTATAACAATGGTGTGTACATCCTGCAGAATCCGGAATATGTAGTGCTTCAAGCCGAGTACGGAACCGAAGTTCGTATCATCTCCCTGGATGGGCGTCCGCATGCCGGAGCAAGCATCCACAAGTGGCATGGGGATGGGCGGGGCCATTGGGAGGCTGACACCTTGGTCGTGGAAACCACCAATTTCAGGCCCGAAGCTACCTTCCGTAATGGCAATCCTCAGACCTTGAAGATTACCGAGCGTTTTAGGCGCGTGGCTGCGGACCGGATTGAATACAGTTTTACGATTGACGATCCCTCTTCCTGGACGAAACCCTGGACGGCCATCGTGCCCTTGAGCGCGATCCAAGGGCCGTTTTTCGAGTACGACTGCAGCGAAAGTAACAACGACATCATTAATATTATGGCGGGGGCCCGCGCTACCGAGAAGGCCGCGGAAGAGAAGGCGAAGGCTCCTGTGGAAGTGCCGATCTCGCAAAAATGAACTAGACACATTGGCGTTATTTCTTCTGTTTGCGGTTTTGGCCCAGAGCCTCCACTAGACTGGAGAGCGTCGCTAGTTCCTGCAATGTGGGAGTGCGCGAAAAGCCAGTTTCCGGTAATGCGTGCCGACTCAACCGGTCGATGCAACACCACTGGTATAAATCTTTCCTCTAAAGGTGGTGTTCATGTCGCACGTGAGACGATGGAAGCTTTCTGCCGCCCAGCGGGCCGATCTGTGGAACCGTTGGAAAGCTGGGCAGTCATTACATGCGATTGGTCGAGCGCTGGGCAAGGACCATGTGGTC
>QHYR01000336.1 GCA_003223315.1 Acidobacteriota bacterium | reverse complement strand
CCTTGGCAAGCTGGACGAAATGCGCCTGGAAGAAGGCCGCTCCCTCGCTCGAGACATGAGGGCTCTGGTAAAGAGTATCGGCGATAAGACAGCGCGGCTCGAGATTCTTTCGGAACAAAGCCGGCCGGTATACGCCCAGCGCCTTAACCTACGATTGCAAGAATTGCTGGGAACCCTGCCCCTCGATCCGGTACGGGTGGCGCAAGAAGCGGCGGTGCTCGCCGAAAGGGCTGATGTGTCCGAAGAATTAGCCCGGCTGCGCAGCCATGTGGATCAATTCGACAGATTGACCGGGGAAGCCGGGGAGATTGGAAAACAGCTGGACTTTCTGCTGCAGGAAATGCAGCGCGAAGCGAATACCATGCTGTCAAAGACGCCGGGACTTGGTCAAGAAGGGCTTCATATGACGGAGCTTGGATTGCAGATCAAGGCGGATATCGAAAAGCTGCGCGAGCAGGTGCAGAACGTAGAATAGAAATGGCCGGCTCAACCCCGCGAGTGCTGATCGTTTCCGGTCCCTCGGGTTCGGGCAAGTCCACGCTCGTGCAGAATCTGCACGGAGTGCCGGGTCTGACGTTCTCGATTTCCTCCACCACGCGCCCGCGCCGCCTAACGGAAAGTCCGGGAAAATGTTATGATTTCATCACCGAAGCGGAATTCAAGCGCAGAATCGACTCGGGCGAATTTCTGGAATACGCGCAGGTGTTTGGGCGGCATTGGTATGGTACGCCGCGGAAGCAATTGGACGATGCGCGCCGTGCCGGGCTCGACTTGGTGCTGGAGATCGACGTGCAAGGCGCGCGGCAAGTGAAGCAAAAATTGCCTGAGGCGATTGCAATTTTTATCGTTCCGCCGTCTAGACAGGATCTTGAGCGCCGCCTGCGTTCCCGGGGGCAGGATGCCGATGAGGCCATAGCCCGCCGTCTGGAAGGCGCGCGGCAGGAGATCGCGAGTTCGGCAGAATACGATTTCGTGGTCGTCAACGACGATCTGGAACGGGCCAGCGATGAATTGCGAGCCATCGCCGTGGCCTCCCGCTGCCGTCGGCGGGACAACGACGAACGGCTGCGCAAAATTCTCGAGTCCTTTGGAGGTTCCTGACGCATGGCCGTTCTCAACCAGGCTCCGGACAGCCAGTTCGCGTTCGTGGTGGTTGCGGGGAAGCGCGCGCGGCAATTGATGTCGGGCGCATCGCCGCTCCTGGCGAACCCTCGCTCTCATAAAGCCACCCGCGTGGCCATGGAGGAACTTAGCGCCGGACAGCTCGAATATCGAACACCTGACCTGGACAGCGCGGAAAAGGACGGCAAGCGGCGGAAAGAGTAGGGCCGCCCAGTGATGCGCATCGCGCTCGGCGTTACCGGAGGAGTGGCGGCTTATAAGGCAGCCGAACTGGTCCGGCGGCTGCAACAAGAGCAAATCGAAATCCAAGTGGTGATGACGCGTAGCGCACAGGAGTTCGTCGCGCCGCTGACGTTTGCAGCCCTGACTGGGCAGAAGGTCATCACGCAATTGTTTGGCGCCGAGGCGCCCGCCAACGTCGAGAGCGCTATCGAACACATCGCCGTCGCACAACGCATCGACGCGCTGGTCATCGCCCCGGCCACGGCCGATATAATCGCAAAATTGGCGCGTGGCGTTGCGGACGATTTCCTCACCACCTTATATCTGGCTACTACCGCGCCGGTAGTCGTCGCTCCGGCCATGAACGTAAATATGTGGGAACACGCCGCGACCCGCGAGAATGTGCAGATCTTGCGTGATCGGGGCGTGCGCGTAATCGCTCCGGAGGAAGGATATTTGGCTTGCGGCATGACCGGGGCCGGGCGACTTGCTGGATTGGAGGCGATCATAGAGGCAGTTCTGGAAGCGCTCCGCATCCGGCGGGATTTGGAGAAGGAAACGGTGCTCGTGACCGCCGGTCCGACTTGTGAGGATCTGGATCCGGTCCGATTTCTGACCAATCGCTCCTCCGGCCGGATGGGATACGCCGTGGCTGAAGCGGCAGCGAGGCGCGGGGCGCGCGTGGTTCTGATCAGCGGGCCCGTAGCTTTGGAAGCCCCGGCGGGAGTCGAGCGCGTCGATGTTCGCACGACGGAGCAGATGCATCGCGCTGTTCTGGCTAATCTGGATCGCGCGACCGTGGTGGTGATGGCTGCCGCCGTTGCCGATTATCGGCCCGCCAGGCCTTACGCGAATAAGCTGAAAAGAGGAACAGAGCGCTTGAACATCGAATTCGAGCCCACCGCAGACATTTTGGCTGACGTTTCGCGGCGCAAAGGGGACCGGGTTTTAGTCGGCTTTGCAGCCGAAACCGCGCAATTGGCGGCGCATGCTCGGAGCAAACTTAAGGAGAAGGCGGCAGATCTGATCGTAGCCAACGATGTGACGGCTCCGGGAGCGGGCTTTGATCACGACACAAATATCGTTACGATTTTCGGCAGCGATGGCCGCGAACAATCTCTGCCGAAATTGACTAAGATTCAAGTGGCGCATCGCATTCTCGACGAAGTCGTGGAGCTTCGGCGCTCCACGCACCGCGTGGGCAGTTCTCCTGAAGCTCGCTGAGGATTAATGGACTCAGGAATTCCTCCTTCCAACCGGCAAAAACTGCAATCCTGGCTGCGCTATTACGAAGATTTGGGCATACGAGCGTTCTATCGTGATCGTGCGCCACACCAGGACTCGACGGATGAAAGAGTGACAGGAACACAGCAGAAAGAAGCCGCTGCAGTTGCCGCGGCAAAGGCCCAGCCGAGTGCACAATTTCGCGCGGTTCCCAAGTTGCACTTGATGGGGCGCGGGCCGTCTCTTTTCGAGGCGGCCGAGCGCGTCGAAGGGGATTCGCTCGAGCGCATTTGCGGCGAGCTGGCTGGCTGTACGCGCTGCAAACTGCACCGCCGGCGAACGAACATCGTCTTCGGCGTGGGGAATGCGCATGCCGAGCTGGTGTTTGTGGGAGAGGGACCGGGACATGACGAGGACGTGCAAGGAATTCCTTTCGTTGGCCGCGCCGGTCAGTTACTGACACAGATGATCAACGCCATGGGGCTCAGCCGTGAAGATGTGTATATCGCTAATGTCGTGAAATGCCGCCCACCCGAAAATCGCACGCCCGAAAAGGACGAGGTTGCCACCTGTTTGCCATTTCTCTTGCGCCAGCTTACGAACATTAATCCTAAGGTCATCGTTTGCCTGGGAAGCGTCGCCGCCCAGGCCCTGTTGAATACAAACAAATCCATTTCGCATTTTCGCGGCCAGTGGTTGGATTTTCGTGGCGCCAAGTTGATGGCCACGTATCATCCCGCATATCTGTTACGCAATCCCCACGCGAAGCCGGAAGTCTGGGCCGATCTGAAGAAGGTCATGGCTTTCCTCGGGCTTACTGCACCAAAAGGAAAGCGTGCCTGAAAAGGTTCCGCCGGGCAGTTGGTCGTTTTCGGTTGCCACGGCTGCTAAACTAGGCCACTCCCATGGTTCGCAC
>QHYR01000335.1:3616-4887 GCA_003223315.1 Acidobacteriota bacterium | reverse complement strand
AAAAACCGAAGGCGCTATCGACCTTCTCTTGACCGACGTGATCATGCCGGGAATGAGCGGAAAGAAATTGGCCGACGTGCTGCTGGCGGAAAGGCCCGGAATCGGCGTGCTGTATATGTCCGGGTACGCCGATGGCGAAATCGCCACGCACGGCATTTTGGAAGAAGGCACAGCGATCCTTCGCAAGCCTTTCACCCGGGACGAATTGATGCGAAGCGTGGAAGATGCTTTGATGGCGGCGACCGGCAAATCATGAGCTCGGGCAGCGGAAACTCTCCGGCTTTGAGACTGGTGGTCATTGATGACGATCCGAAGAATCTCAAATTTGTCAATTTCATTCTGGCGAGCACGGGACTGGAAATCCATTCCGCATCAGATCCGCAAGCCGGGATGGACCTGATCCGGCGCTTGCGCCCGCAGATCGTCCTGATGGATTTGGTGATGCCCGGCGTGCAAGGAATGGAGTTGCTGCAAAAGATCGTGGAATTTGACCCGGGCATCGACGTCATTTTGATGACCGGCTACTACTCGACCGAATCGGCCGTGGAGGCGATCCAAAAGGGCGCTGCTGATTATTTTCGCAAGCCGTTTTCGCCGGAGAAGCTTCGCCAGCGAATCGCACTCATCGTTGAGGACGCCAAACGCCGGCAGCGCAGCTCCAAGCTGGAAAACGAGCTTCTGGAGAATTTTCAGTTCGAGGGCATCATTGGGCGTAGCCCGCTGATGCTGGATCTGTTTTCGAAAATCCGGCGCATCGCTCCGCATTTCCGCGGCGTGCTGGTCACCGGCCCCACGGGGTCAGGCAAAGAATTGGTAGCCAAGGCGCTGCACCGGTTGAGCGGCTCGGACAAGCGCTTCGTGGCGGTCAATTGTTCCTCGATTACCGAAAGCCTCGCCGAAAGTGAACTCTTCGGCCACGTCAAAGGGGCCTTTACAGGAGCCAATCAGGACAAAGTGGGCGTCTTCGAATACGCTAATGGCGGCACGGCGCTGCTCGACGAAATTGGTGAGATGCCTCTAGCCATGCAGGCGAAATTGCTTCGTGTTTTACAGAACCACGAAGTCCAGCGTGTTGGCTCCCCAGCGGTTACCAAGGTGGATGTGCGCATCGTGGCGGCTACCAACCGCGACCTGCAGGAGATGGCCGGGCAGGGGAAGTTCCGAGAGGACCTCTATTTCCGGCTCTGCGCGGTTGAACTCAAGCTTCCTTCGCTTGCGCAACGCCCCGAGGATTTGCTGCTGCTCGAGCGCCACTTCTTGAAAACTTTTTC
>QHYR01000335.1:0-3597 GCA_003223315.1 Acidobacteriota bacterium | reverse complement strand
CCGAATCAGACGTCATTGACGTGCGCGACCTTCCGGAGCGGGTGCAGAATCACGGCCCCAGTGGCAATGCCGACTATGAAGTCTTGATGTCCATTGAACAGCTGGAGCGGCGGCACGCTCAGCGCGTCCTCGATCACGTGGGCGGGAACAAGGTGCGCGCGGCGGAAATTCTCGGGATCAGCCGCACACACCTTTATCAGCTACTGAAAGCCGCTACCGAACAACCGAGAGAAACCGTTTCTAAGGCTGACGACTAAGCACCTCGTCAATGTCGTAGGCGTCCGGCGGTCCTGGCAACATGCGAAGACCCGGAGTCTGCGGCTATAGCCGCCCTTCGCCTCGACCGCCTTCGTTGCTTTTCTCTCTTGGCTCGGGCTTGTTCTGCTGCCGAGGTCTGGCCTGAGGCTGTTCGGCAGGCTGCCGATTGCCACGGGACTGCGCGAGCGGACACGACATCGCGTCCGCTAAAGACGCCCGGCTTAGCCGTAGCGGCAATTGCGGGCGTTCCGTGATTTGCAGAGGCAAGTAAGGCGCGATTCGCGCCGGAGGCGCGTTCGTGCTGAGATTGCATTGTGGTCGGTGCAATGTGCTGCTCGCGGGCGGCGGATTGTTCGGCCGGCGTCGGCCGGGCGGCCACACCGCCTGCGCCGCCGCTATAGCTCACGCGATTCACCGTGACATTGTTGTTGATTACGGTTTGGTTGTAGGTGTTGTGCACGACGGTGACGTTTACGTTGCTCACGGCACGGTTATAGACGAATGCGCCGCCGCGCCAATATCCGCCCGCATAACCCACGCCGGTGTAGCCGAAACCGTAATTGATTCCGCCATAAAAACCGATGTGTGGTCCCCAGTACCCGGGGTGCCAAATGTAGACGCCACCTCCCCAGCCCCAATAGCCCGGAGTCCAAAGGACTCCAACCCGCGGCGCGATGACCCATGTACCCGGAACCCAGAAGTAACCGTCAGGTCCCCAGTACCAGTAGCCGGGAATCCAGATGAAGCCGTCGCCGGGACATGCTGGCTGCTCGTAAACCGGCAGCGCTGGCGGTCCGACGTGCACCGATATCCCGACGCTTACTTGCGCCAGCGCCGCGGAAGATACCAGCAGCACTCCGGCCAGAAGTAACAGCCAACGAAGCAGAGATACATTGCGCATTTTTCTTCACCTCGCGAGCGTCATTTGAAAAAGATAAGCACGAATGGGAGACCTGTCGCGGCTGGGCACCGGCTCATTATTGTGAACCCCGCACCTGACGGAAAGTTGCGATGCGCAGATTTAGCGCACTCGGATGTCCATGGACGTCACCTTTGTCGCAGAGGCAACCCTCCGCGCGATCCCACCGGCTTTAGAGGAGTTTTCGGGGCGCTCTCCGCTTCGAGGCCTTTTCGTTCCATGGGACCCCAGGCGTCGTCGCCGCTCAAGTATTGCCAGAGGCCTTGCAGCCGCCAGATCATATGGAACTGCCGATAGGGAAAATGCTCGAAGAAGCAGTAACTGATCAGGCGCGCCATATCCTGCCAATCATTGTAGCGACGATAGGTGATCTCCTCCTGCAAGACCGAGCCAATCGAAATGGTCGTCGCGAAGGCGTACCCAAACAGAAGGAACTGGAGAAGGAAGGGCCGGCTCAGCATGCCCAGCGCCGCTGCCATGATAATGGTTACCATGCCTGTAACCTCGATTACCGGTGCCATTAGTTCAAATAGCCACAAGTATGGGAGGGCAAAGCAGCCGATTCTGCCGTAGCGAGGACGCATGAGCATGCCGCGGCTGGTCCACAGCACGTCCGCCAGGCCTTTGTGCCAGCGCGCTCGCTGCCTTCTGAGCGATCTCATGTCGGAGGGAACTTCCGTCCAGGACACCGGATCCGGCACGAAGCTGATCCGATAATCGGCGCCCAGCTCCAGCAAATAGCGGTGTAAGCGCGTGACTAGGTCCAGATCTTCGCCAATCGCCCGGCCTCGATAGCCGCCCACTGCGCGGACCAGATCGGTCCGGAACACGCCGAAGGCGCCGGCAATAATCGTGAGCATATTTCCCTGGGCCCAGGCCTCTCTGCCAATCAAGAACGCGCGGAGGTATTCAATGACCTGGATCACTTCTAGGCTCTTTTTCGGTAGGCGTACCCGCAATTGCCCGCCTTCGATCGCTGACCCGTTCAGCACTCGGACGATTCCGCCAACCGCAACCACACGTTCGGGATCCTGCACTACCGGTAACATGATGCGCAGCAGGGCATCGCGCTCGAGAACGGAATCGGCGTCTACGACGCACACATAGGGAGAGGTCGCCGCATTCAAACCTGCGTTCACGGCATCCGCCTTGCTCCCCGCCGCTTCCTTATCCAGCACCACCAGGTTGCGGTCGGTCTCGCTACGATACAAGCCGCGCAGCGGGGCGCTCTTTACGTCGTGCACGTAAATGGCGCGGATCGGGCGCAGGTGAAATTCCTGCTGCAGCTCTTCCAGCGTGCGATCTTGTGATCCGTCGTTGACGACGACGATTTCCAGTTCCGGGTAGTCCAGCTCCAGAAGCTTCCGCACCGCCACGCGGATCGACTTCTCTTCATTGTGCGCGGGCACGATGATGCTGATGGGCGGCGCCAGTGACGTTTCCTTTATCCAGCCCAAGCGATAGCTTTGGAGCAGGTGATGGTGCCTGGCGGTCGTTCGTAGCGCAATCGTAAGCATGATGAGATAGGCGATATTGCTCGCGAGGTAATACCAGAAGAGCGTATCGTTCGAGATTTCGAGGAAATGACTCATCGCACCGGCTCTGCTTTCACGGTGACGTTCTCGTCGACGATGGGCTCTGCGGGGAGCTGCCCGGTCTGCAGGACTTCCTGCAAACACTTCTTCATCTCCGGAGCGAGATCTACGCTCTGATCAATTTCTTCCTCCAGCTTTCCACGCAGGTTGGCATTTTCCAGCGCTGTCAGGTATGCGTGGAGACCGTAGCGGTCCTTCAGAGCAGCCACTTGCTCGAAAATGGAAACCAAGCCAAGCTTTTCGACATCATCAACGGCTGTAGGTTCGCCATGCTTCTCATCCTTGAACTTGGCAAGCCCGATAGCGGCACGGAGCTGGATCAAAGATTCGGCCGCCCGCAATCGCACAATGCGGTTGGAATCGCTCAGCCCGCGCAGCAGCACCGGGAGCGCGCGGGGATCGGAAAGCGTGCCCAGACTCACGAGAGCCCGCAGCCTTACGAACCATATGGGGTCCTCCGCCAGTTCGTTGAGGACATCGAACGCCAGCGCAGGTTGGGCATGTGACACGGCCCGGGCCCTTGAGCGCGCTGCACATGAGGCAGCAGCACCTGCGGGCGCTCCGCGCAGCACTGGATGAGCGCGTTTTGCAGCGGCAGCGCCGGCACGGACAGGCCTGTTTCGCCGATCCAGGCCAGGATTTCTTCCGCCGCTTGCGGACACGCCATGCGCCCCAAACCGCGGAGGGCGGCCAGGCGCGTTTCCACATCCCGATCGCGCAGTCCTTCCGCCAGAGCAGTAATACCCTCGGGCGCGCGTGTTCGCCCGAGCGCCACGAGCGCGCGCATACGCCGCCATCCGCGAAGCTCTCGCGCCTCAAAAATCC
>QHYR01000334.1 GCA_003223315.1 Acidobacteriota bacterium | reverse complement strand
ATCAATGCCGCGGAAACAGGCCAATTTGAGCGCACGCTGATCATCGCCGACGAAGGAGCCTACGTCAGTTATCTCGAAGGGTGCACGGCACCGATCCGCGACGAGAACCAGCTACACGCCGCCGTGGTCGAGTTGGTTGCCCTCGAAAACGCCACCATCAAGTACTCCACGGTTCAGAACTGGTATCCGGGAGACAAGGAAGGCCGCGGCGGAATCTACAACTTTGTCACCAAGCGCGGCAAGTGCCAGGGGCGAAACTCGAAAATATCGTGGACGCAGGTGGAGACCGGCTCCGCCATCACTTGGAAATACCCCAGTTGCATTCTGGTGGGCGACAACTCGGTGGGCGAGTTCTATTCGGTCGCGCTGACCAATAATTATCAGCAAGCCGATACCGGAACGAAGATGATCCACATTGGCAAGAACACCACCAGCACCGTGGTCTCCAAGGGCATTTCCGCCGGCCATGGGCAGAATACCTATCGTGGCATGGTGAAGATCCAGAAGGGCGCCACGGGAGCGCGCAACTACACCCAGTGCGATTCGCTGCTGATCGGCGATAAGTGCGGCGCGCACACCTTCCCTTATATCGAAGTGCAGAACTCTACCGCGCGCATGGAGCATGAGGCCTCCACTTCGAAAATCGGCGAGGATCAGATCTTCTACTCGCGGCAGCGCGGGCTTACCAGCGAAGAAGCCGTCTCCATGATCATCAATGGTTTTTGCCGGCAGGTTTTCCACGAATTGCCGATGGAGTTTGCCGTGGAAGCGCAGAAACTGCTGAGCATCAGCCTGGAAGGAAGTGTCGGATAACCAACATGAGCATACTGGAAGTCAAAGACCTGCACGCGAACATACACAATCACGAAATCCTCAAAGGAGTGGACCTGACGGTCAACCCCGGCGAGGTGCATTCCATCATGGGGCCGAACGGGTCGGGCAAGAGCACGCTGGCGCAAGTGCTGGCGCGACGCGAAAGCTACGAAGTCACCCGGGGCCAGGTACTGCTCAATGGCAAGGACCTGCTGGCCATGAAGCCGGAAGAGGCTGCCTGTGAAGGATTGTTCATGGCTTTTCAGTATCCGGTGGAGATTCCCGGGATCAGCAATGCCTATTTCCTGCGCGCGGCAGTGAACGCTATCCGCAAATACCGTGGCGAGGAAGAGCTGGACGCCATGGATTTCCTCCCGCTCCTGAAAGAGAAAATGCGCCTGCTGGAAATGGACGAGCACTTCTTGAGTCGTCCGGTTAACGAAGGCTTTTCGGGAGGCGAGAAGAAGCGCAATGAAATCGTGCAGATGGCCGTGCTGGAGCCGCGCATGGCGATTTTGGATGAGACCGACTCCGGGCTCGACATTGACGCGCTGAAGATCGTCGCCAAGGGCGTGAACGCGATGCGCAGCGCCGATCGCGCCATTCTCGTGGTAACCCACTACCAGCGCCTGCTGAACTACATCGTTCCGGATTACGTGCACGTGCTGGTGGACGGCAGGATTGTGAAATCCGGCGGGCCGGAATTGGCACTCGAGTTGGAGGAGAAGGGCTACGTCGGCTGGGCCGAGCCCGGCTCCGCCGCTGCGGATTAGAAGCACTAGAAAAGGGACGATTCGAGATGGCAACCGCGGTAACAGAAAGGCTTCGGAATTACCTGGAAGCATTCCATGCGCTCGGCGCTGAGGAGAGGCGGCAGCCGGCGTGGCTGCGCGCCTTGCGTGAGCGCGCATTTGCGCGTTTCTGCGAGACCGGGTTTCCAACGACGAAGGACGAGGATTGGCGCTTCACGAATGTGAATGCCATCGCGCGGACGCCTTTTCAGCCGGCGCGCGACGCACGGCGATCCGGGGCTATTTATGGGGACACTCTGGAAGCTTGTCGAATTCCGGGGGCGTCCTGTCAACTCGTCTTCCTCAACGGCCGATTCGCTCCGGAGTTGTCGGATTTGGGAAGCTTGCCGCAAGGCGTGCGGGCCGGGAGCCTGGCAGAGACGATTGCACAACATGGCGAATCTCTCGAAGCTCACCTGGGCCGCTACGTCAATATCGACCGCGATGCCTTCTGCGCCCTCAATACGGCATTCATAGAAGATGGAGCGTACGTCTATTTGCCGCGCCGGACGGTGTTGGAAGCGCCGATCTGTTTTTTGTTTATTTCCATTCCGGGCGACGACCCGGAGATGACGCACCCGCGCAGCCTGATCGTGGCGGAAGACGCCACCGAAGCCAGCATCGTGGAAGATTATGTGTCGCTGGGCAGCGGCGTTTTCTTTTCCAACGCCGTGACGGAACTGGTTGCCGGTGAGGACGCGGTGATTTCGCATTACCTGATCGAGCGGGAGGACCGGCAGGCCTTTAACGTCTCGACCTTGCGTACACAGCAGGCGCGCAGCGCCAACGTAAGTTCGCATTCGGTACTTCTGGGCGGCGGACTCGTGCGTAATAACGTTCACCCGGTGCTCGGGGGCGAGGGTGGCGAATGTCTCATTAACGGGCTATTTATCGGCAATGGCAGCCAACACATGGACAATTACATGCTGGTCGAGCACGCCAGCCCGCATTGCAGCAGCCGCCAATTCTATAACGGTATTCTCGACGGCCATTCGCATGGCGTCTTCCACGGGCGCATCATCGTTCACAAAGATGCGCAAAAAACCGATGCCAAACAAACCAACCGCAACCTGCTGCTCTCCGATGACGCGCAAATTGACACCAAGCCTCAACTGGAGATTTACGCCGACGACGTGAAATGCACGCATGGAGCCACGATCGGCCAAGTTGAGGAGAACGCGCTCTTCTACATGCGCTCGCGCGGCATCGACGAAACTTCCGCGCGCAGCCTGCTGCTGCTCGCCTTTGCCAACGAGTGCCTGGACCGCATGAAGTGCCGGCCGGTGCGCGAATATCTGCAGGACCTGGTTCAAGGCTGGCTACCGGGGACTTCCACTGCGGCAGGTACGGATGCCGCGCGCGGTGGCGAAGTCGCGAGGCGCTGGGAGGAAGTGGGATGACCACCGCCGCAAACACAGCGGTCCGGCCCAAAGCGGCTCCACAGACCGCTTTCGACGTGTACAAAGTGCGCGCCGATTTCCCCATCCTTGCGCGAAAAATCCAGGGGAAGCCGCTCGTTTATCTCGATAACGCCGCGACCACGCAGAAGCCGCAGGCCGTCATCGACGCCATAGTCCGTTACTACACCGCGGAGAATGCCAATATCCATCGCGGCGTGCACACCCTTTCCGAGCTGGCTACGGAAAGTTACGAACGATCCCGCGTTACCGTGCAACGATTTCTGAATGCCGCCGATCCGCGAGAAATTATCTTCGTGCGCGGAGCGACCGAGGGCATCAATCTGGTGGCGCAGACCTGGGGGCGAACTCACGTCGGACG
>QHYR01000332.1 GCA_003223315.1 Acidobacteriota bacterium | reverse complement strand
GCGGCTTGCTGGGGTCGGACGTCGCGCTGAATACGCCTTCGCTGATCTGGCGGTTGCGCTCGCGGATTTCATTGCTTTGGTTTTCGGCCAGGCGTTGCAGCTCGTTTACGTAACCGCGCACGGTGGAGAATAGATCGCTGAAATTGAATGGCAGCAGGTCCGCATCCGCCAGGCGCAGCACCGAAGTTCCGGCGGTTTGCGCCAGAGCACGCCCGTATAGGAATCCCACATCACTGAAATGAGTGAACCAGTAAAAATCGTCATAAACCGAATGATAAACGCCGCCATCGGTTTCGCCGCTGAAGTCCAGGTTCACCGAGGCCACGCCTGCAAAATCCAGGAACGCTGTGTAGTCGGAACCCGATCCCAGGGCTTCAATCGGCCAAGTCGTTCTGGAGCGCAGTCGTTCGCGGTCTTCCCCGGAGTTCGCGTCGGCAATACGTTTCAACTGCCTTCGCTGCCAGACAGAGATATTTTTTTCCGGATCGGTAACGTCGCGCGCCACTTGATTGATAAAAGTTTCCAGCGAATGTGAACCCGAAACACTCAGATATCCGCGGCTGTGCGAATCCGTATTGACATACGCCACTGCGTGTGCCCGCAGTTCATCCGCGTGTGTCTCCACCCATTCGGTCGAGCCGATCAGCCCCGGCTCCTCGGCATCCCAGGCGCAATAAATAATCGTCCGCTTGGGCTTCCATCCCGACTTGGATAATTCGCCGAGCGCTCGCGCCTCTTCCATCTCCGCGGACATGCCGGAGATGGGATCCTGGGCTCCGTTGACCCACGCATCGTAATGATTGCCCCGAATGACCCACTCGTCGGATTCCGAACTTCCCGGAATTCGGGCGATCACATCATTGATCTGCTTCATGTCCCAATCGAATTTCACCCTCAGGTGAACTTTCGCCGGCCCGGGCCCGACGTGATAGGTGATCCCGAGCCCGCCGCGCCAGCCTGGCGGCCCTACGGGTCCGGCTAACGCCGCAAGAAGCGGCTGCGCATCGGCGTAAGAAATGGGCTGTACCGGAATCTTCGTGAAGACCTTCACATCTTCCAGTTTCAGGCGCTTGGCATCCGGCGTCGCTCCGATTCCCGGAGTGAGCGGATCGCCTGGATAAAGTGACATGTCCACCACGCTTCCGCGCTGCACGCCCTCCGCAGGACGCCACGGCCCCTTCGGGTAGACGTCTCCCGCCGTGTAACCGTCATCGCGAGGATCAGAATAGATCAGGCAACCCACAGCGCCGTGCTCGACGGCAACTTTGGGCTTGATGCCGCGCCACGAGGCACCATAGCGGGCAATGACGATCGCGCCTTTCACGGAAATGCCCAGCCGCTCGAGCTCGTCGTAATCGGCGGGGATTCCGTAGTTGACGTAAACCAGCGGCGCCGTGACATCGCCGTCAATCGAGTACGCGTTGTAGGAGGGTAACTGCTCGGCCTGCTGGTGCGAGGTCGGATCTTCGGGAATGGGCGGCTCCTGCAGATCGGCTACAAAGCGAGCCGGCTCGACCATTTCGAGAACACGTTCCTTCGGCGTGGGGAATAGGATTTGAAACGATTCCACGTGAACATCCCAGCCCCATTCCTTGAACTTCGATGCCAGCCACTCCTCATCTTTCTTGTCGTATGGCGAACCGACGTGGTGCGGCCGTGCAGAAAGCAGTTTGGCGTAGTCCCCGATATTGTCCGTCGAAATCGCGGAGCCGAATTTTTCCTCCCGCTGCCGTTCTGCGCGCGCATTATCCCCCGAGAAGCCTGCCAGAATGGGCGCCGCGTCCTGTTGCGCCAAAAGCGTCCATGCCACCAGAGTCAGAGCCGCGAGTGTAACGAAACTCCGCCGCATATTCATCGCCCTCACAAAATATCCCTCACCGCGATGACGAGATTATACGCGCGCCCACAGCATTTACGAAGCGGGCGTCTCTCCTCACCGTTTGCCTATGCTGAGCCGCAGGCCATTCTCGCTTGTAGCCCAGGGCGCCCGCGCCGGCGCGTAAGCGCCAGCATTAAAGAAGGCGCGGGGCCCCGGGGTTTTTAGCATCCTCCCCGGAAATTTTGCAGCTTCGAAGTTGACGATCAGCCGCCATCAGCCTTACGCTCGCACAGAGTTGAGTTCATCGCCCGAACTTTGGCCCGATACGGATTCGAGGGAGCTGACTCATGCAAACGGCTGCAATACGCATCCTCATCACCTTGGCCCTCATGATTGTAGCAGCCAGCCTTGACGGACACACCGCCGACTGCGCAAGTCTCATAAAAACAAGCCTGCCGGATACGAGCCTTACAACCGCCCAGGTCGTGCCCGCCGGAAGATTCTTGCCTCCCTATGGCAGGCCCATCGACAAACTTCCCGCATTCTGCCGGCTGGCCGGAGTGATCCGGCCCAGTAGCGATTCCGATATTCGCTTCGAGGTGTGGTTGCCTGCTTCTGACTGGAATGGAAAATTCCTGAGCGTCGGCAATGGCGGCTTTGCCGGTTCCGTAAACTACAACGCTTTGGCCAACAATTTGAGGCGAGGCTACGCTACAGCCGCAACGGACACGGGACATGAGGGCGATGCCGAAGATGCCAGCTGGGCCTTTAAACATCCGGAGAAGGTCACTGATTACGGCTATCGCGGACTACATGCAACCGCGGAAAACGCCAAAGCCCTTATACGAGCCTTTTACAGCAGTCCTGCGCGGCACTCCTATTTCGATAGTTGCTCCGATGGCGGGCGAGAAGCGTTGATGGAAGCCCAGCGCTTCCCCGAGGATTTTGACGGAATTCTCGCTGGCGCCCCCGCTAATTTTTGGACCCATTTGCTGGCGAACGCCCTGGAAATGGTCCAAAGCATGTACGGCAAAGATCCTGCTGCTTACATCCCCAGCACGAAACTTCCCGCCATTCAATCTGCTGCCTTAGTGGCTTGCGATGCTCAGGATGGGGTAAAAGACGGGATCATCAGCAATCCTTTACAGTGTCACTTCGACCCCTCCGTGCTGCTTTGCAAAGGTAAGGACTCGCGCGATTGCCTCACCGCGCCCCAGCTTTCGTCCTTGAAGAAACTCTATGCCGGCGCTCAGGATTCGCACGGGAAGCAGATTTTCCCCGGTTTCATGCCCGGCGCCGAAGACGGACCGAATGGCTGGGCGCCTTGGATCACCGGTTCCGGGCCCGGCAAAGCCTCCGGTCCGGTCTATGCGGAGAACTATTTCCGCTACATGCTCTTTGAGGATCCTGTCTGGAATCCGCTGTCAGCCAACGTCGATATTGCTGAAGCCATGGCCGATGAGAGAACCGGATCCATTCTCAACGCCACCGACCCCGACCTGGGCCGCTTCAAGGGCCGCGGCGGCAAGCTCATCCTCTACCACGGCTGGAACGATCCGGCGATCTCACCCTTGAACACACTCAATTACTACGACAGCGTGGTTGCCAAGATGGGCGCGGAGAGTGTGGACAGCTTCGTTCGCCTCTACATGGTCCCCGGAATGCAGCACTGCTTCCCCGGTCGGTACCGCGCCCGGCGACATCATCGCTACTAAGTACCTCGACGACGATATCGCCAAGGGAGTGCAAATGACTCGCCCGCTGTGCCCCTATCCACAGATCGCCAGGTACAAGGGTATGGGCGACACCAACGACGCGGCCAATTTCGTCTGCCGCGCCCCATGATTTGGCAGGCGATGATCCTCGCGCGGACCAACGATTTCAGAGAACTACGGCCGCCGAGTTGCAAAGACAACGCCGCTCCCGGGAGGACTACTTCCAGGCGCCTAGCAGACGGCGCAGCATAATGAGTTGCGCCACGTGATAAGAATTATGGTCGGCCACAAGCAGGGCTTCGCGCAGCAGCGTCTTCCCTTGCCCATGAGGAATGGGAGCGAAAAGATTGTTGGAAGGATCCCGTACGAGCTTTTCCATTTCGGCCAGGTCTCGCCGGAACGCCGCCACGCTGGCATCCCACGCCGCTGCGTTGGGAGGAGCATCGCCCTCGGGCCAGTAGCCCTCCGGCCATTGCGGAGATTTATGCTTCGGATTGCGGCTGAATTCGAGAATGTCCCACTGCGCCAGGCGCAGATGCTCCAGAAGCCGCCATGCCGTGAATGGCAGTTCTTTCACGCGAGCGCCTCGCAATCCTTCGGGCAGCCCGTCTACCGCCTCGTCGAAATCGGCGTGCGCCCCGCGGCTGCGTAATAATTCAATTAAATGCTTCCGCAGCGCGGCATCTTGAGCGTCGCTCGAAGGCTTTTGGGGGGCGCGTCGTTTGCTCTTCAGTCGTTTGGGCTTCATTTGAACGCCAGAATGCTTTGCGGTGGTTCCCGAAGGAATCCGTAAATTGGGAAGGAATCGCTTCGCGGGCCTCTCATCAACTGCTTGCAACCAGAGGAAAACAGAGGTCAAGCAACTCGTCAC
>QHYR01000331.1 GCA_003223315.1 Acidobacteriota bacterium | reverse complement strand
CGAGCGCGTCTATCAGGTTTAGCGATTACCCTTCCGGACAGTTCATTGGCATCGCTGTTCTTTAGGCCGGGCCGCGTTGATTCTCGAGGCACAAGACTGCACCGGCTGCTCCGTCCAGCTTTAAAATGAATGTATGGATACGGCACGGCGTGGGGCCACCGTTCGTCTGCGGCGAGTTCCGTCGGCACTGGTGTTGGCCGCGTCGCTGCTATTATTGGCCGGCTGCGATAAAGTCCGCCCAACCAATATGACCCCCCTTGACGCGGCCGGCATGCATTCCGATAGCATCGAGCAGCTTCACAGATATCAAATCAACGATGATGAGGTACAGCAGCTTTTGATCGCGGGCCGGGGGGGAATGAGCGAACAGGGCTGCGTCGAACTGATCCGCATGGCGCGCTCGCGCCATAGCGTCTTCGCAGAAGGCGACGCCATTGCGGGGCTTCTTGGCGCCGGAATGAGAGAAAGCTCCGTTATAGAGCTTATCCGCCTGGGTCAGTTGACGGCATACGCAGGTGAGGCGGCGGCCATGCGGCTGGCGGGCATATCCGACGACGTTGTCCTTGACGTCGCGCGGCATCGTGCGAAAGGTCAAGCTGTGGTCGGCGGCGCGCGTCTTGCCGAATTGCGGGATGCAGGTTACTCGAATGCACAGCTTGTTGCCGCCGTGGATCGAGGCATCACGGATAGGGAAGCCAATGCGATTATCGCCCGCCACAATTACGCCGTCGGCGGCCATAGCTTTGTGCGACAGCACGGTCGCCGGCGTTAGAGGCTGCTAGTCAGCCTTCTGACTCGTGACTCGTTCTGGCTTGCGTTAGCTTCTTTTTTGACCGCGCCATGGGCCTGCCGCTAAAATTCTGCTGAGTCTGCGTCCCGAATGCGTTCGCTTGCGCTGATCTCGATCTCCGCGTTATTGCTGGGCTGCGCTGTTGCCCTGGGCCCGGGTTTTAGTCACGCCTTTCGCTCCGTCGATATCTCCGCAACCTCGATTGAGCCGACGCATATTCATGTGCAGGTCACGGATAAGCTCGAGAACGTTGGAAATCGCGGGTTGGCTTACCTCGACGTTACCCTGCCCGGCGGCCCATCGTTTGGCACAAGAGACGTGAGTGTAGCCGTTGGGGGAAAAGCTGTTACCAGCCGAAGAGTGACCCGTCAATCGGGCCCCTCTCTGCGGGTGCCATTCGATCCGCAGTGGTTACAGGGCCAAGAGAAAGAGATTGCGTTCGCATACGATCTCGAGCCGGCCCCAGAAGGCCGGGGAGTTGTAGCCGCCACTACAGATGGTTTTTATCTGGCAGATCCGAATGTTTTTCCGGAATGGCAGTCGCCATCGGGCCCATTCGCGAAGGCTTCCCTTAGAGCGCGCACGGAACACCTTGAGGTCACCGTACCCGCGGACTTCCGAATCTTGGCAGTGGGGCGCGAGCAGCGCAGCGAGCAGCGAGGAGACTCTATCATTCACCGCTTCCAAATGCTCGGAGCGGAGTTTCCGCCCTACCTGATTGCCGGACGTTACCAGGAGCGGCGCGCGGAAACCCAGCACGGCACCGTGGTCTTCTGGACGCGCGAACGGCTCGACGAAAAGACAGCTCGCATGGCCGCACAGCGCCTCACGGGCACGGTTGCCACCTATGAGCATCTGTTTGGCTTGGCCTCGAGAAATCCTTCTCCTATCTACATCGTCGAAACGTCAGCGGAACTCGCCCCCGTTGTCGTGGTGACTCCGAATATCTCCGCCGCTTCGTTCCCGGGAGGCGTGCTCTTCGACCGACGCGCCGTGGCCCTGGGTTTGGCAACGGATCCCGTGTTAGGTCTAGCCGACTATGAGCTCGGACGCACGTGGTTCGGCTGGCATGTGCGGCCGCGGCCGGAAGCGGACCTCCTTCTGGGCAGAGGCATGGCCTTATTTGCAGCGCTGCTCGCAGCGGAAGCGCGAGGAGGCACAGCGATTCGCCAGCAGGAAATTACGCGGCTGATCACTACCTATGATGATGTGGGTCCCGCCGCCGACCAAAAATCGGGCTTCGGCCCGCCAGCTGAGTATAGCCGCGAGGAGCTAAGGGCCAAATCGTACAAGGGAGCTCTCTTTTTGGTTTCGCTCGAAGACATCGCCGGAAAAGAGAAATTCTATCGCGCCCTGCGTCGCATTCTGACAGATATGGCAGGACAGGAGATCGGAAGCGACGAATTGCGCTCGGCCGTCGAAGCCGAGGCGGGGCGCAATCTGGCTGCCGTATTTCATACCTGGTTCGATCGCCCGGGTCTTCCCGCCGAGTTTCGAGCGCGCTACGCGGACCCGCGATGACACCGGTTCCGCCCGCAGAGATCCGGCAAAACCACGGTAATTGTAGGAGGCTCAGGTGAAAGATGCGATCGTTACGGACTTAGGTCCCAAAGCTATTGGCCCATACTCGCAAGCGGTGCGCGCGAATGGGTTTGTCTTCGTTTCGGGCCAAATCGCTCTCGATCCACGCACGCAGGAACTGGTTCCCGGCGACATCACGGCTCAGACCGAGCGCGTGCTGGAAAATGTGAAAGGGATTTTGCAGGCGGCCGGCTCGTCGCTGGAAAAGGTGGTGCGCGCGACCGTCTTTTTGGCGGATATGAGCGAGTTCGCGTCCATGAACCAGGTATATGCTCGCTATTTTCGGCAGGACTTTCCGGCTCGCTCAACTGTGCAGGCCGCGCGGTTGCCGCGGGACGTCCGTGTCGAAATCGATGTGATCGCGCTTGCCTGACACGGCGGCACGGCGGGCATTCTTTAACGGGTCAAGAGAACCTCGCCCGGCAATGTGGCGATGAGGACGGAAAGGAAAACCAACACGATCACGATGAGAAGAAGTCGAACGTATCCCCGGTCCAGGGTGATCCGTCCGGACGCGAACGCCTTGCTTCTGGTCCCCACGACCACGTGAAGCGCGATCAAGAGCAAAACGAAAATGAACTTGATGTGCAGCCAGCGGGCGTGGAGATAGTAGGAAGAGTTAGTCGTGATCAGCAGGATTCCGGCCAAAATTGCCAGTAAGGCGCCGGGATCAGCCATAGCTCGAAGGCCGAGCTTCTCGATTCCGGCCAGGCCCGCGCGCGCTTCCGGAGCACTTTCTCCTATGTGCCGGAGCAAGACAAGAGTTGTCATCAGCAGGCCAGAAATCCATAGCGTGAACCCAAAAATGTGCAGAACCAATAACCATGCCACCATGGCGGGTGCGCGACCTCCGGGCTCAGTCTATCATCGGAAAGGAATTTCCGAATGCTACGGCAGGGCCGAGATGGATTTGTGCGGGCGGAAAGAAAAGGAGCCGGGCTCTACTTTGGTTGCTTCTCCATCTCCCAGCTTGGGTCTTCTAACAGCGGCGCGATTTCCTCCGGCGCGACGGGTTTCGAGAAATAGTATCCTTGTGCATATTTGCACTGCAGTTTCTTTTACAACGCAACCTGTTCAATGGTCTCGACACCTTCGGCGACCACATCTAACCGAAGATTTTTGGCCATAGGCATAATCGTTCGCGCTATTTCTATCCCGTCGTCTCCTGCTCCATTACCGCTGATGAAGGAGCGGTCAATCTTCAAGGTATCCAGTGGGAAGCGGTGCAGGTAGCTCAATGAAGAATAGCCGGTCCCGAAATCGTCGATAGCCAGCCGGATACCCAAGGATTTGATTTGCTGCAGCATTTCCGCGGCGGCTGCGGGATCCGCCATGACGGCGCTTTCGGTAATTTCGAGTTTTAGGGCTTCCGAGGGCAGGGCCGTTTCACGCAGTAATTTATCCATCTCCTCCACCAGATGGGGCTGCAAAAGCTGCTTGGCAGAGAGGTTGACGCTCATGGTCAAACCGACATAGCCCTTGGAGCCGGCCCTCCAATCGCTCATTTGCCGGCAGGCCTCGCGCAAACTCCACCAGCCGAGTTCGCGAATCAATCCAGTCTCTTCGGCGACGAAGATGAATTCTTCCGGTGCAATCATTCCTCTGGTCGGATGCTGCCAGCGCATGAGAGCCTCGAATCCAACAATGCGTCCGGATTCGAGAGAGACAATCGGTTGGTAGAAGTTCCGAAATTCGTTTCGTTCCAAAGCGCGGCGCAGGTCCGTCTCTAATTGCAAGCGCGCCATTACGCTGGCGCGCATATCGGCATCGAAGACTTCATAACGGGCTTTGCCCAGCGACTTGGCCCGGTACATGGCGGTATCGGCATCGCGCAGCATGTCTTCCGGTTGTTCGTAGGCAGTATTGCTTAAAGCGATGCCGATGCTGATCGAGGTGAATACCTCTTTGCCGGCCAGAAGGAAAGGCGGTGCCAATGCTTTCATCAGCCGCTCCGCGGCTCGATTGGCATCGGCCGGCTCCTTGAGATCATCGAGTAAAATCGTGAATTCATCTCCCCCGAGTCTGGCCACCGTAAAAGTTTCCCCCAGGCGCGCCACCGTATCGGACGAACGCAGACACTTCTCCAATCGCATAGCCACTCCCACCAGGAGTTGGTCTCCGACGAGGTGGCCAAGGCTGTCGTTGATCATCTTGAAGCCGTCGAGATCCAAGAAAAGCACGGAAAACAGATGGTCTTTGCGGCGTTGTGAATGTTTGATCAGTCTTCCGAGGCGGTCAATGAAGAGAAGGCGATTCGGCAAGCCGGTCAGAGGGTCGGAGACTTTTCGTTCCGTGATATCGGTCTGGGATCCCGCCATGCGCAAAGCTTTTCCGGTGCGATCGTGAACAGCGAGTCCCCTGCTGAGCATCCACCGAAAGCCCCCGTCTTTGTGCAATAAGCGATGCTCACTTTCAAAGTGCGGCGTTAAGCCCCTTTGATGGGCGGCAATCTCTTCTTTGACGCGCTCGCGGTCCGCATCGTGGATTCGGCCGAGCCATTCCTCCAATCGATCGTCAGTTTCGTCTTCCCGAAAACCCAGCATGGCTTTCCAACGGGGAGAGAAATACACGGCGCCGGTCACCAGATT
>QHYR01000330.1 GCA_003223315.1 Acidobacteriota bacterium | reverse complement strand
TCGTGCGTCAAATGCTCGGGCTTTACCGCAACGTCGTGCAGTTTGATAGCTTCGACATAAACGGGGTGGTGGAAGACACGCTGACGCTGTTTGCGCGCCCGCTTGCCAAAGCCGGCATCGTCGTGGATAAAAGGCTGGGCGAACTCCCGCCGTTCAAGGGCTCGGGCGATCAGTTTCGGCAGTTGCTATCGAATCTGGTGGTCAATTCGCGCGACAGTATGAGCTCGGGCGGCAAGCTGGTGATCCGTACACGAGGAATCCGTTCCACCGATGGACTCCGCCGCTGGATCAGTCTCAGCGTCGCCGACACGGGCTGCGGCATCAGCCCGGAGATCCAGAAATCGATGTTTGAGCCTTTTGTGACCACCAAGGGCGGGAAGGGAACGGGCCTCGGCCTGTGGATCGTGAAAGGGATTGTCGAGAATCACACCGGCCGGATTCGCGTGCGAAGCGCCGTAGGCAAGGGGACGGTAATCAATCTGCTGTTTCCGATTTCGACGTGAGCTCGGCGCGATGAAGCCCGAAGACTGAGCGGTGAGCACAACCTTTCGAGGAGCCGGGAAGATCAAGAGACCTGTTGGAGCGAGGAAAGCGTATGCCGGCCAAAGTTGAGCGACCAGCGCGAAAAGGCAATCTTCGCCTTAAAGATGATCTGCATGTGAAGATCAACGAAGTCCCGGCAGCCGCGTCATCGGCGGTCCCGGGAGAGGGCGGGCGCTACGTGTATGGAATCGTTCGTTCCAAAGGGGCCATGAACTTCGGCAGCATCGGCATCGGCGGAGCGGCTGAGCAGGTCTACACCGTAAACTATCTAGACATCTCGGCCGTAGTGAGCAAGACCGCTTTGGCCATCTTTGACCCCACTCGCGAAAACGCCCTGGCTCACGAACACGTCATCGAGACGGTGATGAAGAATCACACCATCATCCCCATGAGCTTCGGTACCGTCTTTCGCACCGACGATGATATTCGCGAAGTTCTGAAAGGCATCTACTCTTCGGTGAAAGACGTGCTCGAGCAGATGGCCGGCAAGCTGGAGTTCGGACTGAAAGTCAACTGGGATCGCGACCAGATCATCCAGGAATTGATGGAACAGGATGATGAGATCCGCCGCTTCCATCGGGAGATCATCCGCAAGCAATTGCAGTCGACTTATTTCGCGCGCATGCAACTGGGCCGCATGATTGACAAGGCCCTGGCCGAGCGGGCCATTCAGTACGTCCGCGAAATCTATGAAGCGCTGCGCATTTGCTGCGTGGCCTCGCGAGACAACCAACCCATCGGCGATAAGATGATTATGAATGCGGCCTTCCTGGTGGAGCGCGAGCGCGAATCCGAGTTCGACCGGGTGGTGAACAAGATCGCCAGAAAGTATGGAAAGCGTCTCAAGTTCAAGTACACGGGACCCTGGCCGCCATATAACTTTGTGAACATCCGGTTGAAACTGGAGCGCGTGACATCCTCGTGATGTTCGAGGGGGCCGCTTGTGTTCCTGATCGACGATCTGCTTTCGTTGCCGGTTTCCGGAATCAAATTCGTCCTGCGCACCCTGCAGCAGGTCGCCGAAGAGCAGTATACGGATACTGCGCCCGGTAAGAGGCGTTTGCTCGAGCTGCAACTGGCGCTGGAGTCCGGCGAAATCTCCGAGCAGGAGTATGTTCGCCAGGAAGCGGACATCCTGCGGGAGCTTCGTGAAATCGAGAATCGCAAGCGCAGGATGGCGGGAGCGGAGCCTGAAGAGGCTCCCGCGGTGAACGCGTTGAGCTCTTGCCGCCTAGCGACGACGCGGCCCGCGATGAGGGACCGCGCCTGATTCCTCTGGGAGAGCGCACGCGCGAGCCCTCGCGGCTCGAGCATTATCTGGACCTTGCGGACAGAGCTTTGAGTCTGAAGAAACACGATCGCCGATCGGAAGCGGATACGGAAGCCTGAGGAGAAGCTGCTTAGCGCTTGCTGGAGGGGAGGACGATGGCCGAAAACAAAGGACGCAAGCGGGTGCTTTTTGTGGACGACGAACCGAGCATCCGTCTCACCCTGCCGCCCATTTTGGAGAAAGCAGGATTTGAAGTGCACGTTGCGGAGAGCGTCGCGGATGCCCTTTTCGAGATTAATTCTTTTCAGTTCGATGCACTGGTGACCGATTTGAATATCGGCGAGGAAGGCGATGGGTTCCTGGTGGCCAGCGGCATGCGGCATATTCAGCCCAATTGCTCCGTCTTTATTTTGACGGGCTATCCCGCGTTCGAGACGGCCTTGCAGGCGATCCACAGCCAGGTGGACGATTACCTCGTCAAGCCGGTCGAAATCGATTCGCTCGTTAATGCCCTGAAGGGCAAGCTCGAAAGACCCGCCGGCAAGGCCGGAGCGAAGCGCATCTCCGCCCTCCTGAAGGAAAACAGCGCGGAGTTCCAAGCCGGCATACTTGCGGGGATCAAACGCGATGCCAAGGCCTCCTCGAATTCTCTCGAGGAACTCGCCGGGTTCCTTTCTGGATTCCTGGGTGCGGTCGTTGATTTCATGGATCAGCAAGGCAATAAGCCCAAGCCCGATGCCTTGCGTTCGGCTGCGCAATATGGGCAATGGAGAGCCCGCGGCGGCGCTTCTGCTGCGAATATCGCCAAGGACTTCCGCGTCGTGGAGGAAGCCGCCTACCAACTGATCCAAAAGAATCTGACCGTCACCGACCTCCTCCCGTTGATCTCTGATTTGAGGCGGCTGGGAATCGGGTTGAATATGCTCATGGAGCAATCGCTTCGGAGTTTCGTGGGCACCGCCAAGGAAAGTGCTCCCGTATAATTACTTTGACCAGCCATGCTGCCGGATTCCCAAAGGAGCGCGTCGCCTGTTTTCGATAAACCCGCCGCGTCCGGCTCCCTGGCTTCGGAGGAACAGAAAAAGGCCGCAGAAGAATGGAAGCGCGGAGTCGGGCAATTATTCCTGTCCTCCCGCGACGCCATCACTCTGGTTGATTCCGCCGGCAACATTCTCGCCTGCAATCCCTCGGCCGAACGGCTTTACGGATGGAAGGAAAGCGAGATTCTCGGCAAGGCTTTTCTGGAGTTGGTGAAAGCAGAACTACCCCGGCCACTCGCTCAAATTGAAAATATCCTGCGGCGCGAAGGTTATTGGGAATACGAGCTAAAAAAAACCACGCGCCAGGGAATCCAGATTACCGTCGCCAGCCGCTGGATGGCTTGGAGGAATAATGCCGGCGCAGCCCTCGGGCGCGTGCACCTCGATACCGACCTCACGAAGTTAAAGCGTACCGAGCAGCAATTGCGAGTGGTCTCCGGTCATCTCCTGAATCTGCGAGATGAAGAGCGGCGTAAACTCGGCCGGGATTTGCACGATAGCGCCGGGCAATTGCTTTCCATGGCCAAGCTGAACCTTTCCCTCGCCCAAGAGCATCTCGGTCCCATCCAACCTCGGGCCGCTGCTTACGTCGAGGAGTGCTCGAAACTCATCGATCAGGCCCTGTCTGAGGTTCGCACGATCTCTTATCTTCTTCATCCGCCGTTGCTGGAAGAGCTTGGCTTGGCCGGCGTTCTACCCTGGTATGTGTCGGGGTTTTCCGAACGCAGCCGCATCAAGGTTAGCCTGGATGTGCCCAAGGACATGGGGCGGCTGCCGCGAGAACTCGAGCTGGGGCTGTTTCGGATCGTGCAAGAGTGCCTCACGAACGTGCACCGCCATTCCAACAGCTCGACCGCCAGCATCTCCTTGTCGTTTGCGAATAAGCAGGTCCGGCTCAAAGTCGAAGACCGGGGCAAGGGCATGGCGGCGACGACACGGGAAAGTGGCAATGAGGGCAGAACTTCGGGCGTAGGCCTCAGTGGGATTCGCGAACGCGTGACCAATCTTGGCGGGCATATGCAAATTCGCAGCGGCGATTGGGGCACCGCCATTGAGGTCGTTTTCCCCTCGGCTGAAATCACCATAGAAATGAGTTAGCGTTCTTTCGCGGTAGCCCTTTCGCGCAGCGATTCCGTTCTGCTTTGTTTTGAGCTCCCAGCTACCGCTGATCGACGTCGCCACGCGCGCTTTCGAATAGCTCAGTTAAAATGAATTCGTGCCCCGCCTCGAGGAATATCGCCGAAAGCGCCGGTTCGATCGAACTCCCGAGCCCTCTTCCGCCAAGTCTGTTCCGCAACTCGAAGGCACATTCGTAGTGCAGAAGCATGCCGCGCGCCGACTGCATTACGACTTCCGCTTGGCGATCGACGGCGTGCTCAAGTCGTGGGCCGTGCCCAAAGGGCCGTCCTTGAATCCCGCCGATAAGCGCATGGCGGTAGAGACGGAAGATCACCCCATGAGTTATGCCGATTTCGAGGGCATCATTCCCGCGGGCAATTATGGCGCGGGTACGGTGATGGTTTGGGATCGCGGGAGGTTTCGCGTCGAAGGGCAGCGGGGCGCGCAGGAGCAATTAGTCCGCGGGGAAATTAAGTTCAGATTAACCGGAGAAAAACTCTCGGGCAGCTTTGTTCTGGTGCGAACCAGGAGCGGCCAGAAGCAACCCGAATGGCTGATGATCAAGCACCAGGACGATGCTGTCGATTCCGCGTGGGATATTGATCAGCACGATGGTTCCGTCCTTACCGGCCGAACTCTCGACGAGATTGCCTCGGAATCGCCTCCCAAGCGAAACCCGATCCCGCTCCAGCCAGCCGAGTTGGAGGGGGCGCGCGAGGCCCCCATGCCGGCCGCTCTTTCGCCGATGCTGGCAACACTCATCGAGCGTCCGTTTTCCGATCCCGGCTGGCTTTTCGAGATCAAA
>QHYR01000329.1 GCA_003223315.1 Acidobacteriota bacterium | reverse complement strand
AGCGGCCCTCGCCCGACCTGCTTTCACGTTATCGGGTGACCTACTATTTGTTCGATCTGCTTTATTGCGATGGATACGACCTGCGGGAAGTCCCTTTGCTGGAGCGCAAAACTTTTCTTCGCCGCATCCTGGATCCCAGCCGCGAATTTCGCTTTTCCGATCATCAATTGGAACGCGGCAAGGATCTGTTTGAATTAGCCCGGCAACAAGACCTGGAAGGAATCGTCGGAAAACGCATCGATAGCTTTTACGCCAGCGCACGCTCCCAGAACTGGGTGAAGTTGAAGACCACAAAAACTCTGGACGTGGTCATCGGGGGCTGGACCGCGCC
>QHYR01000328.1 GCA_003223315.1 Acidobacteriota bacterium | reverse complement strand
GGACGAGAGCGTCTAGGGGCTCCGCATCGGCGAGAGGGGTGCCGTGCACTCGAACGAGCATGTTGATGGGCACGCTTTCAGGATGAGGCTGCAGATTCGCCAATTGATGCAGCAGGCCGACGCGATCCTCCTCGGACTCGCCCATACCGATAATGCCGCCGCAACAAACCGTAATCCCGGCGCGCCGGACGGCTTGAATGGTGCGCAGACGGTCTTCGTAGCGCCGAGTGCTGATGATGCGGCCGTAAAACTCGGGCGAAGTGTCGAGGTTATGGTTGTAAGCGGTGAGACCCGCGGCGGCCAGGCGGCGCGCCTGATCCTCGGTCAACATTCCCAGCGTGCAGCAGACTTCGAGGTTCAGCGAGGCCACGGCGCGCACCATTTCCAAAACCTTATCGAAGTCGCGGCCGTCGCGAACTTCGCGCCACGCCGCGCCCATGCAGAAGCGGCTGGCGCCGTCGTCGCGCGCTTTTTTTGCGGCTCGGCAGACTTCCTCGACGTCCATCAAAGGCTGATTCTGAACTCCCGCTTCATAGTGGGCGCTTTGCGGGCAATAGCCGCAGTCCTCCGGACAGCCGCCGGTTTTTATGGAGAGTAAGCGGCAAAGCTGGACGCGAGCAGGATCGTGGAATTTCCGATGGACTTGCTGGGCGGCGAAAATCAGCTCAAGGAGCGGACGACGATAAATCTCGCGGACGGAGTCGCGGGTCCAGTCGTAGCGCAGCGTGGCGGCGCCGTCGCTGAATTGATCGATCGAGTTTGAAGCAGACGCTGACACTGGCTCCGGCTCCTGCGAGCCAAAAATTGTACCTGATAACCACCCCAACAGACGCAAAGACTTCTTACCGCGCGAGCGCAACTTCTCTACGCCGCGAAGCTTATCCTGTAGGTGACGTTCGCGGCGGGGATTGGCGCCTCGCGCTCAAAAGCGTGCGTAGGGGACCCGGCAGGCGTTGGGGCGGGCAGGGCATGACATTTTTTCGACATTGCCGTCACCGGGGCACGTGTTTGGGTGTAGCATCGCGCTGCTCACAGGGAGCTAAAAGGCAGTCTCGCCAGACCGTCGGGGGTCTGGGTTAGAGTTTATTTTCTCGAGGAGGTTCCATACATGAAGCGCTCCGTAGTGTTGTTTTCCTTGTTGGTGCTCGGCGTCGTGATGGGCGCGGGGACGCTGAGGGTCCAAGCGCAGTTCGGCAATAGCCCGGAGGCGCAGGCCGCCAGGGAGAAGCAACTTGCCCTTGAAAAAGCCACTCCGAAATTACAGATCACGGAGGAACATCTCACGCTCACCAGTCCCGGCCACACCGTCGGTGAAACCGAAGGAGTTGCCAAGAATTCAAAAGGCCACCTGTTTGTGTACTCGCGCACGGGCACGGGCGGCAGCGCGCGTGGCGGGACGGCCGCGGAACTGTTCGAGTTCGACCAAAATCTGAAGTTTGTAAAGCTGTGGGGCCCGGATAACTACGCCGCTTCCTTCGCGCACGCGGTCCGCGTCGATAAGTACGACAACGTGTGGATGGTTGACGAGGGTTCCGGAATGATCGTCAAGTTCGACCCTAACGGCAACGTCAAAATGACCCTGGGCCGAAAGCCGGAAGCGATCGACTACCTCGAGCGCTTCGTCGAACGCGATGAGAAGATCACGGACCGCTATCCGGTCGGAACCATGGGCACATTCAACCGGGAAACGGACATCGCCTGGGATGCGCAGGACAATATGTACGTGAGCGACGGCTACGGCAACTCCCGCTTCGTCAAGATTGCAAAAGACGGCACTTGGGTGAAGGCCGTGGGAACACACGGCAACGGCCAGGACCAGTTCAGCACGCCGCATGGCATCGCCGTGGATGCGCAGGCGGGCCTCGTTTATGTGGCCGACCGCTATATTTACAGCGGCGACGGGACGGGCAAAATCTACCAGCTCGATCACAACGGAAAGCTCCTCGGCTGGGCGCAGACCGGCTTGGGCATGGGGCAGACCGGCTGCATAATCCACTCCCTCCACGCCGAGGGCGACAATGTCCTGTACAGGGGTTCCTGCTCTGAATGGGACGTCGAGAAAATCACCATTAGGAACGGCTCATAGCAAAAGGCCCGAAAATTAGGCTCATAAAAGAAGGGGCTCGAACCTATTGCTCGAGCCCCCGCCTCATCCTAGGCTCCCACTAACCAATCGGTCCTTTCAGATATTTCCAGGAAAAGTAAGAGAGGGGCGAAGCTTCCTGCTAACCCGGCCACAGTGCGGAAACAAAAAGGCCGGCGAGAGCCGGCCCTTTTAGTTCTAAATTCCTTTGCGTTGCAAACCGACCGAACCGCGGCAGGCGGCCGCGATCGGCTACATCAGTTCGGTGATAAGACCCTGAAAGACGCTCTTATCCAAGCGCATATTCTGGCGTACGACGGAACCCTTGCGAAGCACGAGGTCGCTCGACTCGTAGGTGGGTTGTTCGCTCTTATAGAACAGGCCAATGGGGATGCGGTCACCCCACTCATGGGAGCGCTCCGTGGCCGCGCGGACGTTTGCGGGATCGTATTCCTTCTCATCCTCGAGCCTGTAGACGCGCTTCTTGAAATAGGGGTAGGTATTCACCTTGTTGTAGGTGACGCAGGGGCTGAAGACGTCGATCAGCGCAAATCCCTTATGCTGAATGCCCGCGGAGATCAAATCGGCCATGTGATTTGGTTCACCTGAAAACGCGCGAGCAACGAAGGTGGCGCCGGACACCAAGGCCAGGGCGATCGGATTGATAGGAAACTCCACATTTCCGTTGGGCGTGGACTTTGTGCGCTGGTCTTTCATCGTGGTGGGCGAAGCCTGGCCGGTGGTGAGGCCGTAAATCTGGTTATCCATGACGATGTAGGTGAGATCGAGATTGCGGCGCATAGCATGGATGAAGTGACCGATGCCGATGCCGTAGCCATCGCCATCGCCGCCGGTGATGACAACCTTGAGATCGGTATTGGCGAGCTTGATGCCGGTGGCTAGCGCGACGGCGCGTCCATGCAAGGAGTGGACGCCGTAAGCGTGCACATATCCAGGCAGGTTCGAGGAGCAGCCGATGCCGGAAACAATCACCAGATCTTTCGGCGAGACGCCAGCCTTTGTGGCGCCCATCTTGACGCTTTTGAGAACGGCAAAGTCACCGCAGCCGGGGCACCAATCCGGATCGACTATGCCCTCAAAACTCTCGACTGGAA
The DNA here is from genome assembly GCA_003223315.1 of Acidobacteriota bacterium. Taxonomy (GTDB): domain Bacteria; phylum Acidobacteriota; class Terriglobia; order Acidiferrales; family UBA7541; genus Palsa-189. Next base: position 3,194 of record QHYR01000328.1, on the reverse strand, counting down.
GCTCTACAATGGTTGCCATCGTTCCCCCTTGACTCGCCTAATTTGCCGGCTGCCAGGAATGGGTCGAGCCCGTCTGAACACCGACGTGCAGCTCTCCGGTCTTCGCACCCGTTTCCCGGTTGACGATCTCAACGTTCCAAAGCGGCTCGCCATAGCCATTGCCTTCGGCTTTGCCGATGTGTCCGGGACGAACTTCGTCTCCCAAATGCACGCGCACATAGTGGTAAGCAATCTCGCGGGCCTCGGACTGGCTTACGTCGAGAGAGTGCGGCTGGCCCTTGAGGATGGCACGAACCTGAGCGGCGATGGCGCCGGGCTCAAGCGGCTCGCCATCGTATTTCAAAATCTTGTCGGTGACGGCGTGGCTGGTCTCGGCGCGCAGGTGCCGCGCAAATTGCCCCGAGGAGTTCATTTCCACGCAGATGGTGCGCTTGCAGTTCTTGAGAATGTCAATGGCTTCCTTGCTGTGGAACGGAAGCAGATACTTGAAATGGAGCTGATTGGCGCGGATTCCAGAGGCATTCAGTTGCTCGACCGCTTCACGAATCACGCCTGCGGTGGATCCCCAGCCGATCAAGGTTACTTCGGCATCGGCAGGCCCCTCGATGCGTGGCGCCGGGAGGTCCTTCAGAGCGAGGGCCAGCTTCTTCATACGCTTTTCCGCGATCTTCCGGCGAACCGCCGCGTTACAGAAAACGTCGCTGATCAATACACCCTCTTCGTCGTGTTCGTCGGTGGCGGCAACGTACATGGCATTGGCGGTGCCCGGAAGCGCGCGAGGAGAAATGCCGGAGGGCGTAAATTCGTATCGCTTGTAATGCCCGTTCTTGCCGTTCACTTCCTTGAGCAAGGCACCGCGATCAATGGGTACGTCGGCCTTGAAGCGCCCCGGCTCGACCGTTTCGGGATGTTCGGAGAGCAAAAGGTCCGAGATGATAATGACCGGGCACTGGTATTTCTCCGCGAGATTAAAGGCTTCCACGGCAGTATCGAAGCAGTCGGCGGTGTCCCGGGGGGCCATGATGATGCGCGGAAAATCGCCCTGGGAAGCGCCATAAACCTGGTTGAGATCGGCCTGCTCTTGCTTGGTGGGAATGCCGGTGGAAGGGCCGCCGCGCTGAACCTCGATGAAAACCACGGGTGCTTCGATCATACCGGCCATGCCGATGGCCTCCGTCATCAGCGCGAAACCGCCGCCCGAGGTAGCGCACATGGCGCGCGCGCCGGCAAAACCGGCGCCGATGGCCACATTGGCGACAGCGAGCTCGTCTTCCATCTGCTTGACGACGACGCCGCAGCGTTCGGAATGTTCCGCCATCCAGGTGAGGATGCCCGATGCGGGCGTCATGGGATATGCGGAGTAGAACCTGCAGCCAGCGGCGACGGCGCCGATGGAGAATGCTTCGTTGCCGGTGACATAAGGACGGCGTTCGCCGGAAAACTTCCATTGATAGCCAAGCGGGACAAAGTGTTCCTTGGCGTACTCATAACCGGCCTTCAGAATGCCTACGTTCTGGTCGATTACGGCTTGGCCTTTGTGGCCGAAGGTGTCGGCGAGGACGCTGGAAGCAACTTCAAAGTTGAGGCCAAAAAGGAAGATCAGCGCGCCGACCGCCACTGTGTTCTGCATAACCGGCGCCACGGGAGCAAAGGGTTTGATCAATTGAGCTACGGGAAGAGGCACGGTGAGGACATTGTCCCGGATGGGAATGTTCACGCGGAGCTTATCGGCATTGAATAAGATGGCCCCACCCGATTCCACTTCCGGGGCGTGACGCTCGATGGAATCCTGATTGAGGGCGATGAGGGCATTCAGATGGTCGCCCTGAGAATAGGCTCTTTCCTCACGCAACCGCAGACGCAGCCAGATATGGCCGCCGCGGATGACAGACTGATAGCTATTGAATCCATAGGCATATAGCCCCGAGCGCGCCGCAGTCTTGGCCAGGGTCTCGCTGGACTTGTCGATACCGTCTCCGGCCGCTCCGCCGATTCCAATGGTTACGTCGTTCATGTGCCCGATCCCCCAAAATCAGGGTTTTCCCTGCAATCCAAGCTCAGACTTGATCCGCGCAGAAAGGGATTTTACAGCGCAATAAATGGCGACTCTCAACCCCGACATTACGCAAACTGCTGGACTGCGGCGAATCTTTTGTAACCACTCGATTAGACAACCCTTTGTGGTGGGTGTCAAGGAATTCCCCGTATTTTCGAGGGAAAAGAGTTTCCCTTTGCGTCGAGTCTTCACAAGCTTTGCAGAGGGTCCCGCCGGGAATGTCAATTCGTTTTGTTAGGCGGTCAAACGAGAGAGTTCCACGGGAGCTTCGCAAAGCTCCACGCGCTTTCTCCCCGAGGCAAAGAGCCACCAGTTGCGGCCGGATTCGATCAAGATTACGGCCACGAGAACGGCAAAGATAAATGTGACCAGGGCATCCAGGCGATCGTTGAAGATCAATTGCTGCGTCTGCAGCACCTGCCCGGCCGGAATGGCTCCCGCGGCGATCTGATCGGCCAGATAGCGCGCATGGGCCAGGAAGCCCAGAGCCGGGATGGGACTCCAAATCTTCTGGAAACTGGCGGTCATGGTGGCACAGACGTCCCAGACGAGTGGGGCGAGGGTAATCAGGGCGTAACGGCTCTTTTCCATTTTGATCAGGACGGTGGTGCAGACGCACAGGGCGATGGCGGCGAGAAGCTGATTGGAAATTCCGAACAAGGGCCATAGGCTATTGATTCCGCCCAAGGGGTCCAGCACGCCCTGGAACAGAAAGTATCCCCAGAACGCGACGATCAACGCGCTTGTCAAAAGAATGCCAGGATACCAACTCGTCTTGCCCAGTGGCTTTCAGAACTGCCCGAGCAAATCCTGCAGCATAAAGCGCCCGACGCGAGTGCCGGCGTCGAGAATGGTGAGAATGAAAAGAGCCTCGAACATGATGGCGAAGTGATACCAAATGCCCATCACCGCGGAGCCGCCAAGTGAGCCGGAAAAGATATGGGCCATGCCGACCGCCAGCGATGGCGCGCCGCCGGTACGGTTGAAGAGAGTCACCTCGCCGACTCTGGACGCCAGGTCGGCCATATCCTGAGCCGTGACCGGGAAGCCCCAACCCGAAATGGTAGCCACCGCCTGCTGCGGCAGGGTGCCGACTACACCCGCGGGGCTATTCACGGCAAAGTAAATGCCCGGCTTG
>QHYR01000027.1 GCA_003223315.1 Acidobacteriota bacterium | reverse complement strand
GGGTTTCATCGCGCGATAAAGCTCGTCGTACGCCGCGTCCACCATCATGGCCGACATGTTCAGCAGCGTGATTTCGTCCTGCGTTTTGATCACGCGCGCATCGGACATGATTTGTTGCCCGTCGACGACCTTGATCCCTTCCCGCTGCAAAGCGAAGAGAATCGGAGGCTCAATGATGTCCACTCCCAGCGGCTCGTGCTGCAATTTGCGTTTTTCCAATTCGACCTTGATCTTGCGCGCCACATTTTCGGCGCGTCCCATCTCCGGCGACATGGCGCCCCGCAGCAGAGGAATGCCGGCTCGCGAGCGCTCGCCCAGCCAGGGACAATTGAGCTGATGGTGCCTGGCGGCCGAACCGAAGTCCCAGAGGATCGGCTCATCATTTTGCGGCAGAAGCGTGAAGCGGCTGTTCTTGTCCTGCGCCCAAGTGCCGATGTGCGTTGCCGTGATATAGCGCACGTTGTTCATATCAAAGCAGAGCAGCGCGCCCATCTCCGATTTCTGCAGCAAGGCCCTTGCGCGCGCCAGGCGCTCGCGCCGCAAGCGCTCGAAATCCACGCGATTTTCCCAATCCACCGCCATCGTTCCGTAGGTTTTTAGTCCCATGGCATGCCTCCGAATTTCTTTACAAAGTCCTCAGATTCCTTGTGCCACATTCCAAAAGCAGATCCCTCGCGCCCAAGAACGGCGCTCGGAATGACAGCGGGGCAGGCTGGCGCGCGGTCAGGATTTCCCGCAGAGCTGACGCGCAGCTTCAAACACCTGCTGTTCGCTGGGCACCGTCGCATCTTCGAGAGGAGGAGAGAAGGGAATCGGCACGTGCATCGCTCCGATTCGCTTCACCGGTCCATCCAGATTGTAAAAAGCGCCTTCCGCGATCACCGAGGCGATTTCCGCAGTCACTCCGTAACGATGGTAGCCTTCATCGATCACTACGGCGCGCGAAGTTTTCTTGGCAGATTCAATCAGAGTTTTTTCGTCGAGCGGCCACGTCGTGCGCGGATCGATGACCTCGGCGTTGATTCCGATGTCCTCGAGCAGTTTCGCCGCACCCAAGGCCACCTGCACCATGCTGCTGGTGGCCACCAGGGTGATATCGGTCCCCGCGCGCTTGATATCCGCGACCCCGAACGGGATGGTGTACTCCTCGGAAGGCACCGGGCCCTTCAGCCGGTACATCATTTTGTCTTCAAAAAAAATGACCGGATTATCATCGCGGATGGCCGTTTTCAGCAGCCCCTTGGCGTCGTAAGGAGTGGAGGGCAACACAACCTTCAGGCCTGGAATATGGCTGGGCCAGGCGTGCAAAGATTGCGAATGCTGCGCCGCGGAACGCCGCGTTGCGCCCATCGTCGTGCGCAAGACCATGGGCACCTTCCAGGTTCCTCCCGACATGTAATGAATCTTGGCGGCCTGGTTCACGATCTGGTCCATCACCAAGGTGAGGAAATCGCCGAACATGATATCCACGACCGGCCGCAGGCCCGTCATCGCCGCGCCGACTCCGATTCCCGTGAACCCCGACTCCGAAATCGGCGTGTCGATCACGCGCTCTTTGCCAAACTCTTCCACCAATCCCGACAACACTTTGAAGGGCGTGCCCGCTTCGGCCACGTCTTCGCCAATAATGCACACTCGCGGATCGCGGCGCATCTCCTCCGCGAGCGCCTCGCGAATCGCTTCTCCGAAGGTCAACTCTCGTACTGTAGTTTGGGTGGCAGTTTCAGGCATAGACGTCCTGCTCCACCTGCTCGATAGCCGGATAAGGCGCGGCAATGGCGAATTCCACCGCGGCATTGATCTCCGCCTTGACCTCGGTTTGAATCCGTTCCAGCTGCGCCGAATCGGCGAGCTTTTGTTGGATGAGCCAATCTCCCAGAATGTTGATGGGATCGCGCTCGGAAGACCATCGCTGCTCTTCTTGCTTGGCGCGATAGTATTCGCGATTGATGTCACCCACGTGGTGCCCGCGATATCGGTAAGTATTGCAGAGCAGAAATGCCGGGCCTGCCCCTGTTCGCGCGCGTTCGATAAACCGAGAGGCCGCCGCATGCACTGCGCGGACGTCCTGCCCGTCCACGCTCTCGTATACTCGTTGTACATATTGTTCTCGCAGACGTAAATCACAGGCAGTTTCCAGAGCTGCGCCATGTTCATGACTTCGTAGAGGACTCCCTGCCCCAGCGCGCCCTCGCCAAAAAAGCAGATACAAACTCTGCCATTCCCGAGCTTCTTGGCCGAAAATGCCGCGCCGGTGGCGATGCCTGCACTGCCGCCGACGATCGCGTTGGCGCCTAGATTTCCCGTAGCCGGATCGGCAATGTGCATCGATCCGCCTTTGCCTCGGCAGTAGCCGGCCTCTTTGCCGAGTAACTCGGCAAACATGCGGTTGGGCGCGGCGCCTTTTGCCAGGCAATGGCCGTGTCCGCGATGTGTGCTGGTGATGTAGTCATCCGGGCGCAGCGCTTCGCAAATGCCCACGGCCACGGCCTCCTCGCCTTCATAGAGGTGCGTGAGCCCCGGCATGAGCGCGCGCAGGTAGAGATCGTTGGCGTGCTCCTCGAATTGCCGGATCGAGAACATGCGCCGGTACATGCGCAGCAGTTGCTCCTTGCCCAGTGCTGCGTTCGCTTCGGATCGTTGCGTAGCACTGGTCATCGCGATACCCCTGACATTTTAGCCAGCGCGTCAAACATCACGGCAAAGTCCTGGTGTACCAGCCCGATCGCTCGCGCGCTGGTGAGCATTTCGTTCGCCGCAGCCGCCGTGGGGAGAGGAACGTCCAATTGGCGTCCCAGCTCCAGCGCGAGCAGCATATCTTTCTGCATCATGTTTACATCAAACCAGGCCGTCTCCGGAAGCTTCAGCACAAAGGGCCCGCGGTATTGCACCATGGGCGAGGCAATGGCGCTGTGCGTCAAGACGTCCACTGCTGTTTGCCGCGGAATTCCGCTTTTTTCCGCCAGCAGAACCGCTTCCGAAAACGCCAGCATCTGCACCGCGAGATTGGAGTTGGTGGCAATCTTCATCACCAGCGCCAACCCGTTCTCGCCCACGTACGTTACCTTCTGTCCCTGTCCCGCTGTCGGCTGGTCGGAGAAGTCTTCCAGCAGAGGCTTGACGCGATCGAAGCTTTCGCGTTTTCCCCCGACCATCAGCGAGAGCTTGCCCACCTTCAACGTGGCCACACTTCCGGATACTGGCGCATCCAGCATGTCCGCGCCCTTTTCCCTCACCTTGGCCGCAATTGCCCGGCTCGTCGCCACGCTCACCGTGCTCATGTCTACAAAAAGTTTGCCTCGGCTCAATCCCGCCAGAATCCCATCCGGACCCTCGGCAATCGAGGTGAGCGCAGCTGAATTCGCCACCGAAGAGAAGATTACGTCGGCAGCCTCGGCCACGGCGCGCGGCGTCTCGGCGAATTTCATGCCCTTCCCGATCAGCGATTGAGCTTTCGAGCGCGTGCGGTTATAGCCCGTGAGGCTATGCCCCCTTTCGAGCAGTCGTTGGGCCATCAAGCTTCCCATCACGCCCAGCCCTACAAATCCCAGATTGGCCACCTGATCGAGACCTCCTCGCTGAGGGTATTTGCGAAACTAAGGTGCGGGTTACGCTACTGAATCCAAACGGTCTTGATATCCGTGAATTCGCGGATACCGAAGCTGCCCAATTCGCGTCCGTATCCAGACCACTTCACGCCTCCGAAAGGCAGCCGCGGGTCGGAGGCCACCATGCGGTTGATGAACACCATCCCGGATTCGATTTCATTGATCAGGCGCTCGCGTTCCTTTTCGTCATTCGTCCAGGCGCTGGCGCCCAGTCCAAACCGGCTGTCATTGGCAATGCGAATCGCTTCATCCAAATCTTTGGCGCGAAATACGCTGGCCACTGGACCAAACAACTCGTCGCAATGTGCGGGTGAGCCCTTGGGGATCTTGCCGAGCACCGTCGGCGCGTAGAAATTGCCGGGGCGGCTGAGCGGCTTTCCTCCTGTCAATATTTCCCCGCCCGATTCAACCGTCGTTCGCACCGAACGATCGAGGCTTTCCACCCCGTCTTTCGTCGCCAAGGGTCCGAGATCGGTTTTCTCATCGAAGGGATCGCCCACCTTGAGCGCCGCCATTGCCGAGACGAATCTGCTCTGAAACTCCTCCGCGATCGGCTCGGCAATGATAAAGCGTTTCGCGGCGATGCAGGATTGCCCGTTATTGGCGATGCGTGCCTTCACCGCCGTGGCTACCGCCTCATCGAGCTTGGCGCTCGGCATCACGATGAAGGGGTCGCTGCCGCCCAATTCCAAAACCACCTTCTTCACTTGTTTCGCCGCGCCCAGCGCCACTTGCACGCCCGCTCCTTCGCTTCCCGTGAGCGTCGCGGCCGCGACTCTCGAATCGCCCAATACCGCCTCGACTTTTGGCGACCCGATCAGCAGCGTCTGAAATACACCTTCGGGGAAACCCGCCTCGCGGAAGAGCTCTTCGATCAGCAGCGCGCATTGAGGAACGTTCGACGCGTGCTTCAGCAGCATCACATTGCCTGCCGTCAGGATGGGCGCCGCCGCCCGGATCACCTGCCAAAAGGGATAGTTCCAGGGCATGACGGCGAGAACCGGACCGAGCGGCTGATAACGTACGTAACTCCGCGTTGCCGGCGTGGCCACCACTTCGTCCGCCAGAAAAGCCTGGCCATTCTCCGCATAAAACCGGCAAGCCCACGCGCATTTGACCGCTTCCTCGACCGCCGAGCGAAACGTTTTTCCCATCTCCGTGGTCATCATGCGCGCAAACTTTTCCTTCTTGCCCTCCAGGATTTCCGCCGCGCGCTGCATTAACCGAGCGCGTTCCGCAAAGGAGCTCTTGCGGTATTTCGAGAATGCCTCCGCCGCGATCTGAAGTTTGCGGTCGATCTGTGCGTCGGAGAGCTGCTCAAATGTTTTCAGGGTTTCGCCTGTTGCCGGATTAATAGTCGCTATGGGCATCCGTATCCTCGGCTAGTTTGTAGTCGTAAGCTCACGATACCACGCCGTTCCGCAGCGCACAAAATCCGGCAGTCGCTGGCAATGGATGCCTCGAGCTTGCTCTCCGATCTTGCGGGCGTAGATGCCAGCACGTTTGCCGCAGCCTACCGCTAGTTTCTGCGTGGCGATATCCCGTAGTTAAATCCACCGCACGCCCCAATCGAAGTGCAGTGCATAATTCATCGGAACATTTTGGTGACAACATTTTTGTTGACTTTATCGTTGTGCAGTGCTAGACCGCACCTAAGTGTCGGAGGCCCTTCCAAGGGTCAAGTCGGAGGCTCTTACAAGGTTAGGTTAGTAGGCCCTTCTCTGGGTCAAGCCGGAGGTGTTTCCTTCGGCTTTTAAAAGGAGGGTGTTTATGAAATCCGTAACATTCAAGATGGCCCGAGCCGGAAAAGCTATCAACCTGCTCGGTGCGGCGGTAGGTGTCTTGCTGTTCTCCTTCTCTCTGTTTTCCCAGGGCAATTTCGGACGCATTCTCGGAACAGTTATGGACCAAACTGGCGGCGTCATATCGGGCGCCACGGTGACGATCATAGACAAGGACAGAGGTGTCGCGCGAACCCTCATCACCGATGATGCCGGGGAGTATAACGCTCCTACGCTGATTCCCGGCACATATACGGTTCGCGTCGAGGCCAATGGGTTCAAGAGGATGGAGCGTCAGAACGTGGTGCTCGAGGTGGGCAAGGAGGTTCGCGTTGACGTGACCGTTCAGCCCGGCGAGCAAACTCAGAGTGTCACGGTCACCGAGTCCATCCCGCTGGTGGAGACCACCAACGCCACCCTGGGCGGCACGCTGAACAACGCGCAAATCCAGGACCTGCCCTTGAATGGCCGCAACTATCAGTATCTGTTGAACCTGCGCCCGGGCGTGATGATCCAGCCGGGCGGCGGACCATGGACCCAAAGCACCAACAACATTCGTCCCGATGAATCCGCCTGGATGGTGGATGGGGTTATCAATGCCGGTTTCTATGACGCCCGTCCCGTCACCGGCGCTTCGAGTTACATCACCGATGGGGCCACCATTCTGCCCATCGACGCCATCCAGGAATTCAACCTGGAGGAAAATCCCAAAGCGGAGTACGGCTGGAAGCCAGGGGCCGTTGTGAACGTGGGAATCCGTTCGGGGACCAACAACCTTCACGGAGCGGCCTACGCGTTTGGCCGCGTCGACTCCTTCGATGCCCGCAACATCTTCAACCCCGGGCTGACCAATGGAACCTGCGTGCCTAACCCGGGCATACCGTCCCGATGCGATAAGCTGCCCTTGCAGTTAAAGCAGTTCGGCGGCGTGGTGGGCGGGCCGATCAAAAAAGACAAGCTCTTCTTCTTCGCCGGCTATGAGGGCCTGCGTTCCTTTATTGGCAACGCGTTTTCCGGTACCGTTCCCGCAACCGGTTCGGGTCTAGGTCCGAAGAAGAGCATGGTGGATGCCATCCAAACGCTGCAAGCGAAGGGCGTGAAGCGGAGTTTGGTCAGCGAGAAGTTGCTCGGTTGCACTGAGCCAACAGCCGTAACCGCCAGCTGCACGGGCGGCTACATCCAGGGTGCCCCTGCGAACAGCACCGGCTACCTCAGCACCTTCCCCAACGTCAACACCAGCGACAATGGGGTGGCGAAACTCGACTACCGCATCAACAGCAAACACATGCTCAATGGCATGTTTTGGATCGGCAACTACACCTCCCCCGTTGGAGAAGATCATCTCGCGGTGAATCCAAACTGGGTGGACACAGCTGCGATACGCAACTGGACGGCGGTCGTCAACTGGGTTTGGACCCCCACTTCCAGCGTGGTGAACGAACTCCGGTTTGGCTACACCCGCTCTTCGGCAAAAATTCTCCCCTTTGACCGCAACGTCCTCGCCGATGGCAAGAGCTACCCCCTCAACACAGGCATCACCGCTGACGGTGGGTTTCCGACCATCTGGATGACGGGTTTTGGTCAGGGTAATCGCTTGTTGGGCAGTTGGAACGGCCGTCCCATGCAAAACGGCCCCAACCCGTTTTACGATGGTCAGGACAGTGTCTCGTATCTGCTAGGCAAGCACAGCTTGAAGTTCGGCGGTGAGGTCGCGCACATCGAGGCCGATTCCTTCAGCCACGACACGCGGGGCCGCATCGAGTTCAAGGGCGCGGCAACCACCGGACTCACCGACTGTAAGGATAAAAAGGGCAATCCAGTATCCTGCCCACTCGAAGACTTCTTCGCCGGACATCCTTCGGGAGGACGTCAACTCCTGGGCAACGCGGTGCGCACGCTGACGTGGATGAACTACGCGGGGTTCGTTCAGGATGACTGGCGCGTCACCCCGAAATTGATCGTCAATCTGGGCGTGCGCTACTCCTACGTATCGCCTTTCCGTGAGGCCAACAACCTCCTGGGTAACTTCGATCCGACGTCGACGTTCGGAATTGTTCAGGAGGGTCAAGCATCGGTGGGCAATACAATCTGGAAGCCGGACTACAAAAACTTCTCGCCGCGCCTGGGTTTTGCCTGGGATGTCACGGGCAAGGGCACAACGGTGGTCCGGGCTGGCGCCAGCATCATTTATTCTTCCTTCGTCGCGGCCAGTTTCCTGGCGGTAACCGGGCCTAACAACTTCCCGGGTGGCAGCCTCGGCGCCGTTCCGACCGGCGCCTGCCAAACGGTCGTACCTATCGGCGGCACTTGTCCGGCGACCTATGGCGGCACGATCAACCTGGCGACCGTGACATACAGTAAGGGAACTGTTCTCAACTGGGACCCGGCCACCGCTGTTAGCCCTAGCCTCAATGGCGGGGTTGTTTTTCCGACCGGCGTGTTCAATTGCACCGCCTCACCCTGCAGCATCGTGGGGGTGGACCCGAATCTGCGCACTCCGTACCTCACGAATTGGAACCTCAGTGTCACGCGCGCCTTCACCAGCAACCTCTCGTTGGAGGTGGGCTATGTGGGCAATCATGGCAACAGACTGACTGGGTTTAGCGACATCAATCAGGTTGATCCCGTAACGGGCGTCCTTCCGTACGCCCAGTTCTCCAACCTGGGTTTTATCAACCAAGTGTCGAGCCATCGCCTTTCCAACTACAATAGCCTGCAGGCCACGCTGACCAAGCGGGTCAGTCACGGGCTCTCTTTCACCGGCGGGTATACGTACGGTCATGGCCTGGACAACGGCTCCGAGAATCGTTTCGGACCGCTCCCGCAGGACAGCAGAAATCCGTTGGCGGAATACGCCAGCAGCGACTTCGACGTGCGGAACCGCTTCACTCTCACGACCAGTTACGAAATTCCAGGAAAAAAGGGCTTTGGCCAGCTACTGGAAGGTTGGAAGATCAACTCGATCGTGAGCGTCCAGAGCGCCCAGCCCTGGAACATTGCCGACCAAGGCAACGATTTCAGCGGGACCGTGGAGAACCAGGATCGGTGGGATTTCTTCGGGAACCCTGCCGACTTCAAGTCCGGCTCCAGTTCCATTCCCTACTGCTCCGGCTTCGGGGGAACTGTTACATGCACGTCGCAATCCGGGATTGACGGCAGCGTCTACACCTTCCCGAACTCAGCGGCAATGGGTGCGCAGTGTACGGCGGTAGCCCCCAACCCCGGTACGCTCGCTAAGGGTGGCTGCTACGTAGACGGCAACTCGGTCATGGTGCCTCCGAAATCTGGAACCTTTGGCACCATGGGCCGGAACATCTTCCGCGACAACGGCTTCAAGAACTGGGATCTCTCCGTATTCAAGACCTTCACGTTCAAGGAACGGTACAGCGCCCAGTTCCGGGTTGAGTTCTTCGACGTGCTCAATCGCGCCACCATCTCCAATCCGAATGGCGCAAATAATGGCTCACATAACGGCGATGACCCCTCGGCCACGAGCGGCAACACCAGTTCGTTCGGCTGCGGGTGCCAGACACCCGACTTCGCAACTGGCAATCCCATCATCGGTTCGGGAGGGAATCGTGCGATGCAGCTCGGGTTGAAGCTTACGTTCTAATGACTCCAGGTCGGTGCGAGGGTGAAATGATCCCTCGCACCGGCTGCTGGACAGAAAGAACTGAAATCGAAGACGTAAGGCTCGTCTGCGCCCAGGCCCGCAGACGAAGAGTGAGCGCGGCACTTCTCCGCTTCCGATGCCCGGCGCATCCTATAAATAAAACGTGGGCGACTCGGCCAAAGATGTGGTGAAGTTCGCATCGGCACTTCCGGCTGGCGTTACAAGCTCTGGCGCGGCGTTTTCTATCCCAAAGATTTGCCGCAAAAGTGCGAACTCGAATACGCTGCGGGTATTTTCGGTTCTGTCGAAATCAACGGCACATTTTATTCCCTGCAGCGCCCCTCGAGTTTCGCGCGGTGGGCCGATGCTACGCCCGAACGACGCTAAAGTGCGTGCGCCGCTGACGTCCAAGGATTGATCGAGGGCGTCGGCAGTTCCCGCGACGGCCTCTGCTTCGCGCTGCCGTTAGCAGCGGTCGCGCTCGCACTCCGCTTCCCCGAGCGCCTTCGCCGGAAGCAGATAATTCTGGACGTAATCGCGCACCGCTTCGGCCAGTGCCGTAATCGGCTGCTTATAGCCCGTGGATCGCAATTTCTCGATTTTCGCTTCCGTAAAATATTGATACTTGTCGCGAATCGTTTCCGGCATTTCGATGTACTCAATGCGCGGCTCACGCCCCAGGGCGCTGAAGATGGCGCCGGCCAATTCATTCCAGGTGTGCGCTCTTCCCGATCCGATATTGAAAATTCCCGCGGCTTGGCGATGTTCCGCCAGATGCAGGGTCATGCGCACAGCGTCTTTGACATAAAGAAAATCGCGACGCTGCTCGCCGTCCCCATATTCCGGCCGATAGCTTTTGAACAGGCGCATGCCTCCCGTTTGCATCACCTGCGCGAAGCTCTTGTTCACCACGCTGCGCATTTCGCCTTTATGTTCTTCGTTGGGCCCGAAGACATTGAAGTATTTGAGGGCCACCAGGCGTTCGAGCCAGCCCTGCCGCCAGGCGTGCAGATCCATCAGGTGCTTTGATTCGCCGTACAAATTGAGCGGCTTGAGCCGTTCGAGAACGCCGGGGCTTGCGTCGTCCATGCCCGCGCTCCCGTCGCCGTAAGTCGCTGCGGACGAGGCGTACACGAACCGCGTGCCCGACGCGAGCGCCCAAGCCGCCAGATCGCGCGAAAATTCGTAATTGTTGCGGTAGAGATATTTGCGGTCGATCTCCGTCGTGGAGGAACAGGCGCCCAAATGAAACGCGAAGTCGAATTTTCCCAGTTGGCCCGCGGCAAGCCACGATAAAGTCCGCTCCGGCTCGATGTAGCCGGCAAAAATCAAATGCCGCAGATAACGGCTCCGCTCGGCTTCCGGCGCCGAGTCTGCGATCACAATATCGGTGCAGCCGCGCCCATTGAGTTCCCAAACCAGGGCGCTGCCGATAAATCCGCCGCCTCCGGTAACCAGCACCCGCCGCCCCGGCCATCGGTTTTCTCTTTCGCCACTTGCCATATCGTTGAGTTCTGTGCAGCCCTACTATACAGTACCGGCCTCTTTCTGGAGGGACTGGTGAAGACGGCGCGCGAGCCTGAGCACCTGCGGATTTTGCTTCGCCGCAATGCCATCGAGCGGCGAGTCCGCCAATTGGGCCGAGAGATCACGGCCGATTTTGGCGGCCAACGCCTGCATCTCATCGGCGTCCTCAAAGGCGCATCGATCTTTCTTTCCGACTTGATCCGTGAAATTGGCCTCGAAGTCTCGCTGGATTTCATTGCCGTGGCCAGCTACGGCCAATCGAGCCGCAGTTCCGGCCAGGTTCGCCTGACCAAGGATCTGGATAACAGCATCGAGGGCCTCCACACGATTTTAGTGGAAGACATCCTGGATACCGGGCGAACCATCGATTACCTCCAGCGTGTGCTGTGGCAACGCAAGCCGCGCTCGCTGCGCGTTGCGACGTTGCTGAGTAAATCCGGCCCTCGCGTGAAGCAAGTCCGGCCGGACTACGTTGGTTTTGAAATTCCCAATGAATTCGTGGTTGGCTACGGCCTGGATTACGCGGAGCGCTATCGCAATCTCCGCGACATTTGCGTCCTCCGATTGCCTGGCGGCCGCCAGCCCCGTCCGCAGTCCCTGGCCCGCTGAACGAATCGCAGGCTCCGCCGCGACTCCTGCATTTCCGGACAGCAAAACCGGAACCTCCTTCGCCTGCTGATATACTGTTGGACCTAGAGAAATCCGCCCATGTCTGACGTGGAAACCAGGGTCACCCAGGAAATTTCGGAGAGCGTACTCGCCACTCTTGCGGAGATCGGCGAAGAGATCAATGCTTCACTGAACCTGGACCGCGTTCTCTCCAAGATGGCCACGCTCATCAAGCGCCTGGTGGACTACGAAATTTTTACCGTCATGCTGCTCGATGAGGGGAGCCAAATGCTCTCCAATCGGTTTGCCGTCGGATACAGTCAGGAGATGATGGAGAATTGGCGCGTCCCGGTGGGCCAGGGTATTTCGGGAGCCGCGGCCGCGAGCCGCCAGCCGATCCTGGTGGCCGACGTTCGTAACGATTCGCGTTACATCAATGCCATCGATAGCGTTCGTTCCGAGCTCGCCGTGCCGCTGCTGTTTAAGCATCAGGTCATCGGTGTCATCGATATCCAAAGCTCGCAAGTGGATTACTTCACGCCCGAGCAGCAGGAAATTCTGGTGCTGCTCGCCGGCCGCCTGGCCACGGCCATTGAGAATGCGCGTCTTTTCGAGCGCGCCCGAAGCCAGGCGGATACGCTCCTGCTCCTGCACGAGGTCGGGCGCGAGGCCAGTTCCATCCTCGATATGGAAGCGCTCTTGCGGCGCGCCGCCGAACTCGTGAAACGCGTCATCGATTATCAGATCATGAGCATCATGCTGCATGACGAAGTGACCAACCTCTTCCAGCAGCGGCTGGCCGTGAAGTACGGACAGAGCGGCCAGGGCAAGCTCGCCGTGGGTTTCAACGAAGGCATCATCGGCGCGGCGGCCTCCAGCGGTTTGCCGGTGCGCGTCCCGGACGTGACCAAGGATCCGCGCTACCGCATGGTCAACCCCGAAACGCGCTCCGAACTGGCCATTCCCATGATCCATAAGGGCACGGTCATAGGCGTCCTCGATCTGGAGAGCCCGCAGTTGAACTATTTCACCGAGGACCACGCTCAGGCTCTTTCCATCCTGGCCGCCCAACTGGCCATTGCTCTCGAAAACGCCCGCCTGTACGAGAAAGTGGCCCGAGACGAAGCCCGTATGGAGCGCGAACTGCACGCGGCCCAGCGCATGCAGGGCGCCCTGCTGCGGCCCGTTCCGGCGGAGGATTTTGGCGTTGACCTGGCCGCGCGAATCCTTTCCGCGCGCGAAGTCTGCGGTGACCTTTATGACTTCCTGCGCTATGGCCCTACGCGGATCGGCTTTGGCCTGGGCGACGTCAGCGGCAAAGGTTCCGCTGCCGCCCTTTATGGCGCCGTGGCTATCGGTATTTTGCGCAGCGTCGCTCCGCAGAAACTCTTGCCGGCGGAACTTCTGCGCCAGCTCAATCAGTTGATCTGCGAACGCCGCATCGAAGGCCGCTTCATGACTTTCTGCTTTGCCACCTGGCGAAAGCCCACGCGCAAATTGCGCGTGGCCAACGCCGGACAGACGCAGCCTTTGCTGTACCGGAATGGCCGCTGTGAGCAACTCAAGCTGGTGGGCTTCCCGCTGGGCATCTACGATGACGTGACTTATGAAGAATGGGTGACGAATCTCGATCCCGGCAACATTCTCGTCTTCCATTCCGACGGCCTCTCCGAAGCCACGGATCCGGAGGGCAATTTTTTCGGCATACCACGGATCGCCGCCCTCGTCGAGCAGAATGCGGCGCTCACGTCGGACCAGCTCGCCGATCGCTTGCTCGCCGAGGTTCAGGAGTTCACTCGAGGTATGGCGATCACCGACGACCGCACACTCGTGGTCATGAAAGTCCGGTGAGCGCCGCGGTGGGTCGCCGGGGCCGCTCCCGGCGCGCGAGCTCCCCGGCATATTCCGCGATCGATCCCGCAAGCTATACGCCCGAATTTTCGTGGCAGGGCAATGAGCTCTACTGCGAGGGCGTTCGCCTCGGAGAGATCGCTAACCGCGTTGGCACTCCAGCGTACGTTTACAGCGCAGCCAGTATCAGCGGAGCTTATGGCAAGCTCGATCGGGCCCTCAAGCGCCAGCCGCACACGATTTGTTATTCCGTCAAAGCCAATTCCAATCTTTCGATCCTGCGCCTGCTGGCCCGGCTGGGCAGCGGATTCGATATTGTCTCCATCGGCGAGCTTTTTCGCCTGCAGCGAGCCGGAGTCGATGCGGAATCGATTGTCTTTTCCGGCGCCGGCAAATCACGGGAGGAAATCCGCGAATCCCTGCGCGGGCGCATCGGCCTGTTCAACGTCGAATCGGCAGCCGAACTCGACATTCTTGCCAGCGAGGCCTCTCGCGCCGGCCTTTGCGCGCCCGCGGCCATCCGCGTGAATCCCGACGTGGAGGCCGGAGGGCACCCGCACATCTCTACCGGCCACCACAGCCATAAATTCGGCATCGACTGGGAAAATGCGCTTCCTCTGTATCGGCAGTATCGCGATTCCCGCTGGATCGACTGGCGCGGCATCAGCGCTCATATCGGTTCGCAGATTCT
>QHYR01000026.1 GCA_003223315.1 Acidobacteriota bacterium | reverse complement strand
CGGCGCTCTGCTGGTGCTTTGGGGCGCGGGCGCTTACGGCTTCGTGGAGACTTCCAATTACAATTCGCGGCCCCGGCCGCCGGAGATTTTGGTGGAAGGCAGCCGCTTCCGCATGATTCGCCGCCGCGAGTCTCTCTCCGACCTCATCCGCGGCGAATAGCCTCCGCCGGTACTCATTGCGAGCGAAAACTACGTACTCCGGGCGAGCCGAATCGTTTAACCGGCGATTTGGAAATCGACCTTGCGCGCTTCCGTCACGCGCCGAGATGCATCGAGAATCTCGACGGAAACTAGGTCGCCTCCCTCATCGTAGTCGAGAATCACGCCCGGTTTGTCCTCAGCACTTTCGAATATCGTTGCGCCCTCTTTGAGAATCATGCTGAGCGTATCCGTTTTTGTGTCGTAGCTCACCTTCATGATTCGACTCTCCAATACTTCGCGACCCTGCTCGTCTGATACGCCGTCACAACCTCTGCCGGTTGGCGATCCACATCTACGAAGGCGCGGATCAGATAAAGTTTCGGCGGATCACCCCTTTCGATCCTCGACTGCAAAATGATTCGGCCTGGCCTTACCTCTATTACCTGGTCTGGAGAATCCATGACGCTCTCAATGATTTCTTGGGTCAGCCCGCGCCGTTGCATTTCAAATGCTGCATGCTCCGTAATTACATAATTCCGCGGGGGAAGTAATACCACTAAGCCTTCCCAAGCATAGCATCGGTTCGCCCTTCCGTCCCTCCCTGCTCGG
>QHYR01000025.1 GCA_003223315.1 Acidobacteriota bacterium | reverse complement strand
GCTCAGCCACGAAAGCCCCGCCGTCTTCGTAGTCATGGGCGAAGGCCGCTACGAAATCCTCACCAAGTACGACCTGATGGGCACCATCGCCGAACTCGTCGAGCAAGTCCGCTAGCGAAGCAGGGGGGAAGAAAGGCGAGCTGTCTACGGGCCCGCGGATTCGTCGCGACCGAGGCGCGCCGGCGGCTTCTTGTGCGTCGCCATTCCCGATGGCACCGCCACTGCCGGCAGGCGATTTGCGGCTTGGCCGAGCCTTTGTGACCACCCGCCGCATCAACGTATACTTTAGCCTTAACGGAGCAATCAGGCCGGAAGCCGGGTTTGTGCGAGAATCGAGTTTGACTTCTGTAGCGGCCGCCTTCAGGCGGGCATATCGTTAAGCAAGCCGATGTGCCGCCCTGAAGGGCGCCGCTACAAACCGGACTCAAATCAGACGCTTAGGCTCGGGCTATTCTGAAGATGAAAATCGCGGATTTCGAGGAACGCATCCAGGACGCCGTGCTCGTCGCCGACGGGGCCATGGGCTCCATGCTGTTTGAGGGCGCCGGCCCGCAGCGCTGCTTCGAGGAGCTCAACTCCTCGCAGCCCGAAGCCGTATTTCGCGTTCATCAGGCCTATATCGAGGCCGGAGCACAGATTATCGAGACCAACACCTTCGGGGCCAATCGCTCCAAGCTGGCGGCGCTGGGCCTCGGCGATCAGGTCGCCCGAATCAACCACCGCGGCGCAAAGATCGCCCGGGAAGCCCGCGAAGCGGCCCCCCACGAGGTCCTGATCGCCGGCTCCATCGGACCGCTGGCCATCGCGCCCGAAATGCGCGAAGTGCCGCGCGGAGAGATGATCGAGATTTACCGGGAGCAGGCGCAAGCGCTCGAAGAGCGCGGCGTGGACCTCTTCGTTTTGGAAACGTTCTCCCATATCGACATGTTGATGGCCGCCATAGACGCCGTGCGCTCCTTCTCCGCGCTGCCGATCGTGGCCGAGCTGACGTTTTCCTCGGAAGGCACCACGCTCGGCGGCACGCGCCCCGCCGATGCCGCTGCCCTGCTGGCACAGAAAAATGTACAGGTCATCGGCGTCAACTGCACGCTCGGTCCTCAGTCGCTGCTGCCGATCCTGGAGGGCTTCGCCGAAGGGCGCCGCGCGCTTTCCGCCATGCCTAACGTGGGATTTCCCACGCGCGTTGGCGATCGCACCGTTTACCCGCGTTCCTCACCGGAATATTTCGCCCTCTTTGCGCGCGAAGCGGCAGCCATGGGAGCGCGCATCGTCGGCGGCTGTTGCGGCACGACGCCGGAGCACGTCCGGGCCATGGCCGGGGCGGTTCGCGGCCTGAAGCCGGCGCAAACCGTAAAAGCGGCTTCCGTCTCCGTTGCCACGCCGCCGGAGAAAGCGCGCGTGGTACGGCGCGATCCGGAAAGCGGATTGTGGCGCAAGCTCAAGGCGGGCGAGTTTGCCGTATCGGTGGAGATCGATCCGCCAAAGGGCATTGCGCTCGAGCGCATCTTCGAGCAGGTGGAAAAGATCACGGCGAGCGGCTGCGTGGATACGATCGACATCAATAGCGGCACCCTGGCCCGCGTGGGCATGGACGCGTTGATGCTGGCCGGCGCTTTGCAGGCGCGGGGCGTCGAGACGATTCCGCACGTGACCACGCGCGACCAGAATCTCATCGGATTGCAAGCCGCGCTGCTCGGCGCCTGGAGCATTGGAGGAGTTCGCAACTTCCTGGCCATTACGGGTGACCCCCCTTCGGTAGGGGATCACCCGGAAGCGAGCGGCGTCTACGAAATCGATTCCATCGGGCTGGTGAAAGTGGCCTCCCGCCTCAATCAAGGGAACGACTGGGCTGGTAAGACGCTGGGCGGGGCCACAAATTACACAGTCGGTGTGGCCGTGAACCCTACCGCCGAGGATCTCGACTACGAGATCCAGCGCTTTCTGGCCAAAGTGGAAGCGGGCGCGCATTTCGCGATGACGCAGCCGCTATTCGATCCCGAGCATTGGCACGCGTTTCTCCAACGCATCGGCGGGCGCTCTCCCATTCCTGTACTGGCCGGAATCTGGCCGCTCACCAGCTATAAGCAGGCGCTGCGGCTGAATAATGAAGTCCCTGGGATCTTTATACCCGAACCCGTGCTGAAGGAGATGGAATCGGCCGGCACCGCCGCCCGTGAGCGGGGTTTCGCTCTCGCGCGGCGCATGCTGGCATGGGCGCGTACCGAGCTCGCCGGGGCCTATCTGATTCCGCCTTTCAAGAGATACGAGGAAATCCTAGAGCTTTTTACATGATTTCGCGGGTTGCCTGTATCTGGTGAATTTGGGGCTAATTTGGTAAAGTGTGAGTGGCCTAGCGCATCGTCCCCTACGAGGTCGTAACACGATCCAGTTCCCTAATGCTCCTGTGGAGGATTCTCTATGACGCAGAAGTTTTTGATCGCCATGCTGGGCGCCACCGCACTCATCTCCGGCTGCGCCACCAAGGGGTACGTCCGCCAAAACGTCACCCCCGTTCAAGATAAGCTCAACCAGGTCGCTGATCAGGTCAATAAGGAAGGCACTGACCTGCAGAAGACCCAGCAGGATGTCGCCAAAAACACTCAGGCCATCAGCGCTACCGATGAAAAGGCTACCGCTGCCGATCGCCGTGCCGGCGATGCCATGAACCGGGCCAACCAGGCCAGTGACCAGGCTCAGAAGCAGGCTCAAAAGGATGATCAGGAGTTCGCTCAGCTTCGCGGCGTGATCGCCAATCTAGACGATTACAAGGTCAGCAATCAGGCTATCGTGCTTTTCAAGTTCAATAGTGCTGAGCTTTCCCCAGAGGATAAGCAACAGCTCGATCAACTGGCTTCCAATACCGGTTCGCTGAAGCGCTATTTCATCGCCGTGGAAGGCTATACGGACACGACCGGGGACGCCAACTATAATCTGCAGTTGAGCAGGCGCCGCGCGGACGCCGTCGTGGTGTATCTGTCCGCCGAGAAAAAGGTTCCCTTCTACCAGATTCGCACGATCGGTCTGGGCGAAAACAACCTGGTGGATAACGGCAAGACGCGAGAGGCTCGCGCGAAGAACCGGCGCGTCGAAGTAAAGATCTTCTCAGCCGACGCCGCGGTGGCTTCGCTTGGCGGAGGCCGCTAAGGTCCTGGGCCAAAAGCTGCGCCTTTCTGGCATAGGCTTTTGGAAACAATTTTCCAACCCGTGAAGCTCCGTCACGGGCATTGGAACCAGCTAAAAGAAGAAGAATCGTTTTCGGCGGCGGACGGACTGCTCCTTCCGGAGCGGGGCGGGTGGGACTTCAGGTTCGTAAGCAAGAGCCCGCCCCTCGAACGCTGCGAGCGGGTTTTCGCGGAACAACGCCTGCGCCGTCGGTTCTCCCCATCGTCCCGCAACCACTGCATAAGCTTCGCCGAGTCGCAAAGGCCGCCGGGTAGCATTGTGTGCATCACTCGCAAAGAAATGCACAATTTTTTGATCGAGCCACTCCTCGACCTGTTTTCTGGCGGACTCTCCCCATTTTCCAAGCAGGGATTGCGCGGTCACCTGAACGTAACAGCCCTGCCGCAGCCAGCGCCATAATCGTTCCGGCTGCGAGCGAATGAGCCGGTTGCGTTCCGGATGGGTAATGATGGGCGAGAGCCCCAGAAGCTGAAGCCCGTGCAGGACCTCATCTGCGGCAGGGGGAATGGCCAACTCGGCGAACTCCACCAGCAGATATCGCTTCTGATTGATGGAATATTTTGTTGGGGAGGCGCGAATCTTCCCGAGATTCTCCACGCTCAAGTGAAAATCACAGCCCGTTCCGAGCTTCAGCCGATCCCCTAATCGCGCCTGCAGCTCGTTGCGCCGCTCCTGCACGACATCGGAATCAAAGCGGTATTCCGAATTCGCATGCGGAGTGGCCACGACATGGGTGATGCCGTCCTCAATCGCCATTTCGGCCATCTCCAGGGCCTCGTCAAGCGAGTTCGCGCCGTCATCGAGAGCGGGAAGAATGTGGCAATGAATATCAACCATCAGCAGGCCTTCAGCAGAACGATGGTTACCTGCCGCGAATGTGAATCTGAAATTAATCAGGCGACGGAAATCTGCCCGCATTGTGGCGCGGACCTGACCAGCTTTGGCGAGGAATCTTCGACCCCGACAAAAAAGCCCACGCTGGGGAAGATTCTGCTGCGCTGGGGGATGCTGCTAGGCGTGCTGCTCGCCGCCCTGTGGAGCTTTCTATGGTTTGTAGTAACGCCGCGCACGGGTAACATCACAGCGGAAGCGGAAGGACACGCAGTGGCCGCGATCCATGACGTTTACACGCAACTGCGTTCCTACGCGGAGGCGCGGGGTGGCGCGTACCCCTCGGATTTGGAGCAGCTCGGTCCGCAGGTGCGGCAGGCGGCACAACTGGCGCAGAGCGATGGCTATCAGCTGGAGTACACGCCCGGCCCGGCGGAGGCCGATGGCGCGATTCATAACTATTCGCTCGAAGCCCGCGCCGGGAACTACGGGTATCGCAGCTTTTACGTGGATATCAGCGGCGTGGTGCGCGCCACGAAGGAAAATCGCGAGGCCACCAGCGCCGATCCTCCTCTCCGTTAATCAAATGCGCCGCTTGCCCGACCCTTCTAATCCTTTGAGAGGGAGGGGATCGCGATTTTATTCTCGAACGCGGTGGCGATCGCGGTTAGGGTCATCAGCCGCGGCAACTTTGGGTGTAAACTGAGATACCAAGCGGCGGCGGAGAGGTGCTGGAGTGGCCGAACAGGGCTGCCTGCTAAGCAGTTTCACCCCAAAAGGGTGACGGGGGTTCGAATCCCCCCCTCTCCGCCAGTGTTTATCCGTGATTCATCCTGCTGCGGCTCTGGTTGAGTAGACCTGCGCAGGGGCCGCTTGCGGAATATCGACAGCTTGATCTAGTTACCATCTGAGTGGAATGCGCAAAGCGGAAACTTCACGCCAGAAAAGGCCAAACAGAACGAATATGAACGACGACGCACTTTCCAAAATCAAGCGCAAGCTTCAGGAAGAGATCGATGCCCTGGAGCACGAGTTGAACCTGGAGCTGCCCAAGGAATTGATGAAGGCACGGGCGCACGGGGATCTTTCCGAAAATGCGGAATTTAAGTATGCCAAGGAGCGCCAGGGCTACGTTTCGGCCCGGCTGGGTCAGCTCAAGAAGCGCATGGGCGATATCGGCATGCTGAACCTCAACAAT
Organism: Acidobacteriota bacterium; assembly: GCA_003223315.1. Classification (GTDB taxonomy): domain Bacteria; phylum Acidobacteriota; class Terriglobia; order Acidiferrales; family UBA7541; genus Palsa-189. Next base: position 11,478 of record QHYR01000025.1, on the reverse strand, counting down.
ATCCCGCACGATCGCGCGGGGTATGGGTCTCGCGTGTGGCTGCGCGACGTGAACAAGGCCTCCGAGGTGGAGTACAAACTCGTGACCAGCGAAGAGGCGGATGCGGCGCAAGGATTGATCTCCACGACTTCGCCGATCGGCCGGGCTCTACTGGGCAGGCGAGAGGGCGACGAAGTGAAGGTGCAGACGCCTGCGGGGATGAAGGAATTCGAGCTGGTTCGTCTCAAGACGATTCACGAGGATGCTTAGAGAATCACTGCGGCGGGATAAGACGATCGGGGAGGGGAGACCGGGGCAAATCAGGTCCTGGAGGAGCGCAGATATCGCTCCACGTTAAAACGGTTACGGCCGCATTCGGGATGACGCCACCAGTTTCGTCTACGGCTAAGCTTTTAAATTCCGGGGTCGATTGGCCGCGCGGCAGGCACGCACAGCACCCCCGCCAGCAACAAGCTCACGATGATAGGATTCGCTCGCGCAGTATTCATGGCGCGAGTATATCGGCGCCCCGAGAGATTGGCTCGTGCCTAACCAAATCCGCGTTTAACCAGCATGCACCCCAATACTCCCGCCGCTTACACGGCGTGATCAGTCGTCGCGGTCGTCCCGCCGGCGAACCTTTTTCGCAATCAGCTCCGGCGGATTAGCGCCATTGCGAAACAGCAAACCTCTCAGAGATACGATATTACCGTCTGACAAACCGGAGAGGCCCGCGATTCCATCGAAGTCCGTCTGGCTCGAGGTTTGGACGAGAATGTTGGTAATGCCGGCGCCAGTGAAAAGGGCCGGCAAGGTGTCCACAGTGAAATTCGGGGGCACGATCGAACCAGTCTTTACGTTGGCCGTGAACTGGGTCATGCGCAGCCGCACCCTGTCTGCGGTGACCATTAAAGGCGGGCCGGGATTGACGGGCGCGGTCAGCCGTATCTGGACGGTTTGACCGGGAAGGAGCTGCGACGTATTGGTGGCACCTTGAAAGCTGCTTTGGAGGGCGGAGGGGACTGAGAAATTCTCAGCCTGAATCTGGAATTGCGGATTGTTCAACGTGACCACGACGGCGTTGCCGATGTTCACGTTGTTCACCGTTCTGAGCTCATCGAGCACGACCATTTCGAAATGCGTGGCATCGTCAATTTTGAAGACCATGCCGCCGAGCTCGTCGTCTTCGACTTCATCCTCGATTTCGATCTTTTTGGCGACGAACGCGCCCGCGCTCATGACCCGCACATCCACGTTGACGATTTCTCCGTTTATCAAGCAGGAGAGGTTATTGGCGCCGCACGGCTCCAGCTCGAACTCGGTATTGCGGTCGATCAGGATCGTGAAGTCGCCCTTCATCGTGTGCAGCGTGAACTGAGACGTCGTGGTATTAAGGTTTTGAACCGTGCCGCTCAAATCTTCCAGATCTTCGAGTTCGCCTGCGGGCTTCATGGCCAGAGTTTGCGCGGTGACGCCCAGGCCGAAATTCACGCCCAGCGCCGCGGTTAAGACGTTGTTGGGATTCACGTCGATTTGAATGCCCATCGGCGAATTGCTTGAAACGGTAATTCCGGGGGGCGCGAAATTCACCATCGAGGTCAGCGTACCCGTAGGATCGATTTCGCAAACGGCCCCCACAGCGCAACCCGCGAGGGGAGCAGCGGTATTGTTCTGAAAGGTGAGCTCGGGGTTGGCAAAGGTGAGATTCAGACTGGTGTACATTCCCGGCGGAATGCTGGCGGTAGTGAGGAAGGCAGACTCGGTTTCGAGTTCCCGGACCTCAATGCGGACGGTGCCTTTGCCGGCGAGCAAGTTGACATTGCCGGGATTGAGAATGGCCGACGTGACGCTGACTTGGAAGGAGAGGATGGTCACGCCAGTGGGAGGCGTATCCGTCATGGTGATCGGGACAGCTACGGCCGCAACGCCATTTGGGGATGCGGAATTCATGCCGTACTTTGCTCCGCATCCGAACGACGCAAAGGCAGCAAAGAGTATGAAGGCGAGCAGAGTCACACGCGATCGAGTCATCTAGAAGCTCCTTAGGATCATGAATGAGGGGATAAGCTGGGTTGTGGGAGTATACAAGAGAGGAGGCTCCGCGTGTCACCGCAATGTCACGGCCTTGCCCTTTTTTAGCGAAATTCAGGGCTATAACTATCAGTACGGGAGGATGCTAAATTCGCCAGTGTCCGCACTTATCTCGGGACGTCCGGCCGAGGCCACAGGCTAACGTTGCCGAGGCGCGCGGGCCGTGTTAGCATCCGCGTTTTCAGAGTAACCACGCACGGCGCCTGGGTATCCCGCCTGCGCTTTCGCCCCGCGAGATCGGCCCCAGGCCCGAATAGGGGAAGCCATGAAGTCCTACACAACGCAGTTCCTGCGCAATGTTGGCATTGTCGGTCACGGCGACACCGGAAAAACGCAGTTGGTGTCGTCGTTGTTGTACACGGCTGGGATGACGCCGCGGCTGGGAAAAGTGGCGGATGGCAATACCGTAACGGATTGGGATGAAGAAGAGATCGCGCGCAAGATTTCCATTCAAACGGGATTGGCGTTTGCGGAATGGGTGCCGACCAGTCCCGGACAAGGGCAGGGCGAAAAGACGAAGATCAATTTTTTGGACACGCCGGGCTACAGCACGTTCGTGAATGAAACCAGGGCCTCTTTGATTGCCGCCGATGCGGCGCTGGTGGTGGTGGATGCCGTGGCCGGCGTGCAGGTGGTTACGGAAAAAGTCTGGGATTACTGTACCGAATACAGCCAGCCGCGGGCCATCGTGATCAACTGGATGGACCGGGAACTCGCGAGCTTCGATCGCGCTCTGGAATCGGTGCAGGAAGTGTTTGGCCGCACCGTGGTGCCGCTCGAACTGCCCATCGGCGCGGAGAAACAGTTTCGTGGCGTGGTGGATTTGCTGGCCATGAAGGCGCTGGTGTATACGCCGGATGGAGATGGCCGCGCCAAAATTGAGGAGATTCCCGCGGAGCTGGCTTCCGCGGCGCGGGAGGCGCACGAGAAGCTGGTGGAGATGGTCGCGGAAGGCGACGACAAGCTGATGGAGGAGTTCTTCGAGAAAGGCACTCTGCCGCTGGAAGACCTCAAAAAAGGTCTGCGGCTGGCGTTTCAGGAGCGGCGGTTATTTCCGGTGGTGCTCAGCTCGGCGCTGCGCAATATCGGCAGCGATGCCATCCTAAACCTTATCCTAGATATCTTCCCGGATCCTGCGGGGCGGGGAAACGCGAGCGGATTCGGCGAGCCGGGCGGCAAGGGCAATCCGCTGGAGCGCAAGATCGCCGATTCGGAGCCGCTATCCATTTTCGTGTTCAAGACGCTCTCTGATCCTTTCGCCGGCCGCATCAACTATTTCAAGGTGATGTCGGGCGTGCTGAAGAATGATGCCACAATCACGAATTTTACCCGGGGGACAAGCGAGCGTTTTCAACACGTGCAAGTGATGCAAGGCAAGGCGGGAGTTGAGGTGGCGGAGCTGCATGCCGGCGATTTGGGGGCCATCGCCAAACTCAAAGAGACGGTCACGGGCGATAGTTTGGGCGACAAGGCCTCGCCAATCTTTTATCCGGCGGCGCGCATTCCTGAGCCCGCCATCACCTTTGCCATCGAACCCAAGACGCGCGCCGACGAAGACCGTATCGGGCAGGGCATCCACAAGATTCTGGAAGAGGACCTGGCGCTGCGGTTTTCGCGCGATCCGCAGACCAAGGAGTTCCTGCTGGCCGGCTCGGGCCAGCAGCACATCGAGGTGGTGGTGGCCAAGTTGCGCAAGCGCTTCAAGGTGGACGTGACACTCAAGCCGCCCAAAGTTCCCTATCGTGAAACCATACGGGCCAAGGCCGATGCGGAAGGAAAACACAAGAAGCAGACCGGCGGGCACGGCCAGTTCGGCGTATGCCGGGTACGCATGGAGCCTCTGCCGCGCGGGGCGGGGTTCGAGTTCGTGGACGACATCTTCGGCGGATCCATCCCCAAGAACTATATCCCCTCGGTGGAGAAGGGAATCCGCGCCGCCGCCGACCGGGGTTATCTGGCGGGTTATCCCGTGGTCGACTTCCGCGCCGTGCTGTATGACGGCAAGTACCACGACGTGGATTCCTCGGACATGGCTTTTAAGATTGCGGGTTCACTGGCGTTCAAGGAAGCCATGAAGCAAGCCAGACCCTCGCTGCTCGAACCGATCATGCACGTGGAGGTATACGCGCCGGACCAGTACTCGGGGGACGTGATGGGCGATTTGAGCTCCCGGCGGGGCCGCATCAGCGGAAGCGAATCGCGGGGATCGAACGTGGTGGTAAAGGCGCTGGTACCCTTTGCAGAGATGCTGAGCTATGCCACGGACCTGACCTCGATGACCCAAGGACGCGCCAGCTATAGCATGGAATTCTCCCATTACGACTTTGTTCCCAATGAGATTGCGGAGAAGGTGATCGCTCATGCCAAGGCGGAACGTCAGGGAGAATTGGCGGAGGACGAGGAAGTGGCCTGAGGCCCGGTCGGGAGGGCAGGTTATAGGTTCAATGCCGCAAAGACTTTGTTGGCGGCGTGTTTTCTGAATGTTAACCGGAACGAAACCCTGGGGTTGCCCGCGGATGGGCGGCAGAGTAGCATAAGAAATCATTGCCGACGGCTGGTCCGTCCCCAATTCCGAGGTGAGGCATCGGATATTTCAACAGGCGCATAAAAAGGAGTCCGAGGCTAAGGGGCATGGAGCCGATTAGACCCGTGGATAAGCTCCTGACGCTGCTAGGCTTCTGCCTAGCTGCCAGCGCCGTCCTTTGCCTGGCGGGATGCGGAGATTCCGCTCGGAACGTAGCCGTTTATCACCCACCCGTTATTCAAGCGACGACCGTCCAACAACCCGATGCCTCGGCAAAGACACAGCCCAGTGCCACAGCAAAGGCGCAGTCCAATGCCCCGGCGAAGGCACAGTCCAATGCCCCGGCAAAGGCGCGGCCCAATGCCCAAGCAAAGGCACAGCCCAACCCACCCGCGAAGGCCGCCCCCAAAATAGGGACGCTGCCGCTGGCGCCGTCTCGTGGGCATATCGTCTATTTGGCGTTGATGCCACCGGATGCTGCGGATCGGCTGGCCCAGAAGGTGAGGGCGCTGTTTGCGGCGGGTGAGCAAGAGGCCAAGGCAGGCCACAACGACGCCGCTCGGCAGGACTATGACCGCGCGCTCGATATGCTTTTGGCCAGCGGTTTTAATCTCGGCAGAGAACCCGCGCTCTCCGAATTATTTAACCAGATCATGCCTTCTTTGTCTTCGGTGCAGGGCGCCGGGCAGCAAGCGGAAGCAAACGAGCCGCCCCGCGTCCCGTCCGAGCAACAGAACCAGCCCTCTCCGCTGGATCAGATTAGCGCCATAACCTCACTCTCGGGCGACGAAATTCTGCCAACTCCCACCGATGCCGGGCTGAAGACCAACGCGGAACGCGAACTGCAGGCCGTGAAGCACGATATGCCACTGACGCTGACTGATCCCGTGCTTTCTTTCCTGAATTTCTTTCAAACCGCGCGCGGCCGCACCATCGTGGAGAATGGATTAACTCGGGCCGGGCGTTACCGCAACATGATTCAGCGCGTACTGACCGAGGAAGGGTTGCCCACTGACCTAATGTATCTGGCGCAGGCGGAGAGCGCTTTTCAGCCGCAGGCACTCTCCCGCGCGGGAGCGCGCGGACTCTGGCAATTCATGGCCTATCGCGGCAAGCAATACGGCCTGGAGCATAGCTGGTGGGTAGACGAGCGCCAGGATCCGGAGAAAGCTACGCGTGCCGCGGCGCGCCATCTGCGGGACTTGTACGAGATGTTCGGCGACTGGTACCTGGTGATGGCCGCTTACGATTCCGGGCCAGGAGCGGTGCAACATGCCATCGAACGCACCGGTTATGCCGATTTTTGGGAGCTGTACAAGCTGAACGTACTGCCGCGAGAGACGCGAAACTACGTGCCCATTATCCTGGCGCTCACTTTGATCTCCAAAGACCCGGCGCGTTACGGCATCGAGTTCATTGCCGACGAACCACTGCAAGTGGACCGCGTGCAGCCGGGGCACCCGGTGGATCTGCGGCTGGTATCGGAAACGATCGACGTAGACATGGATTCGCTGCGGCTGCTCAATCCGCAATTGCTGCGCCTGGTCACGCCCAACGATTCCCGGTTCGTGCTGCAGATTCCGGCGGGCAAGGCGGAGGAGTTCGAGAAGGGCATGGCGGAGATACCGCCGGAGAACTGGGTGAGCTGGCGCCGCCACCGCGTGGAAGAAGGCGAGACACTTTCCAGCATCGCCCGGAGATATCGCATCACTGTGGGGTCGCTGGCCGAGGTAAATGGGCTCGATGCGCAGGCTCGTCCCGAGGTGGACACCAAGCTGATTATTCCCGCAACAGCCCAGCCGCAGCCTACGTTGGGGGCGCTGGTGCGCTATCGTACGCGCCGCGGAGACACCGTGGAGAGCGTGGCGGATCAGTTCAACGCGACGGTCGCGGAACTGAAAAAGTGGAACGGCATGCGAAGCAATCGCCTTGTGGCCGGCATGCGCCTGAGAATTTATCCGGGAGTGACGGGACCCACGCCAGTTAAGGCTTCGGTGACGGCTGCGCAGACCGACGTTCCGGCAAAGGCGGGTCAACCGTTGACGCATCGCGTGCGGCAAGGCGAGACATTGTGGTCCATCGCGCAAGCCTATCAGACGACGATCGAAGCCCTGCGTAGCGGAAACCAATTTCTCTTCAGCAGGCCGCTGCAAGCGGGTGACATGCTGTTGATCGTTCAGTCGCATTAATCACCAACAGGAGTCGGCTCGACTCCTCTCTGCTTTTTCCTGCAGAGCCAACTTCGGCTCTTGAGAAATCATTTGCTGGCACCATTTCCTGGAAAGGATGCTACTCTGGCGGCAGAGTTCACGGCCGAACGGACGGCTTGACAAAAGCTTCGTATTCCGTTTATAAGCCGCCGATGCCGCGGCGGCGAGGTCGGCCGGAACTCCAAGCGGCTGACCTACGGAGGAATGATGGCCTGGCTACATGATAACGGCGATGAGAACGAATTTCCCCAGTTTGAGGAAGACGAGGGCGGCGAAAAAGACGAAGGTGTCTTAGAAGAGACGGAAGAGGAAGTCACCATAACCGAGCGCCCGGGAGTTCCCGAGGCGCCGCCATCCATGCCCAAACCCAAGCCACGCAGACCAAGCGCCGCGAGAAGGAGGCGCAAACCAGCGCGAGCGAAGGCGCGGCCCAAGAAGAAGGCCGCTGCCAGAAGGTCGAAGAAGCGTTCCTCCCGTAAGAAGTCACGATCTCGCAAGAAGCGGTAAACCTAAGCCGGTAATCGCTACGGCGCACTTCGGCGAGGGTCACTTCGCCCACGAGTCCATTCGACAAGCGAATCTCCGCGGCGGCGCGGATGAGGCAATTGCTGTTTTCCGGTTGCTGCCGGATGAAAAAGGCGGCAGGGGAGGCGATTGCCATGCCGCGCATGGCCTAATCGCGCCGCGAGAATTTGACGCCAGGCGGGAATCTCCTTGCCGGGCAAAGTAGGGCTCGATAGCATGCCTCGCCATGGTTGTCGCCGTAGAGCATATCCGCCGCATGCGCGGCGGAGCACAATCACACCTGATGCGCTGCGACGACGGAGGTTATTACATCGTCAAATTCCAAAACAATCCGCAACACGTTCGGATTCTGGCCAACGAAATGCTTGGCACGAAGATAGCGGGTTGTTTGGGTCTGCGGGTTCCGCAGATGGAGGTGGTGGAGGTCCGCCGCGAACTCATCGAGCTTACGGCGGAGTTGGTGATGCAACTGGGAATTGGGCGGACGCCGTGCCGCGCCGGGAGGCAATTCGGCTCGCGATATCCCGGCGATCCGGCGCAACTGGCGGTGCACGATTTTTTGCCGGACGAACAGCTCCAGCAGGTGGAGAATCTCGCCGAGTTCGCGGGGATGCTGGTATTCGACAAGTGGACCTGCAATACGAACGGGCGGCAGGCCATCTTTTTTCTGGAGCCGGGCCGTTCGCGCTATCAGGCCATGCTCATCGACCAGGGGTTCTGCTTCAACGCCGGGGAGTGGAATTTTCCGGACGCGCCGCTGCGCGGGCTTTATAATCGGCACGGCGTCTACCGGCACGTCACTGGAATGGATTCCTTCGAGCCTTGGCTGTCTCGCGTAGAAGAGCGGCTGAGCCGCTCGCAACTCGGAGAGCTTGCAGGGGGCATTCCACCTGAGTGGTACAACGACGAATACGGGCAGCTGGATGAGCTGACGCGAAGACTCGACCAGCGGCGGCACGGCGTGCGCGAGCTGATCCTTTCGGCGCGCGACTCCGGGCGGCAGCCCTTCCCGAATTGGGAATGACTGCATTCTCAAACAGGAAGTGAATCATGCCAGAAGCACAAACAACGCAGGCCCTGCGGCCCTGCGCTTATCACGTCGTACGATACACACCTAACCTGGTACGAGACGAGTGGGTGAACATCGGGATCCTGCTCTTCGATCCGGCCAGCGGGCGTCTGCTGCAACGACTGCTGGAAGAGCCCGTGGAGTTCGCCCGGGTTCGACGCTTGCACCCTGCCGCGGATGAAGAGCTCCTGCGGCGGCTCTCGGACGACTTCGCTACGCAGTCGGCAGCTGCGGGTGGCAACGCACAGGGTTATGTCGCGCGCCTGGAACAAACGCTCTCGAATACCGTACAGCTCAGCCCGCAAAAAGGATTGCTGGCGGAGGACTTGGAAGCTGAGCTGGACCGCCTTTACCATGATCACGTGGAGGTTCCGCGGCCGGGCCGCCTAGCGGATGCGGCCACGCGAAACGGAATCCGTGCGCGGGCCACTCAGGTCTTCCGAGGCACGGGTATTTGGCCGCGGCTGGAGCGCCGCCTGCGCGTGGATGAATTCACCTATGCGGGCGATCCCCTGCGCCTGGATTATGGGTACCGGCGCAACGGCACGCGGGGTTTCGTGCAAGCCTTATCGCTCTCCCAGGATCTCGGTCAGGCCAAGGTATTGGCCTTTACGGCAGATGCGATCCGGCAGAAGCTCGCGCATACCGAATTCGTTGCCGTTACCGAAGCGGAGCCCCGTCCGCAAGAGAATCCACGTCATCACTTTATTCTTGGCTTGCTCCAGGCGCGTGAAATCAGCGTGGTGCCCCTGGGCCAGCTGGCGGAATGGTCCTATCGATTGCGGCCTACTTTGCTCGGAGGAAGTACCAACTAAGCCCCTGCGAATTGTTTCCCCACTGCCCCGTTAGATGACGTCTTCGGCCCAGGTTTCCAGGCGCTCCTTCACGCGGCGCATGAACTGGTGCGCCATGGCGCCATCGACGACCCGATGATCATAGCTGAGGGTCAGATACACCATGGAGCGGATGGCAATGGCGTCGTCAATGACCACCGGCCGTTTCTGAATCGCGCCGATGCCTAAAATCGCTACGTTGGGCTGATTGATGATCGGCAGGCCCATCAGCCCGCCAAACGTGCCCGGGTTGGTAATCGAGAAAGTGCTCTCCTGAACGTCCTCCGGCTTGAGCTTTTTCGCGCGGGCGCGCTCGGCCAGATCGTTAATTCCCCGCTGCAGTCCGAGGAAATTCTTCTCCTCCGCATGCTTGAGCACAGGAACGATCAGTCCCCAATCGAGCGCCACGGCGATGCCGATGTTGATCTCGCCGTGGACGACCACGTTCGTGCCCTCTACCGAAGCATTGACCATGGGGAAGTCGCGCAAAGCGTCCGCGCAGGCGCGCACGAAGAAGGGCATGAAGGTGAGCTTGATCTGGTGCTTCTGCTCGAATTCCGCGCGGGCCGCCTGGCGCACGTGAGCAATGCGGGTCATGTCCGCTTCGTCGATGGAGTAGACGTGGGGCGAAACGCGTTTGGAAAGAACCATGTGCTCGGCGATGCGCTGCCGCATCACGCTCATGGGCTGCACTTCGTAACGTCCGAAATAGATGCGTTCGCGGGGCAGAGCCGTTTCCAGCACGGTGTGCACTGGCGCCACCTCAGCTGCGGGCGCTTCGGACGGCGCGGCGGGCTGAGAAGGTGGCGCGCCGGGGCGCTGGCCGGCAGAAATAGCATCGAGCACGTCTTTCTTGCTGATGCGCCCTCCCGCACCAGTACCGCGTATGCTCCCCAGATCAATTTTGTTTTCCCGCGCCAGGCGGCGCACCAGGGGAGAAGTGCGGATGCGTCTGCCATCCGAGGCGAGGGTCTCGGTCTCTTCCTCTGACGCCTCGGCTTCACGAGCAGGCCTTTCTGGGGAAGGGATCGGCGGAGGTGCCGGCGCGGGGCGCTCCGCAGGCTTTTGTGCAGGCTGAGGCGGCGGGGCCTGGACTCTTGCAGGTGCGGCAGGCTTGGCGGCCGCTTCGGGAGCGCGCGTCGCTGCCGGCTTGGCCGCGGCTGCCTGGGCTCCGGGCGATTCGATTAGAGCTACGACGGTCTGGATGGGAACCGTCTTGCCTTCTTCAACGCGGATCTCTTTAAGGACGCCGGCCGCGGGCGAAGGAATCTCGGCGTCAACTTTATCGGTGGAGATTTCGAAAAGGGGTTCATCCCGCTCGATGGCATCGCCCGGCTTTTTCAGCCACTTCGTGATGGTGCCTTCGAAGATGCTTTCGCCCATCTGGGGCATGATGACTTCGACGGCCATAGGCCTCTCCTGTGCTCATCCCGCGGCAGAATCCCTGCGGGGCACCCTCTGCCAGCATCCGAAACAGACACCTAAAGGATGCGCTCGGCGGACGAAAAAGTTCAATAGCGGGCCAAATCACGAGCCGCTTCGGCGATGCGCGCGGCGTTAGGCAAAAAGTGCTCCTCCAGCGGCGGCGAAAACGGCACCGGCGTATCCAGCGAAGTGACCCGGCGAATCGGCCCGTCCAGATCGTCGAACGCAGAATCGGTTACCAGCGCGGCAATTTCCCCGGCGATTCCGCCGGTGCGCGTGTCTTCGTGCACCACCAGCAGTTTGCTGGTGCGTCTCACGGATTCGATGATGGTTTCCCGATCCAGCGGCAAAAGTGTCCGCAAATCCACGACCTCGGCTTCGATGCCTTCCCGCGCCAGTTGCTCCGCGGCTTCGAGCGACGCATGCACCATGGCCGCATAGGTGACGATGGTCAGATCGCGGCCCGGCCTGCGCACGATGGCTTGGCCGATGGGCACCGTGTAATCGCCCTGCGGCAGCTCCTCTTTGATGCGGCGGTAGAGAAATTTATGCTCAAAAAAGAGCACGGGATTGTTGTCGCGAATGGCCGATTTGAGCAATCCCTTGGCATCGTAAGCCGTGGCCGGGTAAATCACCTTCAGACCCGGCGTATGCACGAAGTACATCTCCGGATTCGCCGAATGGAAGGCGCTGCCGTGAACTCCTCCGCCGGCGGGTCCGCGAATGACGATGGGCACGGGAGCACCCCAGCGGTAATGTGACTTGGCCACGAAATTAGTGATCTGGTTAAAGGCGCAGGCAATGAAGTCGATGAATTGCATC
>QHYR01000327.1 GCA_003223315.1 Acidobacteriota bacterium | reverse complement strand
GCATTGAAGACGCCATCCACCATCCACACGGTTTCATCGGGACGAGTGTTGTTGGTGCTCTGGGTCCAGGGTGAGCCGCCCGGCTGGATCATCACGCCCGGGCGCAGAGAGAGCAGATTCTGGTAGTTGCGGCCATTCAGGGGGATATCGTTGATGTCCGCGTTGTTAAGCGTGCCGCCCAGGGTGGCATTGGTGGTCTCCACCAGCGGGATGGCTTCGGTGACCGTGACGCTCTGGGTTTGTTCGCCGGGCTGAACGGTCAAGTCAACCCGAATCTCCTTGCCCACCTCGAGAGCAACGTTCTGGCGCTCCAGCCTCTTGAACCCTTTGGCCTCGGCGCGGACTATATAGGTGCCGGGAATCAGGCTGGGAGCGTTGTACTCCCCGGCATCATCTGTCGTCAGGGTTCGCGCGACACCCCTGTCTTTGTCGATGATGGTTACCGTGGCGCCCGAGATGACGCCGCCGGTCTGGTCAGTTACCGTGCCGAGAATGCGTCCGAGATTGCCCTGGGAAAACAGCGGTACAGAGAACAGCAACACACCCAGCGCGGCCAACAGCAGGAAGCTAATTTTACTCGTAAGGCCCCAAAAGGATGTGCGGAACCCCGACGTAATAGAAGTCATCGTCTCACCCCTTCGACATTTGAGATAGGACCTGTGACCCGAAAACCGGACGGGAAGCAACCGATGGAGCAGCGTTTACTCCGTCTGAAAAGCAAAGTCAAGGAAATAATTGTCAAAAAAATGATTCGCTCGGACGGCACCTTGGAATGCGCTGATTTCCGGCAAATCGGCCGACACTAGACGTGACCAGGGACCGCCTGCTGCCGGCTAACTGCGATTTGACTTGACATTGTTTTTGCTTCGGTATATAGCCCGGCCATAAGGGGACCCACCTAAGTCGGCGGAGGCCAGACATGCTAACTAGAGTTCTTCCGAAAAGAACTACCGTTGCTCTTTCCGTGGCTGTCATTTGGGCTCTCAGTCTCTTTGCTGTTCAGGGCTATGCGCAGGTGACCGGAGCGACGCTCTCCGGCACAATCACGGACCCCTCCGGCGGGGTGATACCGAATGCGCAGGTGTCTGTTAGGAATACCGCAACGGGCGTCGCGCGAGAGGTGACCGCCGATACGGCCGGCTTTTACTCGGCTCCCAATCTTCTTCCGGGGAGCTATGAGGTCACCGTCACGTCACCAGGATTCAGCACGGCGCGCCAATCGAACCTTACCCTCGGCGTGGGCGCGGAACAACAGCTCAACTTTTCCTTGAAGGTCGGACAAACAAGTCAAACCGTCGAGGTGACGGAGGCGGCGCCACAGATCCAACTCACCTCCTCGACGCTCACCGCCGAGGTCGAATCCACCACGGTGCGCGAGTTGCCCCTGAACGGCCGCGACTGGGCGTCGCTGGCCACGCTTTCCCCCGGCGTCATCGGCCTCAATGGAGAAGTCCAATTGCCCTTCGAGAGCGGCGCGCTCCGCGGGAACCGCGGCTTTGGGTCACAACTGACCATCTCCGGGGGCCGGCCCACACAGAACAACTACCGGCTCGACGGGCTCAGCATCAGCGATTACACCAACGGCTCGGGCAGCGTCATGGGGGCCACCCTGGGCGTGGACGCCATTCAGGAATTCTCCGTGATCACCGGCAACTACTCGGCCGAGTATGGGAGGACCTCCGGTGGGGTAATCAACGCCATCAGTAAGTCGGGGACGAACGCCTTCCATGGCGACGCCTATGAGTTCTGGCGCAACGATAAGCTGGACGCGAACGACTTCTTCTCCAATCTCGCTGGGCAGCGGTTACCGACTTTAAGGCGCAACCAGTTCGGCACTGCACTCGGCGGCCCGATTATCAAGGACCGAACATTCATCTTCGGCGATTACGAGGGGATACGCCTTGCGGAGGGAACCGCCAGCGCGAATACAAAGGTCCCGTCCGAGAATGCGCGAAACGGACTCCTTACCTCCCTCCCAGACCCAAAAACGGGCAAAATAACCTTCCCATCTGGCTGCACCCCAGTATCCCCATCCCCAACTGAGCAAAACTGCCAGGTGAAGGTGGACCCGAATGCGGCGAAGTACGTGGCGCTCTATCCTCACCCCAACGGGCCGGTCAACTCAAGCAACCCGAACGTAGCCACCTTCGTCTTCGCACCGATACGTCGGGTAACGGAAAATTTCGTCACCACCCGGCTGGATCACAGGTTCAGCGATAAGGACAGCCTGTTCGTGACCTATAACTATGACAACTCCCCCTTCACTACGCCAGACGGCTTCGATACCACTTCGGTCCTGAGCGGGGTCAAGCGCAACCTCGCCGCCCTGGAATGGACCCACACTTTCACCCCGGTCCTGCTCAATACCGCGCGGCTGGGTTACAACCGGAACTTCACGACGAACAACCTGACGACAGGGGCCATTGCTCCCGCCTACGGGGACCCTTCCCTGAGCATGATGCCAGGATATGATGCGCCCGGCATGATCGTGACTGGCGGCGGCTCGCGGACCAGTGCGGGCTTGCCCGGCGGATATACCTATTTCCGTTGGAATTCCATTCAGTTCTACGACGACGCCTTTTGGACCCGAGGAAACCATTCTCTGAAGTTCGGCTTTGCCCTGGAGAATATGCGTTACAATCCCCTTACTTTGTATCTCCCCAACGGGCTGCTGCGTTTCAGCTCCCTGACGAATTTGCTCACCAACCAACCCGACTCCCTCGAGGCAGGGCTTCCTAGCAAAGTTAGCCCGCGGGGCTACCGTGAAACTCTCTTCGGCGGATATGTTCAGGATGACTGGCACTGGCGCCACAACCTCACCCTGAACATCGGGCTGCGTTATGAGATGAGCACCGTGGTCAGTGAGCAGTATGGCAAGCTCACCAGCCTCCGCAACCTCTCCGACCCGTTACCCTATTGCGGGACGACGGATATCGCCCTTACATCCGTATTCGGAAAGCAGGGTTGCGCTGGCGTTAAACCTATCGAATCGAACCCCACCCTCCGTAATTTCGAGCCGCGCATCGGTTTTGCCTGGGATCCGCGCGGCGATGGGAAGATGGCCGTTCGCGGCGGCTTCGCCATCTTTGACGTGCTGCCGCTGCCTGGATACTATTTCAGTCAGGCCTGGGAGCCGTTTTTCCTCGCGGCCAAGGTCGCCGATCCGGCGTTGCTCGCCGGGACGATGGGCATCCCGCCCAACTCTCCAGGGAGTGCATTTTCGAACTTCGGACCAACGGCCAGCTCAACTTGCAAGTCGCCCCTGGGGACTTGCACCCTCACCGCCTCGTTT
>QHYR01000326.1 GCA_003223315.1 Acidobacteriota bacterium | reverse complement strand
ATTATTTCGCTGACGGTATCGCTCATCGCCGTACTTATTCCGCTGCTCTTCATGGGCGATATCGTGGGACGCTTGTTCCGCGAATTTGCCATCACCCTGAGCGTGGCCATTCTGATTTCCGCGGGCGTGTCGCTCACGCTGACCCCCATGATGTGCGCCAAGCTGCTGCGCCATCGTCCCTTGTCCCAGCAGGGGGCCTTCTATCGAATCTCGGAACGCTGGTGGCAGTGGGTGATTGATCGCTATGCCTCCACCCTTCGCGCCGTGCTGCGGCACCAGACCATCACGCTATTCGTGACGCTGAGTACGCTGGTTTTAACTTTTTATATGTACATCGTTGTGCCCAAAGGCTTTTTCCCGGTACAGGATACCGGAGTCATCCTGGGCGTCTCGCAAGCCCCGGAGACCACGTCGTTCGGGGGTATGTCGGAAAAGCAGAGGCAACTTGCGCGGGTAATTTTGCAAGATCCCGATGTGGTGAGCCTTTCCTCATTTATCGGCGTGGACGGCACGAACATGACCCCGAACAGCGGGCGCATCCAGATTAATCTCAAGCCTCGCGATGAACGGTCGGACGATGTCACGCAAATCATCCGTCGGCTCTCGGACAGCGTGCAACCCGTGGAGGGAATCACGTTGTACATGCAGGCCGTGCAGGACCTCACCGTGGAAGATCGCGTAAGCCGCACGCAGTATCAGTACAGCCTGGAGGCCGCCGATGCCAACGAATTGGCCACCTGGGTGCCCTTGTTCGTGCAAAAACTGCAGGCGCTGCCTAATCTGCGGGACGTCGCCACCGATCAGCAGAATCATGCCCTGGAAGAAGATTTGATCGTGGATCGCGATACCGCTTCGCGGCTTGGCGTGACCACAGCGACCATTGATAACACCCTATACGACGCTTTCGGACAGCGCCTCGTCTCCATCATGTTCACGCAGATCAACCAATACCACGTGGTTTTGGAAGTGGCGCCCGGATTCCGCCAAAACCCGGACGCGCTCCGGAGTCTTTACGTCAAGTCCAATACAGGAGAACAGGTGCCCCTGATCGCCTTCACGCATTTCGAGCCGAACACCGCGTCACTCACACTCAATCACCAGGGCCAGTTCCCCTCCACCACGGTTTCTTTCAATCTCGCTCCGGGAGCTTCCCTGGGCGACGCCGTTCAGGAGATCGAAAACGCCGGCCGCGAAATCGGCATGCCCCAGAGCATCGCCGCTAGTTTTCAAGGCACGGCCGCCGCGTTCCGTAATTCGCTGGCCAATGAGACTTGGTTGCTGCTGGCTGCCGTCGTGACCGTCTACATTGTGCTGGGGGTCTTGTACGAAAGTTACATTCATCCGCTGACGATCCTCTCGACTCTGCCGTCGGCGGGAGTGGGCGCCATTCTCGCCTTGCAGCTCTTTCATCTCGACTTGGGCGTAATCGCGCTGATCGGAATCATCCTCTTGATCGGTATCGTGAAGAAGAACGCCATTATGATGATTGATTTCGCTCTCGAAGCTGAACGAGGCGAGCATCTGCCGCCCGACGAAGCCATATATCAGGCCTGTCTTCTGCGTTTCCGGCCCATCATGATGACGACTATGGCCGCGTTGTTTGGGGCTTTGCCGCTGGCTGTAGGCCGCGGCACCGGTTCGGAGCTGCGCCAGCCACTCGGCATTTGCATCATTGGAGGTTTGCTGATTAGCCAATTGCTCACGCTGTACACCACTCCGGTGGTGTACATCTGGTTTGATCGCCTGGCCGGCCACTTTCGCCGAGCTCAACCTGTCCATGGGCGAATGGAGGCTCCCCAGCCCGGCGACTAGCGGGAAAGAGTTTAGCCCGCGGTGAGCGGGCGTTTTAAACAAAGTCCAGCGATGAACATCTCCGCCCCATTCATTCGCCGTCCGGTAGCCACCTCGCTGCTCACCGCCGCCCTGCTGCTTTCCGGGGCGCTGGCCTTTCGCATGCTCCCTGTCGCCTCCATGCCTGAGGTGACCTACCCAGTCATTATGGTCTCCGCTAATCTCCCGGGCGCCAGCCCAGAGACAATGGCCACCGCTGTGGCCACTCCGCTCGAGCGCATGTTCGGCCGCATCGCGGGCATTACCCAGATGACTTCGAATAGCCAGCTCGGCTCCACCTTCATTGTTTTGGTATTCGAATTGAGCCGCAATATCGATGGTGCGGCACGTGACGTGCAAGCGGCCATCAATGCAGCTCGCGGGCAATTGCCCGCCAACCTGCCCAACAATCCAAACTGGCGCAAGGTCAATCCCGCGGAATCCCCGGTCATGGTGCTGGCGCTTACCTCAGATACCGCCACTCAGCAGCAGATGTTCGACGTAGCGGATTCCATCCTCGCTCAGAAAATCGCACAGATCGAAGGTATCGGTCAGGTTAACGTCGGTGGCAGTTCGCAACCCGCGGTCCGCGTAGAAATCAACCCCATGCTCCTCAGCAAGCTGGGCGTAGGCCTCGATCAGGTGCGCGCAGCGCTCGCCCAGGCGAATGCGAATTCCCCGAAAGGCTCCCTGTCGAACCAGGATAATGCCTCTCTCCTCACCGATAATGACCAGCTTTTTGTCGCCCGCGAATATGCGCCGCTGATTATTGCCTACCAACATGGCGCACCGGTGCGCCTCTCCGACGTCGCCCGCGTCATTGACGGCCAGCAAAACAGCCGTAATGCCGGCACTGTGAATGGCAGACGTGCGGTTTTACTCCAGCTCTTTCGCCAGCCAGCGGCAAATACAATTGCCACCGTGGACCGTGTCCGCGCTCTCTTGCCGCTGCTCCAAGCCTCGATTCCGCCATCCATCCAAATCAGCATTTCGCAGGACCGCACGATCACGATTCGTGCTTCCGTCCACGATATCGAAGTGACCCTCATTATCTCGGTTGTCCTGGTCATTTTTGTCGTCTTTTTCTTTCTCCGCAGTATTTGGGCCACGTCCATTCCCAGCATCGCCGTGCCTCTCTCATTGGTGGGCACCTTCGGGGTCATGTATTTGGCCGGCTATACCATAGATAACCTTTCCCTCATGGCCTTGACCATCTCCACTGGTTTTGTGGTGGACGATGCCATCGTGGTGATCGAAAACATCACCCGTTACGTCGAGAAAGGCATGGTCCCGCTCCAAGCGGCACTCGAAGGCTCGCGCGAGATCGGTTTTACCGTGCTATCCATGAGCACTTCTCTCATAGCCGTATTCATCCCCATTCTCTTGATGGGCGGCATCATCGGCCGCATGTTCCGCGAATTCGCCGTCACCTTGAGTGTGGCCGTGGCCATCTCCATGATTGTTTCACTCACCGCTACGCCCATGATGTGCGCCAAGCTTCTGAAGCCGGAAGAAAAACGGCGCAAGCACAATTGGCTTTACCGCGCCAGTGAGCGCACGTTCGAACTGTTTTATGAAACCTATGGCAGCAGTCTCCGATGCGTGCTGGACCATCAAGGCTTCGTCCTGGGGATAA
>QHYR01000325.1 GCA_003223315.1 Acidobacteriota bacterium | reverse complement strand
CCTCCCACCGGGCTCAGCATCTCCACGCCGCGCTCGACATGGGTTTTGATCTCTTTCATCTCGTCGTCGGTCAAGCGCGCGGCCTTATAGAGGACTTCGCGGCTGATTTCCAGCTTGCCGACGTCGTGCAGGAGGGCGGCGGCGCGCACGTCTTCCACCTGGTCGTCTCCCATGCCCAATTCGAGGGCGATTTGTGTGGCGTAAATGGAGACGCGGTAGGAGTGATTTTGCGTGAACTTATCGTTAGAAATCATCTGACTCAGGATTTGCAGCACGCCGAAATAGGTCTCGCGCAGCTCGCGCATACGCTCTTCGCTGTGCTCATGCAGCGTACCGGTGGCGTAGGCGAAGATCACCAGAAACCCAGCCCAGATTGACAGGTCGGACCATCCGAGCAGATCTTCAACGGGAACGGGACCGTGGTTGAAGAGTGTGGGGTGCATCACGTTCACCCAGATCACGAAGAGAATGGTGGCTACAGCAGCCTGTACGGCTCGGCGCCGCCCGAAGTAGTACACCGCGAAAAGCGTTGGCAGATTGTAAAAAGTGAGAACCAGCCGCTGGCCCTCGACGAAGAAATTCACCAGTGCTGCCGAAGCCACAATGGAGAAAATCAGCAGCAGCTCTTTATTTACTTGTGTCAGGCGAGCGATCCACTTGCCCTTCATACGTCCTCCTGCGGAGAGGGAGAGAATGACCCAAGCTGCAAGGGGTCAGCTTGGCCCGAAAGGAGGAAAGCCGCCATAGTACTTCTCAGGTTTAGTGCCGGGTGGGTAAATAAGTCCACAGGTACGCGCAAGGAGCCGTTCTGAGCGGCTGGCAACCCTTAGCGGCAGTGCGTCCATGCGCGTCTTGCACATCAGCCGAGGACGCCGTTGCGGCCCAAATTTTGCAAGCACAGCCCTTGACAGCGACCTGGAATCCTCTGAGAATCCAATGCTTTGTGCTGAAGGGTAGTCACGACAGTTTTGTCTGATTTCTGGACTTGAGGTTGAATAGATGGAGAGTCACGAACACGACGTTCTGATCATCGGCGGCGGAGGGGCGGGGCTGCGGGCCGCGATCGAATTGGGCGAGTCCTATCCACAGCTTCGCATTGCGGTGCTTTCCAAGGTATATCCCATGCGCAGCCACACGGTCGCGGCCGAGGGAGGTGCGGCGGCAGTCACCAAGGCCAATGATAGTCTGGATCGTCACGCCTATGACACGGTGTCAGGGTCGGATTGGCTGGGCGACCAGGACGTGATCGAAGTTTTTGTGAAAGAAGCGCCGGGAGAGATGGTGCGTTTGGAGCACTGGGGCTGCCCCTGGAGTCGCGAGCCTGACGGCCACGTTGCCGTGCGCCCCTTCGGCGGCATGCAGATTGAGCGAACGTGGTTTGCCGCGGACAAGACCGGCTTTCACATGCTCCATACGCTCTATCAAACGGCCCTGAAGTTCACATCCATAAAATGGTATGACGAGTATTTCGTGACCAAGATTCTGGTCGAGGACGGCCGGTGCCAGGGCGTGGCCGCGATTGAAATGCTGACCGGCCAAGTCTATGCCTTGCTGGCCAGGTCGGTCATCTTGTGCACGGGCGGGGCCGGTCGTCTTTTCCCATTTACCACGAACGGAGCGATCAAGACAGGGGATGGCATGGCGCTTGCCTATCGCGCTGGCGTGCCGTTGAAGGATATGGAATTTGTGCAGTATCACCCCACTGGACTCCCCGGCACTGGGATCCTGATTACCGAGGCTGCCCGTGGGGAAGGGGGAATCCTCGTTAACAAGGACGGCTACCGATATCTGCAAGACTACGGATTGGGGCCACCCGACCCCTGGCCGCGTCTGCGAGCCATGGAGTTGGGGCCGCGCGATCGTCTTTCGCAAGCGTTTGCGCACGAAGATGCCAAGGGCCGAACGATCCCTGGTCCTTACGGCACCGTGGTGCATTTGGATGTGCGCCATCTGGGCGAGGCAAAGATCAATAAGAAACTGCCTTTCGTTCGGGAATTGGCGACGAACTATGCGGGCATCGATCCCGTTCGCGAGCCGATTCCGGTGCGTCCCGTGGTGCATTACATGATGGGGGGCGTCGACACCAACATAAATGCTGCGACAGTTCTCCCCGGTCTGTTTGCCGCCGGGGAGTGTGCCTGCCTCAGTCTGAACGGTTCCAACCGGCTGGGCTCAAACTCTCTTACCGAACTGCTGGTCTTTGGCAGACGCGCCGCACGCGCGGCCGCCCAGTTTGCCCTCGGTCATCAGCGTGTTGCTTCCGAAGCTGTCAAGTTGCAGGCGCAGCCGGAACAGCAACGGATCGCCTCCAACTTCATTCGGAAGCAGGGAGGAACCGAGCGAATAGCTACGGTACGCCAGGAAATGACCAAGGCCTTAGAATCCGGCGCGGGAATCTATCGAACGGAAGAGTCCCTGCGCAAGACGTGCTCGACCATCGCTCGTTTGAAAGAGCGCTTCCAGAATATCCAGCTAGACGACCGAAGCGTGTCATTCAACACTGAACTGATGTCGGCTCTGGAGTTGGAGTTCATGTTGGATGTGGCACAAGCTCTGGCGCATTCCGCACTTCGCCGGACGGAGTCACGAGGATCGCACCAGCGCACGGACTACCCCGCTCGGGACGACAAGAATTTCCTGAAACACTCTTTGGCATTTAGGACCGATGGGGAACCGCGTATCGAGTATAAGGATGTGGTGATCACCCGCTGGCCTCCTGGAGAACGAGTCTATGGCAAATAGCAGTGCCCCTGGCACGATGCGCCTGGAAGTCTTTCGATATTCTCCCGAGACGACGGACGGGCCGCACTTTCAGACCTACGAAGTCCCGTACCGCAAAGACTGGGTAGTACTGGACGCCCTTAACCACATCAAAGATAACACCGACGGGTCGCTTTCCTTTCGGTGGTCCTGCCGGATGGGCGTTTGTGGCAGTTGCGGAATGATGGTCAACGGGGTCCCTAAGCTCACTTGCGCGGCGTTTCTCCGAGATTATTACCCCGACCCGATTCGAGTCGAGCCCCTTGCGAATTTCCCGGTTCTCCGAGACTTGGTGTTTCAACTGGACAGTTTTCTTGACAAGCTGAAGAGCGTCCAGCCATGGATCGTTCGGAAAGAAGAGAAACCCGTCTCGGAGGGCGAGTATCTGCAGAGCCCGGCGCAGTTGGCTCGATTCAAAGATTTCACCATGTGTATCAATTGCATGCTGTGTTATGCGGCTTGTCCAGTGGTCGGGTTAGAGCCGCATTTCCTGGGCCCGGCGGCCATTGCCCTGGCCCAGCGCTATAACCTTGATTCGCGAGACCAGGGCCGTGCGCAGCGACAAGAAGTCGTGGCCAGTGAGGATGGGATCTGGCAGTGCACCTTCGTCGGTGAGTGTTCCGCGGTTTGCCCGAAGCACGTGGACCCGGCTGGAGCTATCCAGCAGGCCAAGGTGGCCAGCACCCTGGACTGGTTCAGGGAAGTGCTTTGGCCGTGGGGACAGAAACAATGAAACCTTACGTCCGGCCCATGCGCGCAACCTGGTGGATGCAGCGCTGGCCCTACTTTATCTTCATGCTGCGGGAACTTAGCAGCGTTTTTATCGCGGCCTATCTCCT
>QHYR01000324.1 GCA_003223315.1 Acidobacteriota bacterium | reverse complement strand
TCGGCATTTACCATGGCTTCGACGAGAAGCGGATGCTGTCCACCCGTGCGCGTGATCTCCTCGAGCTTGGACATCTGAAATCCGGCCAAAGCCTCGAGCCGAGCCGGCTGGAGCAGGTTCGTCGGCGAATCGGGTGTCGCAGCGCCCACCGGCATGCTCCCGCCTAGAACCTGGTAAACCAAAGCGAAAACCAATAAAGCCACCACGATGCCGCCGGTCGCCGGCAAGGCAAGGGGCTCAAATATATTCTCGAGCACAAGTTCCAGGCGGTCCTTGGCGCGGCGCAGTCGCCCCCCAAATCCCCCAAACACTCGTGCGTTCGATACTGCCAGAAGGATGCGGACTCCCAAATCTGCCGGAGGCGACGGGCGTGCGGCTGCGGACATCATTCTCTGTATGCGCCGATACCGCTCGAGCTCGCGCCGGCAGGCGGGGCAAGCTTCGAGATGCGAGGCAATACTGGCATGTGCCTCAGGACCCAGGCTTTCCGGCAAAGCGCCGTCAAGATATCCGGGCAAGAAGCGAATGACGCGACCGCAAGTCATATTTTCAATCTCCACACTTCAAGCGGGAGACCGCCAGAAATCCCGCATGGGATACCGATTTGCGAGGCACCAACACCGGTTCAAGAATTTCGCGCAGCGTCCTGCGTCCACGCAGAATGCGAGACTTCACCGTACCCACAGAAACGTCCAGGATCTCGGCCACCTCTTCGTAGGAGAGTCCTTCCAGATCACGCAGGATGACCGCCGCTCGAAAGACCGTAGGCACTTCTGCCAATGCCCGCTGAACCACCTGCTGAATTTCGTGGCTGGCGAGTTCCTCGAATGGGGATATCCCGGTGCCTTCAAACTCAGCCGAGCCGTTGACCTGCTCCTCCTCGATGGAAGTCTGGAATCGCAAATGACGCCAGAACCAGCGCCTGTAATTCAAACTCTCGCGCACCGCGATGCGATACAGCCAGGTCTTCAAGGAACTGCCGTGACGAAACGAGCGAATGCCCCGGAATGCCTTCAGAAACACCTCTTGCGTCACGTCGGCAGCATCGTTCGGATTGCGCAATATCCCGGATATGACCGCGTAGACCGGGGCGTGATAGTAGGTCACGAGCCAGTCGAAAGCCGCTTCGGAGCCGCTGCGCAACTCCGTCATGATCTCGGCTTCGTCCTGAGGCCAGGTTAGGACGCGTGCCAAGTCAGACACGACCAACCACCTCTCTGCTCCGCCAGCATGGACCGGAGGCCAACCAATCGCCCGGGTCGCGCCGCCTCATTCCGACGCTGCGGAAACTCCCTGAAGATTTAGACACCAACTACGGCGAGGATGTTCCCCGCTTCCTCATATTCTCGCTCGCCTGTAGCCTATTTGCAAATTGGCGTGCGAAGGGCTCGATTTCTTGCGCTTATAGCAACTCCGCTCTCCGCTTACCAGATCAGTTTGAGCGCGAACTGGATCTGCCGGGAGGTGGTTTGTGTGGACGTAATCAGGCCCGCGCTTGGAACAGGCAGCCCATTCTGATCGAAAACCGCCAGGTTTTGAGTCGGCGAGGCAAAATTGGCGCGGTTGAGGATGTTGAAAAATTCGGCCCGGAACTGAGCATTGAAATTCTCAGAAATCCGCTTCACAGGATTATTCTTGAAGACCGAGAAATCCAGATTCGATATTCCAGGCCCAATTAGGACATTGCGCCCCAGGTTGCCCCGCAGATTTGCACACGTGCCCGGGATGCCCGCGCTTACGCCCGCCACGAATCCAAAGGGCTGGCACTGGGCTGCAATCGCCGGCGTCGTTTGCGGCAAGCTAAGACAGCTCGGGTTGATGTAGATTGGACCGGCAGGGTTTTTCTTGAGATTTGGATCAATCAGATTGCATCCTGGAATGTAACTGGGCGGCTCGCCGGTTTCGTTCAATCTCGTCCCTAAAGGATCCCCACCAAGAATTGGCGTAAAAGGTTGCCCTGTACTGGCTTTGTAAAGGCCGCCCAGTTGCCATCCGCTCAAGGCCCATTGCAGAAGGTTTGCTGCCCGCTTGGGACCGGGCACGTCCCATGTGAAGTTCAGGACGAAGGTCTGGGCAACGTTGAAGTCCGAAAGTCCTCGTGTAGTCCGCTGGTCGAAGAAGAGTTGGTTAAATAGCCCGTTCGGAAACGCGTCATTGGCCTCCGTCGCTGAGAGCGTGTCAATGCTCTTGCCAAATGTGTAGGCGCCGTGGAATTGGAAGCCGTGGCTTACGCGTTTCGCAACGTCTGCCTGCAAGGCGTCGTAAAACGAATCGGCCCGCCAGAGGGTGGTGTTGATCCGGCCAAAATTAGGATTGAGGACGACGCTGGGCACCGGATTCGACTGCGTGCCGGTCGGCAGGAAGCCGGCCACGCAAGGGTCGCCTTTCCCATCCGGCCCGCAGGGCCACAGATAGCCCGCCGGGGAAAGATTCTCTGGGAGCACCATGGCAATATTATCGAGGCGGTATGGCTGATGGACTCCCCGTGATCCCACGTAGCCGACCGTTACCGCCAAAGTGGACGACAGTTCGCGCGCCACGCTGAGGTTCCATTGCATCACGTAATTGCGCTTGGGGTCGCTCTCCGGGTAGTAAGCAGAGCCCGAATTCGATTGCCCGCTCAAGCGTTGAAATGCACCCGTGGGAAAGGCACCGGCAGGCAGATTTCCACCGGTTATCGTCTGGAAAAAGGGCAACACTCGCTGAAAGGAGAGACTAAATTCGTAGGGCAACGCCAGCACATCGAAAATGCCGAATCCGCCGCGCAGCAGGGTCTTACCGCTGTATGGATTCCAGGCAAAACCCAGCCGCGGCTCGAAATTCCGAAGGGTGGGATTGCGGAACAATGCGGTTCCCACACTGGGCTGGGCGTCGGTCACGTTGCGCAGCACGGAAGTCCGGTTGTGGGCCTCGGTCGGCACAGTCACCATCTCATAGCGCAAACCGACGTTCAAAATCAGGCTTCTCTGCAATCGGATATCATCCTGGGCATAGGCGCCGAAAAGCGTTTCCCGCAATCCAATATCCGGCGGCGCGAGCGTGGCATTGGCTTCGAAAGATGCCGGCTGGTTGGTGAGAAATTGCGTTAGAGAATCGAAGCGGAACGATCCATTTATATTGCCGGACGATATTTGGTTGTCCTGCATCCGTTCGAATCCGCCTCCGAACTTCAGGACATGTCTTCCACGAGTGAGAACGGCGTCGTCGCCTCCCTGGTAAGAGTTCCAAAAAACAAATCTGCTGGACGACAGAAATCCCTGTGCAGTCGGAGCACCCAAAAAATCCGTGACCCCGGGTATTGTCTGGACGCGCCCCGCAAATCCTCCCGGCAAAAACCCGTAAGAGGGGTCGGACATGTGAGGATTCAACACGCTGGCCACCTGTCCGATAATTCCCACGGCGCGGCTGAATCCCAAGCGGGTTGCATTCAAGGAATTTGCGCTGAATACGTGCTCCTCATGAAGGCTTACGGCCTGACGGCTCGAAACGATGTCCGAGAATATCTCGCCGAAGGTGCCAG
>QHYR01000024.1 GCA_003223315.1 Acidobacteriota bacterium | reverse complement strand
TATTTGTCGCCATCGAAATTGCCGAGCAGCAGGCCTTCGGTGACGGCCTGCGCCGTCTCCGGCGTTCGTTCGCCTTCGCGCGCCAGGAAAGCGAGCCGTTTCACCGAGCGCGCTTTCAAATAGCGCACCGCGGCAGCCGCCAATCTGCGCAATTCGGCGGTGTCGAATTTATCGCGCTTTCCGGCGCCCACCAGGACCACGCGCTGCGCGGCAATGCCAGGGGCAAAGTGGACGAGAGTAAACTCCAGCATTTTGCCGGTCAGTTCGCCGGCTGCGGCGAGCTTGCTGAGAGTGCCCCCGCCGGCCCGATCGAGATCGGCGATAACGCCTTGGACGGCTGTTCCCTGATCCTTTTCGGGCTCAAACACATAGCTCACGAGCGCCTCGGCCTCGACCTTTGCGGACGGCCGCGAATCCAAACTGATTTGCATGCTGGGTCCCATCGTTACTCAACGCCTCCGGTATTTGTACATGGCTTCGCTCAACTCGCGCCGCGTTTCCTTTTCGCGTTCGCTTTGGCGGCGGTCCCACTCTTTTTTGCCGCGTGCCAGGGCCAATTCGCATTTGGCAATACCATCGCGAAAATAGATGCGCAGCGGAATGAGCGTCAGACCTTTTTGCTGCGTTTTGCCGATCAGTTTCTGAATTTCCTGACGATGCAGGAGCAGCCTGCGCCGGGAGAGCGGCTCATGATTGAACGGGCCGCCGGGGCCGTACTGCGGGATATGGCAGTTCACCAGCCAGACGCTGGTGCCGCGGACTTCGGCGTAAGCATCTCGGAGGTTCGCTTTGCCGTCGCGCAGAGATTTAACTTCGGTGCCCGCCAGAGCCATGCCGGCCTCCATTTTTTCGAGCAGGTGATAGTTGTAAGAGGCGGCGCGGTTTTGGGCAACGACTTGCTGCCCCGCTGCATCCTTTTTGCTGGTTTTCTTAGCGGCTTTAGCCACGAAGGGCTATCTTAGCGGGCGGTTGCAAGTACGGCAAGTTGCCTTGCTGGGCCTCAATTCGGATGCTAATATGCGAGCCCGGCGGCCCGCCCGGCCGATGGTAAGCGGTGATGAATTTGGGGCGGACGATGACAGAGCAAGAATGGCCGGAGTTGTCCCCACCGGAATGAGGAAGACCTTGTTTTTCTTCTGCGGGGCTGCGGCGAGCACGATCATCGCTTCGCCCTTTGATCTCGCCAGTAAGGGCCGCAAAAAGTGAATTGGATGGAACGAAAAGGAAGGGCCGTCCACCGCGTGGACGACGGCGCGAGCCTAGAAATGTTGGGCGTTGCGGCTCAACATGCGGGAATCTTCGTGATCTCGCTGGCGATTTTGGTCCTCACCGGCTGTCCCAAGGGCAACTTCGAGTACAACGAAGGCAAAAAGGCCGAGGCCATTGACGATTACGATTCCGCCGTAGTCCATTACGACCGCGCCCTGAAAGCCGATCCTCTGAATACGGAATACAAACTGAAGCTGACTCGTCTGCGCTTCGAGGCCGGGCAATCTCACGTGGACCAGGGCCACAAGCTGCGGGAGATCGACAATCTGCAATTGGCTCTGGCGGAGTTTCAAAAGGCACTGATGATCGATCCGGCCAGCCCTATCGCGCAGCAGGAAATACAAAACACGATGAATGCCCTGGCGGCCAAGAGTGCGGCGGAGAAGCCCCCCGCACCCTCCGCTCCCGCTGAGCAACAGCCCAAAGCGATGGCTGGCCCGCCGCAATTGAAGCCGCTCTCGCGCGCGCCGATCAATTTAAAGATGACCAATGACTCGCGGGTGATTTTCGATACCGTGGCCAAGCTGGCTGGACTGACGGCGGTTTTCGATCCCGACTTTACGTCTCGGAGAATTGCCGCGGAGCTGACCGACGTAACGTTAGAGCAGGCGCTGGATATTGTGTCGCTGGAATCCAAGGCTTTCTGGAAGCCGGTCACCAACGACATCATTTTCGTGGCGCCCGATCAGGCCCAAAAGCGGCGCGACTATGAAGAAGAGGTCGTCCGAACCATCTACTTGAAGAATACGATTCTTCCGCAGGATTTGACGGAAATCGTGAACGGGCTGCGGCAGTTGCTGGATCTGCGGCGCGTGCAGCAATTCAACGCGCAGAACGCCATCATCTTGCGCGATACGCCGGATAAAGTGATGCTCGCCGAGAAAATTGTGAGCGACATCGATAAGCCCAAGGCGGAGGTGGTCATTCAGTTCTCCGTTTTGCAGGCGCGGCGGGACCGCCTGCGCGACCTGGGCATCAATCCCGGCACCAGCGCATCTCTGGCCTTCACTCCGCCTGGCTCAACGACCACGACGAACAACACGAGCGGGACAACGAACACGAACACCAACACCACGGCCAGTGTGGCGCTGAATCAGCTCCGATCTATCGGCACGGGCGATTACAGCCTTACGCTGCCCAGCGCTACCGCTACTGCCCTGCTTACCGACAGCCAAACGAAGATTATCGATGATCCGCAAATTCGCATGGTGGACGGCCAGGATGCCAAGCTGCGCATCGGCGACCGCGTTCCGGTGGCCACCGGAAGCTTCCAGGCCGGCGTGGGCGTGGGCGCGACGGGAGCGGGCGGGAGCATCGTAAATCCGCTGGTGAACACGCAGTTCCAATACCTCGACGTGGGCGTTATCGTGGATGTGACTCCCAGGATTCATTCCGACGCTCGCGAAGTGAGCCTGAAACTTTCCGTGGAGGTTTCCTCGGTAACCGGCCAGCAAAATATCGGCGGGATCAGTCAGCCCATTATCAGCACGCGGAAAATCGAGCATGACGTCCGGCTGCAGGACGGCGAGGTCAATATTCTCGGCGGATTAATCGAGCGTAGCAACACCCGATCCATTTCGGGCTGGCCCGGATTCTCGGAAATTCCTTTCCTGCGCTACTTTACTTCTCAAGAGAACGTCCAAGACGAAGAGCAGGAAGTTCTCATCGTGGTGACCCCGCACATTATTCGCATTCCGAACGTCACGGCGGAAAATCTGCGCAGCATCGCCTCGGGGACGGATACAAATCCGGAAATTCGCCTGGAATCGGTGGTGATGACGCCGCCGATGCCAGCGGGAGCCACAGTCGCGACAGTAACCGCAGCTCCCGCAGGAGCAGGTACGCCGGCCCCGGCGCCGGGCGCGGCAGCAGGAGCTCCGGTTCCAGCAGCACCGGCTGCGGGAGCGCCCACGGCAACGCCGCCCGTAACCGGCACGGCGCAATTGGGCTTCGACCCGGCTACGGTTTCGGTCAAAGCGGGCGAGACGACCACGATCGGCTTGGTCGTGCAAGGCGCGCAAGACCTATACTCCATCCCCATGCTCATGCAGTACGATCCGAAAGTCATCTCCGTGGAGGACGTGCGCCAGGGAGGATTTCTCTCCGGCGGGCAGCAACCCATCGCGGTGGTGCAGCGCGTGGATAAGGAGCGCGGCCAGGCCATTGTCTCCGCGACTCGCATGCCCAATACGCCGGGAGTCAGCGGCGGCGGCACAATTTTCGGTGTGGTCGTAAAAGGGGTAGCTCCAGGAAGCTCCACTCTTTCCATTTTGCAGGTGAATGCGCGGGATTCCCAGCAGCGGCCGCTGCAATTCGTCACCAAAGAAGCGACCGTGAAGGTGCAATAGCCAACGCGGAGAAACTTTATGCGCCAGGAAGCCTCCCCGCAAATGCGCCAAGCTTTCGGGCAAGCAGGCATGACGCTGCTCGAATTGATCATCGCCTGCGCGATTCTGTTGATCCTGGCATCGGCGGCCATGCCCGTGGCGCGGTATACGGTGAAACGGCAGCAGGAAACGGAGTTGCGTCGCGACCTCCGCGAGATGCGTGACGCGATCGATCGCTACAAAGACGCCGCGGACCGCAATCTGATTCGCACGGAAGTCGGCAGCGAGGGCTATCCGCCTGATCTCGACACGCTGGTGAAGGGCGTGGACCTATCATCGCAGCAAGGTGCCGGCATTGCCGGAGCCACAACGCCGGGACAGCCGCTCGTGCCCTCAACCGGATTCGGCGGATTCGGCAGCTCTTTCGGACAAACGCAAAATCAAGCGCAAAACAACAGTTCCAGTCAGGGACAGGACCTGATCCGGCACGTCCGTTTTCTCAGGCGTATTCCCGTGGATCCCATGACCGGACGCGCCGATTGGGGCAAGCGTTCGGTGCAGGACGATCCGGAGTCGACAAGCTGGGGCGGCAAGAACGTGTTCGACGTATTCTCGTTATCCAGCGGAACGGCGCTGGACGGCACGAGATACTCGGATTGGTAGCCATGAATCTTAGTTTCGGAGATTGGTCTGCTGCGCCCGGCGGGGCTCGCAAGAGCAGCCGCGGATTCACCATGCTCGAGCTGATGGTGGTGATTGCCATCATCTTGGTGCTGATCGGCATGGCCGCGGGACGCTATGAAAAATCAGTGGTTCGCGCGCGGGAAGCCGTGCTCAAGCAAGATCTGCAGACCATGCGCAACGCCATCCAGCAATACACGCTGGATAAGGCCGCCGGGCCGCAGTCGCTCGACGATCTGGTCTCCGCAGGTTACCTGCGCGAAGTCCCCACCGATCCCATCACTCGCGCGCGTGATTGGCATACCGATTTCGATAACATTCTGCTGAGCGCCGACCAAACCTCGCCGGGCATTTCCGACGTGCATTCCACTTCCGACGCCACCTCGCCGTTTGAAAACACGCCCTATAGCTCCTGGTGATTTGATCGCAGTTCATTCCTGGGCCTTTCGGACGCAGCCTTGGTCATTACCAATAGATACAGATGTGATATCATGATATCGCAGGGTGGTGGGTGGTGTGCGATGGCTCAACTGGTCGTTCGCAATATCGAGAAAAAGGTGAAGGAACAGCTCCAGCGTCGCGCCGCGAGGCACGGGCGCAGCATGGAAGGCGAGGTGCGGGATATTTTGCGCGACGCCGTCAAAGAAGAAGCGGCCGTTCCTGCCCGCGGTCTGGGCACTGCGATTGCCTCGCACTTTAGAAAAATTGGTCTTGAAGAAGACATTCCGGAACTCCGTGGCTTTGAGATCAAACCACCGTCCTTCGACGAATGATCATTCTGGATACCAATGTTCTATCCGCAATCATGCGGCCGAAGCCGGAGAAATCGGTGGCCGCATGGTTAGACAAGCAGTCGCCCATATCCATTTGGACGACTTCCATAACGCTGCTGGAACTTCGATTTGGATTAGAGATTCTGCCTTCCGGACGTAAGCGTTCGCAGCTCATGCAGGCGCTCGAGGACGTCCTTGCAGAAGAAATCGGGGGAAGAGTCGCTGCTTTCGATGCGGTTGCGGCGCAGCACGCAGCAGATTTGATGGCTTCTCGATACAGGAGAGGACGCCCAACAGAGTTACGTGACACGATGATCGCGGGCATTGCTCTCGCTCATCACGCGACGCTTGCGACGCGCAATACGCCGCACTTCCAGGACCTTGCGCTTCCCGTGATTAATCCGTGGTTAGCGTGACGAAGAGCGCTGAGGACCCCGCGGCCATGAAGCTCACACCTCGGAGCGGCCAGCGATGTCTTCATCCCACAGGTCGGGGTGCTCCTCGATAAACCGCTTCATCAGAGCGATGCACTCGGCATCATCGATCAGGCGCACTTCCACCCCATGAGATCGCAAGAAGCCGATATTCCCCGGAAAATTCCGATCCTCTCCGACGACGACTCTTCTCACGCCAAACTGAAGTAGGGTGCCCGCGCACATCAAGCAAGGGCTCAAAGTGGTGTACAGCGTCACACCGTCATAGCGGGCCCGGCGACCGGCTTTCCTGAAGCAGTCCATTTCCGCATGCGCGATCGGATCGCGTTCCTGCACGCGGCGATTATGCCCGGCGGCAATGATGGCGCCGTTTTCCACCATCACCGCGCCGATGGGCAGCCCGCCCTCGTCATAGGACTTGACTGCCTGCTCGTACGCCGCACGCAGGAATTGCAGATCGGCGTCTACCGGTTGCATGCAATGCATGCTAGAGGTTTGCTACACTTCGTGCAAACCAGCCAGGGCGGCGGATGATGACCAAGAGCAATGCGCTGAGAACAGCCGCGGTCGCGACCATGCTTGGTCTGCTGGTCATCTTTGCGCTCGCACTGAGCACGGCGCGAAGCAAAGCCCGGCAGTCCGGTATCGCGCGGACTCTGGAATCCAAGGAGCCCGTCACCTACTTCATTGCCGACGGAGGTAGGAGCACCGGTTTTCGTCCGGGCGACAGCGAACTGGCCCTCTGGGCCTTCCAAGCCTGGCAGCGAAGCGCGGGCGGAGGCCTTCGATTCCAGCCTGCGAGCGAATCTGACGCGCTGATTCGGCTTTACTGGGCCGAACCTGGTGGCGGCGAATACGGCGAGACCCAACCGCTGCTTGTGCGCGGCAGGCGCGGAGCAGCCGTTTTCATACGGCCGGACGTGGAGTCGCTGGGGCCGGATATCGCGCGCCGCGCCGCAGCCGACGATCTTCTGCGACATACCATCGTCTATTTGACCTGCCTGCACGAGCTCGGGCATGCGCTGGGGCTCGCGCACACACGCGATTTTCGCGACATCATGTATTACTTCGGGTATGGCGGAGACGTGACTGCATACTTTGGGCGTTACCGCGCACAGATTCACACCAGAAACGACATCGCCATGGTCTCCGGCCTCTCGGATGCGGACGTCGCCCGCATCCGTGCGCTCTACACGCCGGAATGACCGAAACTCCCCTTGCCGCTTCGGCAGCCAGTCACAGCAGTTGCCTTGCCTCAAGCAGAAGATTCAGATAACCCCCCGAACGGCCTGCTGCAAGGGCACGGGTACAATTCGATCAGCTAGCTGAGTTCCGAGGCCTCGACTCACTTCGGCTTTCGTGAGGCGAGATCATTTCTTCCTAAAATGACAAGCGGCGGTTGAATCCAACTGCCCCCACCTGCAAAGGTCAGACACTTCGCAGTTCAGTAAGCGGCTCCCGAGGTCAACTTAGATGTGACCGCGCCCTTGGCGTATTTGTGCAGTATCATCCCCGTGGTCT
Source organism: Acidobacteriota bacterium (assembly GCA_003223315.1). Classification (GTDB taxonomy): domain Bacteria; phylum Acidobacteriota; class Terriglobia; order Acidiferrales; family UBA7541; genus Palsa-189. The sequence goes on along the minus strand of QHYR01000024.1, from coordinate 5,729 downwards.
GCCCGCCATAAACGTTACCCAGGGCATCTGCGGTGATGCCTTCGATACCGGCGTTGTTGTTACTGTTGGGGTCTGGCTCGACGAATGGAAGCATCGCCGTGACCTTGCCGTCCTTTGCGCTCCCGATGTAGATGCCTCTCTTGAAACCCGGATTTTGCTTGGCATTCGACTGCGAATCGGCCACGTAGATGTTGTCTTTCTTATCGATGTAGACGCCGCTGGGGCGGCCGAACTGCTTCCACTGATCGAGGAAGCGGCCGTCCTGATCGAAGATCTGGATTCGGCTGTTCCCGCGGTCGCCCACAAAGATCCGTCCTCGGGAATCCATCGCGATGCTGTGGGGTGTGATGAACTCGCCAGGGCCGGAACCGTGTTTACCCCAAGCCTTGATAAATTTCCCGTCTTTGGAGAATTTCACAACGCGCCCGTTGCTCTCGGGATCATGTCCGTCGCTGATGAAAATATCGCCGTCCGGCGCGACCACGACGTCGGTGGGTCCGTTGAATACGTCAGGCCCCTCGCCGGCAACGCCAGCCTTTCCCAGCGTCATGAGGACTTTTCCATCCGGGCTGAGCTTGAAGATCTGATGACCCTTGCCACCTTTCCCCTGTGCATCGGTGACCCATATATTGCCGTCGGGCGCTATGGTCATGCCGTGGGGCTGCACGAACATGTCCGTGCCAAAACTCTTGAGCAGCTTGCCCGAGCGATCAAACTCGAGGATGGGCGGCTGAGCTCGGTGAAAAGCCCAGATGTTTCCTTTGGGATCGGCATCGACTGAAATCACCGCGCCCCATTTAATGTTGGAGGGGAGCGTAGGCCAACCCTCAACGACGTGGTACGGATTCTCTTGCGCGCGTGTGGCCAGTGCCGAGACGAGGATCGCCGCCATGACGATAACGAATGCCAATGCCGTTTGCCGTGCGTAGGACATCGGGTTACCTCCTTATCGCAGACGTTGCCGGGTTTCCGTGCGGCGCAAGGATATCACTTCCTTGCCCGGAGGCGTACAATCGCACCTAACTGCGCATGGCAATTGAACCGCATAATGTGGAGAGACACCATGAACACAAGAGTGGAAAGGATCCTGGGGATAGTGCTGGTATTTTTCGCTGCCATCCTGGCGATTGATCTGGCGCGAGCGGCAGCCGACCATCCGGGTAATTCGGGCGCCCCGGAGGACGAAGCGGCCATCAAGCAGGTCGTGGCCGGCTTCAGCGACGGCTGGAACAGCCACGATGCGCACGCCATGTGCTTATCGCTGGCCGATGACGTCCAATGGGTCAGCTGGCGAGGCGAAGTCTCCCACAACCGCAAGCAGGTGGAGGACGACCACGCCGCGCTTTTCGCCGGGCTCTACAAGAGTTCGCACCGCACCGATACCGTGAAGGCCATCCGCTACTTGGCGCCCGATCTGGCGTCGGTGGACAACTTCTGGAGCATGACCGGAGCCAAAACGAGGGACGGCTCGGACTGGCCGTACCGTGCAGGCTACGTCAACTTCCTGATGGCCAAGCGCAGCGGACGTTGGGTCATCATCGTTTCCCACACTGCCGATTTCAACGCGAAAGCGCCCGACCCTCCACGCTAAAGCGATTTTTGACCGTCAGCAGAGGAAGTTCCGGGTCGCTCAGTGGCGAAATAACGCCGCATCGGAAGCTTCGCCGCTAAAGCGCGCGCATAAAGGGGGATCATCTGTCTTGCGTTATTGTGATCGTGGGGAGTAGCTAGACCAACTCAGTGTGAGCTTCGGGCCTTTGCTCCACGATGATAATTGTTCCATCCTGCGTGCCCACGCTTTTTTCATGTGCCCAAACTGCTAAATGAGATTGGCGATGCGTCATTTCGACATGAAGAGCGATTGGGAAGTTCACTCCGTCTGAGATCACCGGGGCCGTTGAGCGGCGGGATTTGAAATCGTGGATTCGCATTACCTCCCTGCGCAAACCTGGCGGCTGTTTGGCAAAACACCTCCGGACATTATTTGGATCACGGCACGCAAGCCCGATCGAGAGGCGCGGCTTGGCTGGCCTGCCACGAAGTAAGACTCGAGGAAAACGAAACGCCTAATCCACAAGCGCGTTGCGCTCGTTTGACGCTCCCCGGTGATTCCGCTAAGATGACTCCGCGGGGTGGAGCAGTCTGGTAGCTCGTCGGGCTCATAACCCGAAGGTCGCACGTTCAAATCGTGCCCCCGCAACCACGGGCGCTGCGAGGCCAAACCTCAAAGCGCCCTTTTTTCTTTCAGTTGCACAGAGCACGATGTTACCTCCGAGTTTAGTTAACTGCCGCATTACTGGTCTTGTTCCCAGTTGGGAACAGATTAGGAACAAAACCGCCGCAGATCGCTTCTTCCCGTCCACAAGGACGGGGCGTAACGGAATGGTAAGGGAGGCAACCCTCATGCTGAATTGGGCGGTGAATCTCGCCTGAGATTCACCGCCTGCTGCGACAGGCTCAAAGCCGCCTCTCGGCCAAAGCTCAGGTAAGAACCGTCGGTCCATAATCCAGACAGCGATCCGGGGAATTTACCGCTCCTAGATCGACAATTTTGGGGTTGGCCGGGCTTTGGCCCTTTGATTTTCCAAGTCGCGTTTTGGCTTGCCAGGGGGGTACCAACGTCGTATGAACGTGCGAACCCGGGTCGGTGAAAATAGTTGTCACTGGCACCATAGATCGCGCTTTGCCGGGCGAGCCGACTGGCTTCGTGCCGGTCGTTAGGCTTCGGCTAGAGTCCGCCCTATATCTACTAATGGCCATCGAGGTTGAAAAAATGATCGCTGGCCGCTACTGAAACCTGTCAGATACAACTTCCCCCTAATTCTAGTAATGGGCATTGAGTCGGCAAAAGTTTGCGCCTTGCCTACAAAAATCTCTCGTCCGATTATGGCGCACCCAGCCGATAGCCGCCTGCACGGACGAGACTCAGCCCTCAAATACCCTAATGCACTTCGACTCGGCAGAAGCGGTCGCGCCGAAGCAAAGAAATCTTGCCTTAGGAAAAATCTAGACGCGTGGGCATGCGGGTTCTGGACATCCGGGCCGTCACTGACCCGGCGCGGAAAAGATCCTGGCGGGGAAGCCGACGCCGGGCAGCCAAAGCCCGCTATTGGGAGGGCACCGCCGTCCCCAATAGCACAACTAGCCGCTCTCAAGGAGGTAGCTTTAATGGAATGATATAAGGGGACAATGCCGCTCCCCACATGACGGTAAATCTCACCCAGGATTTGTCGCCCTGGACGAAGACAGTTTCATCTGACGAGCTACTTGCTTGCGGGTTGCGATGCCAGCCGATAAGCGTCTCCGGCTTGACGATCACCAAGGCGCTCTTCCAGTCGAACAGGTGAGACCATAGCACGAGTGAGAGACGCGCGGAGTTCGTTAATCTTCGTGGCTGCGTCTCTCGTTCTTCATAGAAGGCCAGCTGTTTTCGAAGAAGCAGGACTTCCGCGCTGAGGGCGGAATGCGAACGGACGGTCAGACACAGGAAACGAAGTCCATTGCCCATCAAATCGAAAACGAAGCCAAAGAATGAAGTGAATGAGCGTACTGCGTTGTGGAAGAAGCCTGAGAAGCCTGACATGGGGCGTCAGGATGGCACAGAGACAGCCGAATGGAGAAGGCTTTCTGTGGCTTTTCTGGTCTTACGGGGTAGAGAAGCTCAAAAGATAAGTGCCAACCTCTCTGTCAGATGAGAGCACGGATGGAATTATTGCGTACCACAAGGTAAGACTCAGCTTGCAGGTTTGCTGCTGCGAACTCTCTGGGGCGTTCCATGGGCGGCCCAACGGACAGGTCCTCCTGTACCCTCACAGCCCGTTCGAATTCCCTACCTAAGATCAGTTTACGGCGTCGTGCAATTCCGCGATCCTTTTGGGACCAATGCGGGGGCGGGCGGGGCATTGGGGGCTTGCAGTATGTCTTGAATGCTCCAGTACACAAGGAGTGAAGTACGATGCGTTTCCATTCGCTTCGCACTGCGGTCTTGTTCGGTTTGGTCGCGCTTGCGCTGATGGCCAACGGGAAAAAGCCCATTGTCGCGGCCCAACTGGCGCCGCCAGCATCCCCGAAGGTCGCTTTGAGCGCCTCGCCGACTTCCGCTCAAGCGGGCCAACAGGTCACGCTGACGTGGTCGTCGACGAACGCCACATCCGTCACTTTGGAGCCCTCGATGGGCGGCGTCGCCGCGAAGGGTTCTACGACAGTGAGGCCTTCTCAATCGACCACTTATACCGTCACCGCCACGGGTCCGGGCGGCTCGGCCCATGCCAGCGCCCAAGTCATTATCACACCCGCGCCCCCTCCGGCTGCGGTCCGGAAGCCTTCCCGGGGAGAGATCCCGTCCGACGAACAGCAGATGAGGGGCCTCGATGAACAGATCCAGGAGATGAAGTCAGACGCCCTCCGCATGTCGGCGGAGCTGAGCCAGCTGGAGGAGAAACTGCTGTACCCGTCTGGGACGCAGGTCGCGATCTTCGTCGCGCTGGCCAAGGGCGACAGGATGCGCCTCGACGCCGTGCGGCTCCAGATTGATGGCGAACTCGTTGCGCACTACATCTACAGCGCCAAAGAGCTCGAGGCCCTGCGCAAGGGTGGCGTGCAACGGATCTACGTCGGCAACGTGGCGAGCGGCGATCACAAGCTGGACGTGCTTGTTGACGGCAAGCTTGAGGGCGGCGCGGACTTCAGCCGCACCGGACAGTTTACTTTCCGCAAAGAAGTGAAGCCAAAGCTGGTCGGACTGACTCTGGCCGGACCGGGTTCCGGCAGCACTCCGATCGCGCTTGGGGAATGGTAATCCATGCGAGTGACTCGCCGACTCATCGGACTCGGCCTAGTCCTGGGCCTTGCCGCCCGTCCGGTCACGGGCGGCGACTTGATGGATCTCTATTTCGGCGAGGCGCTCTATCACGCCTACCAAGGACAGTTTTTCGATGCCATCCAGCGGCTCGACACCGAGCTCGCCATGTACCACGGCCTCGACGAGCCCGGACTCGACACGCTTCATTTTCACGTCAACGACGCCGAATTCTCGGTCGGCGACTTCGAGCTCAACTACCGCATGCACCAACGCGCTGGACGCGCCATCAAGGCGGTGCTCGAGGGCACCGTCGATGAAGCGGTACGAAACGAGGCCGCGTTCAGGCTCGCCCGCATCCTCTTCCAGAAGGGTCAACTCGATGATGCGCTGCAGGCGCTAGCGCGGATCAGAGGTACGGTGCCCGACGAAATCAAGGGCGACGTCGAGTTCCTGCGGGCGAACGTCTATATGGCGACAGGCAAACCGAGCGAGGCCGTTGAGGTGCTCGCGCAGCTAAAGAGCAATGAGCGCCTGGCCGGATTTGTTGCCTACAACCTTGCCATCGCGCTGTTGCAGGACGGTCGAAAACAGGAAGCGATCGAGCAACTGGACAAGGCCGGGCAGCTGCCGGTCGGTGATCCTGCCGGTCTCGCGATCCGCGACAAGTCGAACCTGGTGCTGGGTAGCATGTTCTTCGAATCCGGCAATTTTGAGCGGGCCAGGAAGTCACTGGACCGCGTCCATCTGGAGGGACCGTTCTCGAACCAGGCTCTGCTGCGGGCGGGCTGGGCCGAGGCCTCGGCCCAGCAGTATGGCCGTGCGCTCGTGCCGTGGAACATCCTGGTGGACCGTGAGCCGACCGATGCCGCGGTTCAGGAAGTCATGCTTGCCCTACCGCATGCGTACGCCAGCATGAACCTGTACGGCC
>QHYR01000323.1 GCA_003223315.1 Acidobacteriota bacterium | reverse complement strand
GTTTGGCGGATGATCTGCGCGAGGCCGCACCCGACTATTGCCTCAATGTGCCGCAACTGCTCGAGCGCATGCGGTCAGCCGTGGAGGGGCAGATCGCGAAGCGCGGTGGAATTACTAATAAGATATTTGCCAGGGCGAAGGCGGCTTCGCTTGGGAGCGGCAACGGGACAGGGGGAGGCGTGTCGCTGCTGCTCGCGCGGAACTTGATTTTCCCCGCCATCCGCAAAAAGCTGGGGCCCAATCTCAAGGCCTTAATCTGCGGTTCGGCGCCGCTGGCGCTGGAAACACAACTTTTCTTTCAAATGCTCGGCATTCCCGTGTTACAGGTCTACGGTCTCACGGAGACAACGGCCATTTGCACCATGGATGATCCGGGGCGCGCGGAGCCGGGCGCCGTCGGGCCGGCCATCCCCGGCATGCAGATGAAACTAGGCGATCAGGGCGAAATTGTGGTACGCGGGCCGAATATTTTTTCAGGTTATTGGAACCGGCCGGACGAGACAGCCAAGGCGCTGTCGAGCGGCTGGTTTCACACCGGCGATCTGGGCGAGCGAACTCCCGGCGGGAACTGGCGGGTCGTGGGGCGGCTGAAAAACTTGCTGGTCCTCAGCTCCGGCCATAATATTGCGCCGGAACCCCTAGAGGAGACATTGGTGCGCGCGATTCCCGCCGCCCAGCAAGTGGTGCTGTTTGGCAATGGGCGCAGTTTCTTATCCGCCCTGGTGACCGGCGACGTAATGCTCGATGAAGTGGAAGCGGCGATTGCCAATCTGAATTTGAGTCTGCCGCATTATCGTCAAATCCGGGCGTTTCATATCGAACCGCAGCCGCTGACGCTGGAAAGCGGGCTCCTGACGGCCAATGGCAAATTACGCCGCGATGCTATTGCCGCGCACTTCCGCGGTGCCATTGAATCGATGTACCGCAAAAATCCAACGTGACCGCTCCCAAAGTTCATCCTTCCGAGAAAACAAAGACGCTTTCCTGGGAGCTGAAGGACGGCACGATCGAGCTTGCGCTTCATCACCCGCCTTGCAACGAGATGGGCACAGCGATGCTGGAGGATCTGGAGCAATTTGTCGCTACGCTCGAATCGGCGGAAGGAAAGGCGGGCGCCTTGATCGTATACAGCCGGCAAGAAGCAGGATTTTCAGCCGGCGCCGATCTGCGGGAGCTTTATGGGACTAGCCTGGCCCTGACGGCCGCCGAACGCGTTTCCGGCGTACGCACATTTCTCGAACGCATGCATCGCGTCCTGAACGCCATCGATGCTTCACCGCTGACCACGATTGCCGCGGTGCATGGTGTTACGTTCGGCGGCGGCTTCGAGCTGGCGCTGGCTTGCGATCTGATTATCGCGGATAAGATGGCGCGCTTTTGCTTCCCGGAGCTACGTCTCGGGCTGATCCCCGGATTCGGCGGGATTCCGCGATTGCGGCGTGATACCGGCAACGGCGTCGTGCGTGACCTTCTGCTTACCGGCCGCAGCATAAATGCGGCGAAGGCGGTGGCCGCAGGGCTGGTGAGCCAGGTGGCTGCCGAAGGGGAAGTTTTACAAGTAGCGCGTGCGACCGCCGCGCAAGCGGGCAAATTCAATCGGACGACGAGTGCGGCGGCGAAGCGCTTCCTGAAACCCATTCCGCACGAAGAACTGCGGCGCGAGATCGACCTGTTTTGCGAGCTCTTCGAGCGGTCCGCAGTGATGGAGGGGCTTCGCAAATTCGTGGAGCATACGGGCGCGCATCCTTACTTGCCCTAATCGCGCAGATCAGCTCCCAGAATGTAAAATAGCTTCCCATGAAGACGCTCGAGCAGACCACGGAGGAAATTCTGGGCTTGGCCGCGCGGCATTTCAAGATTCCGCGTGAAGAACTTGCGCCCAGCGACGATTTTTACAAAAAGCTGAAGATTGATAGCCTGCGAGCGCTCGAATTGATCACCCGGCTGGAACATCACTTCGGTATCGAACTTCCTGACTATGAAGTCCAAGGCGTGACCGATTTTCGCACCCTCGCTAGCCGCATCCAAGCAAGGCTGTAATTCGGATGCTCGATTTGAGCCAATACGAATCGCTCGGCGCTGCTCTGAGGAGCGCAATCGAGCGTTGGGCTGAGGAAGTCTGCCTCATCGAGTCAGATCGAGAGCAGGAGCGCTGCCGCTTGACCTATCGGCAGTTTGGCGACGCGGCGCTTCGAGTCGCGGCGGGCTGGCAAGAAAACGGATTTGCTCCCGGCGATCGCGCGGCGATCCTGATGAGCAATCAATCCAAATGGCTGATTTCGGCCTATGCCGTTTTCTTTTGCGGCGGCGTGCTCGTGCCGCTCGATTATAAGCTGACGCCGGGCGAACACCTTGCGCTGCTGGCCCACTCGAAATCGCGTGCGCTGATTGTGGAATATCCAATCTGGCGCGCCTTGAGTCAAAGCGGTTCCTCCGCAACCCGAATCGAAACCACCTTAGTCACGGAGGCTCCCGCGGGCGCAGATCTCGCGGGCGCGAAGCGATGGGAGGAGTTTCGCGGCGAAAAAGCGCCGGAATTTCGGTCGCGAAAACGGCAGGACGCCGCTTGCATCGTGTACTCCTCCGGAACCGGGGGACGTCCGAAAGGCTGCGTGCTGACGCACGAAAATTATCTCGAGCAATGCGCCGCGGTTTCTCCGCTGTGGCCGTTTTGGCCTGGCGCACGCTACCTCAGTATTATTCCGACCAATCACGCCATCGACTTCATGGGCGGCTTCGTCATGCCGTTTACGGGCGGTGGAACCGTGGTGCATCTGCGCACTTTGCGGCCGGAATACATTCGCGAAGCGTTCACGCGATACAAGATCACCTACATGGCGGTTGTGCCGCTGATCCTGAAAAATCTGGAGCGCGGCTTGCGCGAGCGGTTTGCCGCGTTGCCCCCAATAAAGCGGCGCTTGTGGAATGCACTGGTGCGTGTGAATCGCCTCGCGACTCGCCGGCGTCCCAGGCTACAGTTGAGCCGGGTGCTGCTGAAGAAGGTTCACCAGGCGTTTGGCGGCGAATTGCGCGCGCTCCTGGTTGGGGGCGCCTTCACCGAACCTAAGACCCTGGAATTTTTCCACGATCTCGGGATCCAAATCGCCAACGGTTACGGTTGCACGGAGGCGTGCACGGCCATCACAGTGAACGATATGAAGCCCTTTCGGCCCGATACCTTGGGCAAGCCGGTAACCGGAATGCAAGTACGCATCATCAATGCTGGGGCGGATGGTGTGGGTGAAGTGGCGGTGCGCAGCA
>QHYR01000322.1 GCA_003223315.1 Acidobacteriota bacterium | reverse complement strand
CAAATGCCCTCGCATTGGGGCAAGCCCGAGCTGAATATCGTTACACGTTCGTCTACCGCCGGCATGCAATGGCTGCAGGCTGTGGGCGCGGCCGAGGCATCGATGTATTTTGCACGGCACCCGCAGGCGATCGATCAGGCTCAGCAGGCTCCCTTGGGGAAATCGGTGCGGCACAGTTCCGATGAGATCATTTACGTGTCTGGCGGCGACGGCATGACCAGCCAGGGAGAATTTTTCGAAGCCCTGAACGCCGCATGCCTCAATCGTCTGCCCGTGCTTTTCCTGGTGGAAGACAACGGTTACGCCATATCCGTGCCCGTCGAAGCACAGACCGCCGGCGCGAGCATTTCGCGCCTCGTCCGCGACTACCCTGGCTTGCAGGTCGAGGAATGCGACGGAACCGATCCGCTGGTGAGTTATGAGGTTCTGCGGCGGGCCGCGGAATATTGCCGCGCCCGCAAAGGACCCGCGCTCGTCCACGCGCACCTGACCCGCCCCTATTCGCATTCGCTCTCGGATGACGAAAAACTCTACAAAACTCCCGAAGAGCGCGAGCAGGAAGCCCATCGCGATCCGATACCGAAGTTCGGTCTCTTTCTCGTGCGTGAGGGTATCCTGGACGAGCAGGAGTTGGAACGGCTGGAAGCGGAAGTCGACCGCGAAATTCTGGAAGCCACGGACTTCGCCCTCGCCGCCGAATTGCCGCCCGAAAAATCAATCCTGCAATGGGTCTATTCTCCCGACGTCGATCCCTCATCGCCGCGATTCGAGTCGGAGCCGAAATATGCCGGCGAACCGAAAACCATGCTGGAGATGATTCCCGCCACCCTAGCCGACGAGATGGAGCGCGACGCCCGAATCCTGGTTTTTGGCGAGGATGTTGCCGATTGCAGCCGCGAAGAAAATCTGTCGCAGGTGAAGGGCAAGGGCGGAGTCTTCAAAGCTACAGCGGGCCTGCAACGCCGATTTGGATCGGATCGTGTTTTCAATACGCCGCTTGCGGAAGCAGCCATCGCAGGCCGCGCGATCGGCATGGCTATGCGCGGCCTGAAACCCGTCGCTGAAATTCAGTTCTTTGACTACATCTGGCCGGCCATGATGCAGATCCGCGACGAATTGATCATAACGCGCTGGCGCTCGGCGGGTCACTTCAAGGCTCCCGCCGTGATTCGCGCGGCCATTGGCGGCTACCTGACAGGCGGCGGCCCTTACCACAGTCAATCCGGCGAAGTCATCTTCACGCATTTGCCGGGGCTTCGCGTAGTCATGCCCTCAACCGCGCTGGAACTTTGCGGCCTCTTGCGCACGGCGATCCGTTGCGACGACCCCGTGCTGTTCCTCGAGCACAAGCACCTCTATCGCCAGCCTTATAACCGCTCGCCTTATCCGGGGCCTGATTTTACGATTCCTTTCGGCCAAGCTCGCGTCGTTCGCGAAGGCGCCGACGTTAGCGTTATCACCTACGGCGCTTTGGTGCATCGTGCCGAAGTAGCCGCTGCCGAACTGCAGCACGAGGGCATCGCGCTCGAGATTCTGGACCTCAGATCACTGTCTCCTTACGATTGGGAAGCCATTGTTCGCACCGTGACGAAGACCAACCGCGTGATCGTCGCCTACGAAGACATGCGCTCCTGGGGCTACGGAGCCGAAATTGCCGCGCGCATCGCCGATGAACTCTTTGAGGATTTGGACGCTCCAGTGCGCCGGGTCGCCGCCATGGATAGCTTCTGCGCTTACCAACCGCAACTCGAAGAGAAAACACTGCCGCAGAGCCGGGATATTGTAAGCGTGGCTCGAGAACTCGCTGCTTTTTGACTTCCTAAGCCTTAGCCTTGGCTTTCCCGCTACGTTCAAATGTCGCTCCATCCACTGAGAGCATTCCGCCTCCTACGGTGAAGAGCGCAAAACATGCCACCCCGAGCATTAATGGTAGGCCATAGCCTTCCACGTTATAAATTCCAGAATGCGGTAAGCTGACCTTCCAAACCGCGACGGCCATTTGGATGGCCAGCAGCAGGCCAATGACCCTGGTGAGTAGTCCGAGGACGAGGAAGACGCCTCCGAAGAGTTCCAACGACCCAGCAACGTAGGCGAAATACGAAGGGAAGCCTTGTTGGGGAAACCACGCCAACCACTTGCCTGGCGCGCCAAAAAGTTTATCGTAACCAGTAGAGAGGAAGATTGTGGCAACTCCCAATCGCAGCACGAGCAAACCCAGGGGTTTCAGGCTGTCCAAAAGTCGCATCGTTTCCCTCTGCGGGCAAATTGTACCAAAGCCCATTTTTGCGAAGGAGGAATATCCATTCGTTTTCGGCACGCCAAGAAGAGAGGCGGTGCACGATGAAAGCACCGCCGTGAGGGATCGTGTAGAATTTATGGCTGTGTGCTTAGCGTCAGTCGCAACTCAAAATCTCGGCACTAAACGTGCTCCAATTTTGCCGGTGAACCAGTGATGAGTCATCGGCGCTGGCTTCTCATCTTCATTCTCGTAGCTCTTATCGCCGGAGTTTGGTGGGCGCGCCGGAATCCGAAGCGTTATCCGAATGCCTATATCGCCGATCAAAGCGCGACGCTTTGGAGCGCAACCGCACAGGTGCGCCGCCAGGTGGGGACCTTGGGCTACGGCGAAAGAGTCAGTATTCTAGGTCGGGCAGGTGAATTGACGGAAGTGCGGTCCGCAGGTGCCCAAGGCTGGGTTGATAGCCGTTTGCTGATGGCCCCGGCGCTTTGGAGCCGGGTGAGCCAGGTACTTTCGGATGCTCGCAAAATGCCTGTTCAGGCGAAGGGACACACCCGCACCATCAGCAACGTGCACATCGAACCGGGGCGGGATTCGCCGCGTCTTTTTCAATTTGGGCGAAACGTTCCCGTATCCATCCTCGGCCGGAAAGTGGCCGCTGCTCCTTCTTCGGGCACCGAAGAGGGACATGGCGCCGACGAACGAGCCCCCTCTGCGGAGGAAAAATCTGGCCTGGAGGATTGGCTGCTGGTCCTGTATTCACCGGCCAATCCGGGTTCGAGCCCAGCCGCGGCCGGAGCTCAACCTGATGCCGGTCCCTCCATTCCTATTGTCGGCTGGGTTCTTTCGCGGTTCGTAGAACTCAATGCTCCGCGTCCGATCGGCGATTATATCGGGGCCGCGGGCAGGCGGGTCGTGGCCTGGGCAGAACTCGATACCGTGGCCGATCCCAGGGGCGCCAAGCCGCAATACGTGGTCGCGGCAACCAGGGGCGGAGAAGGACAGCCCTGCGATTTCACCTCCATCCGCGTGTACACCTGGGGCGCCCGGCGCATGCAATACGAAACTTCCTTCGCCCAGAACAATTTGTGTGGCCGCCTTCCCGTGCTC
>QHYR01000321.1 GCA_003223315.1 Acidobacteriota bacterium | reverse complement strand
TGAAGAGGATGATCTGCCCTTCGGCTTCGGTGATCTCTTTGAGCACCGCTTTCAGACGGTCCTCGAATTCGCCGCGATACTTCGTGCCTGCCACCAGCGCCGCTAGATCAAGCGCCACGATACGCTTGGGCTTGAGCACTTCCGGAACATCCCCCGCTACGATTCTCTGCGCTAGGCCCTCGACCACGGCCGTTTTGCCGACGCCAGGTTCTCCGATCAATACCGGATTATTCTTGGTGCGCCGCGCCAGGATCTGCATCACACGGCGAATCTCCACGTCACGCCCGATTACCGGATCAAGCTTCCCGCGGCGCGCCAATTCGGTCAGGTCGCGAGCGTATTGCTCCAAGGCCCGAAATGTCGATTCCGGAGTTTGAGAGGTTACGCGATGACTGCCCCGCACGGCCGCCAGAGCCTGCAGAAGGGCCTCGCGCGACGCTCCGTGACGCGCCAGCAATTGCCCGGCGGGATCTTTCGCGCGTCCCGCGATGGCCAACAGGATGTGCTCCGCGGAAACGTACTCATCCTTGAATTTCTCCGCTTCATCAAATGCCGCTTCGAGTACCTCGTTCGTGTCTTTGCCCAGGTATTGCTGCGAAACACCGCTTACCTTTGGGAGACGCGAAAGCTGCGCATTGATCTCCGTCTCCAGGCTCTCGGGGCGCACACCGAGACGATTGAGCAGCGGCGGCACGATTCCATCGTGCTGGGCCACCAGCGCTGCCAGCAGGTGCAAGGGCTCGAGTTGCTGCTGGCCTGCCTTTGCGGCAATATCTTGCGCCTCCTGGAGCGCCTCTTGAGCCTTTACCGTCAATTTGTCGTATCGCAGCATCTACGTTCTTCTTTCTTACCCAACGTTGATCTTTAACCAGATTAGACCAAAGGGGCCGGATATCCGGCCCCTCTTTTCATCAGCGTCTAATTGGATTACTTCTTGCCGTTTTCCGGGACGCTGATCTTGATCTGCTTCGGTTTGGACTCCTCACGCTTCGGCATTCTCACACTCAAAACGCCGTTCCGATATTCAGCCTTAATGGCCTCGGTATCGACGGTGTTGGGGAGCGAGAAGCTGCGGGTGAACGTACCATAGGCACGCTCCACGCGCAGATAATTGTCCTCGTGGACCTCGTTTCTGAAGTTCCGTTCGCCACGAATGGTCAACGTGTTGTTCTCCACCCGGACGTCAATGTCCTTCTCCTGCACGTCTGGCAAGTCAGCCTTGACCACCAGTTCGTTCTCCGTCTCATAGATATCTACGGCCGGAGCCCAGCTAGCCAACTTGGCCTGGCCGGATCGGGTACGGGCAAAGCTATCCTCGAACAGGCGATTCACCTGTTCCTGCAAAGAGTTCAAACCGCGGAAGGGTTCCCAACGGGTCATGCCACTCATGTCTAACGCCTCCTTAGTGGTATTATTATATACGAAGCATATAATATGAGCGTCATAATGTCAAGTCCATGTGCAGCAGTCCATCCTATGGTAATCTCCCACTTTCACAGTAACTTACATAGATTTCATAGTATCATGCACGAGATGCAGCTCGCAGATTTTGACTATACCCTCCCGGCGCAATTGATTGCTCAACAGCCACTGGAAGACCGCGCCGCAGCACGCATGCTGCTGCTGGAACGAAGTTCCGGTCGAATCGAAGACAGCCAGTTCCGCCAACTGCCTTCACGAATGCAGGGCAACGAACTGCTCGTAGTGAACAACGCACGGGTGATTCCAGCCAGACTCTTCGCACATCGCTCGGGAGCTCGCGCCGAGCCTCCGGGAAAGCACACTCGCTCAGGGAAGGAACACCTGTCCTCACGGATCGAGGTCCTGCTTGCCCGGCGCATCGATTCTGACCTGTGGGAGGCGCTGGTTCGCCCCGGGAGAAAGGTCGGCAAGGGCGAGCGTCTCTTCTTTGAAGGAGCGAAGCTCGAAGCGGAGGTCGTCGGACGAGGCTCGTATGGCCTTCGCCGGTTGCGATTCCGCACCGGCGAGGCGGAAACCGTGTCACAGGCCATCAACAAAATCGGCCACGTGCCGTTGCCTCCGTATATCCGGCGCTTGGATGAACTCCTGGACCGAGATCGCTATCAAACCGTGTTTGCAAAGCCGCCTGTGGCCGTGGCCGCGCCGACAGCGGGCCTGCATTTCACGCCCGCGATCATGAAGGAATTGCGTCAGAGAGGAATTGAGATCGCCGAGATAACGCTCGAGGTTGGCTTGGGGACTTTTCAGCCTATTCGGGCTGAAAATCTGGAAGATAATGCGATGCATAGCGAAGCTTACGAGATTGCGCACAGTGCTGCAGCGGCGATTTCAGCGGCGCGCCGCCAGCAGAGACCGATCTTGGCGGTAGGCACGACGGTAGTTCGGGCGCTCGAGGATGCCGCACAGAAATCAATCCAGGCTGGCCGCGCTCCCGAAGCCATCTCCGCCGGACGCGCATCTGCGGAGATCTTCATTCGTCCCGGCCATAAATTCGCGCTGATTGATCAGCTTCTGACGAATTTTCACTTGCCGCGCTCGACGCTGCTGGTGTTGGTTTGCGCATTTGCCGGACGCGAAGCCATATTATCCGCCTATCACCACGCGATCGCCTCTGGATATCGCTTCTACAGCTATGGAGACTGTATGCTCATTCGTTAGCCGTCAACCGGTGTGCCCAGAGCGGGGAAGCTCCTTCTTGCGCACCTCCTGCGAAGACCGCAAGTCACGCGCTCAAGCCGTAGTTGCCGCATTAGCGGCGGTAGTACGCAAGTACTATTACCGCCGGTTATGGTTCGATTCGAAAATTGGCACGATCCCTCTAAATTTCGGCGCCCACCCTAGGGCGCTGCAAGGACTTTGATATGCCAAGCAGTGCGAAGGACGCCCTTTCGGAAGCAACCACCACTCTCGGTCTGGCCAAAGGTGAGGCCCAAGGCTCGCAGCCAAGTAGCGCGTTTGGCGCCGAAATTCCGGTTACCGTCCACGCCTCGCGATATTCCGCCGCTTCGAAGGGCACGGGGAAACTGCCCCCGGTCCATGAAGAGACGTGCACTGTGATCATTTTTCCGCAAGGTGCCGTGGTGCGGCTTTCCGCCATGGTCACCCCGGGTGAACTGGTAGTGCTCACGAACAAGCGCACTGGGGCGGACGTCATCTGCCGAGTGACGAGCGTGAAGACTCAGCCGGGCATTCAGAACTATGTCCATCTGGAATTTACTCAGCGGGCTTTAGATTTCTGGGAGGAAACCCCGGCGAGTGACCGTGGCAATTCCGCAGGTAAGGCGGCCGTCTTCGCCGCTCCCTTAACAGCGACGCCCGCTGTGCCTATGCCGCTCGCCTCGGGTTCTAGACAATCTGGCTCAACGATCGAGGAAACGCAACTAGCGGAAAAAAGTTCGGCCCCCGCAGCACTGCCAAAGGTCACGCCGCTAGCGGATATACCTGCCGCGGACTCCCAAGCAGCTCTTAAAGAGGCCCCGGCCGCCCAATCAAAACTTTCCGAGATCACCGCGAGTCGGGCTCCTGCTCATCAGCAGCCGCAGGCCGCCCCTTTCCACAGCCCACGCCTACAGCCGTTCGAGCGCGTGATCTCGCAAGATAAGAAGGGGGCAAAGGCGATCGGTTTATTCGCCATCGCGGCCGTGGTTCTGCTCGCGATCGGCATCGTGGGCGGGTCAGTGCTATTGCGGCCAGACCGTGGGGTGGTTCAGCAGTTTTGGAGTCGGCCCGTCCCATCAACCCGGGTGCCACTGCCGGTACCTTCAGAATCGGAGAGGCCAATCAGCAACGCGTCCGCTAAGGCAAGCTCTGTCGAGCCCGTGGCCAGCACCTCGCCGAGTTACCCCGCCGAAACGCCCGCAGGACCAGTGCCGATCCCAGACCTAGAGCCGCCAAAACCGGGAGTCCAGCCGCAGTCCTTTTCCCGGCCGAATATAAACGTGAGCAAGATTTTGGCGCCGAAAGCGAAAAAAGCCGCACAACTGAATTCCAGCGAACCTCCTCCGCTTTTACCGGCGGACGCGAATGGGTTGCCCGGCGTAATCGGCGAGAGCGTCATCAACACGACGGCTCATAGCAATCCCCCACCTCCGGCGGAACCGGCTCCCGCAGCGCCGGTGAAAGGGGGGCAACTGCAACAACCCAAACTGCTGTCTTCCGTCGCGGCGGCTTATCCTCCGTTCGCTCGCGCCCAGCGGGTACAAGGTGAAGTCACCATCGATGCCCTCATCGATGCTACGGGTAAGGTAGCCGAGACGAAAGTGATTAGTGGTAATGCACTTCTGCAGAAGGCGGCCGTTGATTCGCTGCGTCTTTGGAAATACCAGCCGGCGCTGCTGAATGGAGAACCCATCCCCATTCACATCAACGTCACCATCGTCTTCCACTTGCAGTAGCCTAGAAGCCCCGCGATGCAGTTGGCATCGCGCAAACCTTTAGCCCTCGTCTATAATTCATACTCCTCCGCTGCCGTTCCGGCGGTATTCCCATGCGCTTGCTGGTATTCAGCGACGTGCACGCGAACGCAACCGCGCTCGAAGCGGCGCTCCGGGCCTGCGCGGGACGCTGGGAGCGGGCGGTATGTCTCGGGGATGTGGTCGGCTATGGCCCCGACCCGAATGAAGTGATCGCGCGTGTCCGCCCTCTGGTAAGCGCCATCGTTCGCGGCAATCATGACAAGGCCGCAAGCGGCGTTTCCGATCTCGGGGGTTTTAATCCCGTGGCGCGCACTGCACTCGAATGGACGCGCAACCAGCTTCTTCCCGAGAATGCACGCTATCTGCAGAGTCTCCCGGTGGGCCCGGTCGAGATGGATGGGATCGCCCTCGTTCATGGCGCCGTGGAAGACGAAGATGAATACGTCTTTGCTGCCGATCAAGCGCTAACAGGTCTGCTGGCGTCACGCCGCCCTGTGACTTTCTTTGGCCACACGCACATTCAAGGTGGCTTTTCCTATGACGGCGCGAGGATCGAACACGTCGAGTTATCGCCGAAGCCGGGGACACATTCGGCTGTAGTTCATCTCGAAGCTAAGACACGTTATTTGCTGAACCCCGGCTCTATAGGTCAGCCGCGCGATGGTGACCCGCGAGCTGCCTTTGCTATCGCCGACCTCGAAAAACGAACAGTGGAATTCTGGCGCACGCCGTACGATATTTCCGCTGTGCAGGATCGCATGGAACGGGCCGGGGCGCCGGAAGCGCTGGTTTTGCGCCTGGCCTTCGGACGGTGAGGCCGCGTCGAGAGAGATCACATGGATGAAGAAAAGAGCAGAGCGCCAATCGTTTTGCTGGTCGGGGTGGCCGCCGCGCTGCTGTTGATCGGCATCTTTTACCTGGTCGGACGCTTGACGCCGGCGCCAACGAAGGCCATCGAGCAGCCTTTGCCTATGGGCCCGGCGGAGCAAGCCTACGTGCCGCGGGTCCAATTTTTGGAGCCCAAGGTGGCCCGCGCCGCAAACTTTCTGAATCAAGAAGTGACTTTCGTTTTCGGGACTGTGTTGAATAATGGCCCGCGTCCGATTCGTCAGATCGAGATCACGCTGGAATTCCACGATCCCTTCAATCAAGTAGTTTTGAGAGATAAGCAGCGGCTGTTCAGCGCCACTGCGGCGCCCCTGGCGCCGAACGATCGGCGCGATTTTCAGCTCGGCTACGAGACCCTTCCGGTACAGTGGAACCAGGCTTATCCAACGATTCGCATAACCGGCCTTCAGCTGCAGTAACGCGGTCGCCACATTTTGACCGGCCGCTTCGCGGCTGGGTTCTTCTCGCCTATACTTTGCCTCCGTGGAACTGCGCGAGAGCCTCAAGCAAGGACTGGAGCGGCTGCTGGCGAGCGGCCGGGTGAAGATACGGGAAAACGGCTCCTGGCTCGCGTCGCTTGAGGATTTCGACTACGAAGTGCGCGAAAAAGCTGGCGCCATCCTGCTGCATTTGTGGTCTCCAGAGGGCACGCTGGTTCGCCGCGTCATTGGCATCGACGCCGATGAAGATGGGCGCCTGGCACTCAAGGTGACGCGCTTTGGCCACACGCGTCCGGACCGGCTTGAGTTCGTTTGCAGGGAACGAGAGCCGGAATCAGGGCAGTTGAGGCGCGAGCAATTCCGCGCGCGCTTCAGCGAAATGCTGGCCCGGCAATTTCCGGATGAAAGTGTCTCCTCATTGACTTCGGCCTCTGATCTCGAACATTCCCTTTCTGGCAATTACGTTCGCGGGATACTCATGGCCCGAAATCGAGGCACAGCCATCATGGCCGCGGCTCCGGGTGAGAGCTCGGCGACCTACGATGCACTCCTCACGTTTGGGCTGCTTTGGCTCGACCGCTCGCGCTATCGCAAATCACGACAGCCGATCGGCGGCCTGCGCCTGTTTTTTCCTGAAGGCAGTGGCAACGTGATTGCGCATCGCGTGAAGGCCGTGTCACCTTCCATGACAGTAGAGCTATATGAATATGACACCGCCACCCGGCGAACGCTCCGTATTGATCCGCGGGATGCCGGCAACGTGAAATCCTGGCTGGTCCCGCGTCGCGAATTGGAGGGCACCTTGGCCCAGGCTCGGGAAGCCATCGAACCTATTTGCCGGCTCAATCCCGCCGCAATTACGGCTGAACCGATACCGGGAACATCGGAGGTCGCGTTGCGCTTCCGCGGACTCCTTTTTGCTCGCTGGGGGCCAGACGGCGCCTTTTTTGGCATTGGCTCCGAGCGGGCACTGACGCCTGCTACCCGGCCGGAACTTGAGCGCCTGGTGCGCAAACTCGAGACCCAGCGGTCCCCTCTGGCCAGTTCGTCTCAAGGTCCCCTTTATCGCGCACAAGCGGAGCGCTGGCTGGAGTCGCTGGTGATCGCGGACGCGGCGCGCATCGATGCGCGTATCGACCTGCGTTTTCTTTATGCCCAGGTGCCGGCCATTTCAGCGGGAGATCGGGGCATCATAGATCTTCTGGGGATTACCCGCGACGGGCGGCTGGTCATCATGGAACTCAAGGCCAGCGAGGATGTGCAGCTCTTGATGCAGGCGATTGACTACTGGCTGCGAGTCCGGCGCCACCAGGAACAGGGG
>QHYR01000320.1 GCA_003223315.1 Acidobacteriota bacterium | reverse complement strand
CGAAGCCGAAGGGCAGATCATCCTCTTCATCGACGAACTGCACACATTGGTCGGTGCGGGCGCGGCGGAAGGCTCGATGGACGCCTCGAACATGTTGAAGCCGGCGCTGGCCCGCGGCGAATTGCGAGCTATCGGCGCCACGACGATAAACGAGTACCGCAAGCACATTGAGAAGGACCCGGCACTCGAACGGCGCTTCCAACCGGTGCTGATTGCCGAGCCTTCGGTCGAAGATACCATCGCGATTCTGCGCGGCCTCAAAGATCGCTACGAGTTGCATCATGGCGTGCGCATCAAGGACGCGGCCATTCTTGCCGCGGCTGCACTTTCGCAGCGTTACATCACCGACCGTTTTCTCCCGGACAAG
Source organism: Acidobacteriota bacterium (assembly GCA_003223315.1). Lineage (GTDB taxonomy): Bacteria > Acidobacteriota > Terriglobia > Acidiferrales > UBA7541 > Palsa-189. Next base: position 3,465 of record QHYR01000320.1, on the reverse strand, counting down.
GCCATTGATCTGGTGGACGAAGCAGCAGCGGCTTTGCGCATGCAGCTCGATTCCCTTCCCGTAGAGATCGACCAGATCGAACGGCGCATTCTGCAACTGGAGATCGAGCGGCAGGCTTTGCTCAAAGAAACCGACGCGCATTCGCGCGAGCGATTGGCGCAACTCGAACAGCAGCTCGCCGACCTGCGGGAGCAGTCCAATGCCAATAAGGCGCGCTGGCAGGTGGAGAAAGACGCCATCGCCGGAATTCGCAAACAGAAAGCACAGATCGATGCCCTAAAAGCCGAGGAGCAGCGTTACGAGCGCGCCGGCGAACTGGCCCGCGTCGCCGAGATTCGTTACGGCAAGCTGGCCGAGGCCGAACGCCAGCTGCAGGAGGCCCAAAAGCGGCTGGCCGACCTGCAGAAGAACGGCCGCATGCTGAAGGAAGAAGTCGACGAGGAAGACATCGCCGCGCTCGTCAGCAAATGGACCGGCATTCCCGTCGGCCGGCTTCTGGAAGGCGAAGCCAGGAAGCTCGTCAATATGGAAGAACGGCTGCGCCAACGCGTGGTCGGGCAGGAAGACGCTCTGGAGCGCGTTTCCAACGCCATTCGCCGTAATCGGGCAGGCCTTTCGGATCCGAATCGGCCGATCGGTTCGTTTATTTTTCTTGGTCCTACTGGAGTCGGGAAGACCGAATTGGCGCGCGCTCTGGCCGAATTCCTCTTCGATGATGAGCGCGCCATGATTCGGCTAGATATGTCGGAATACATGGAGAAGCACTCGGTGTCGCGCATGATTGGCGCGCCTCCCGGCTATGTGGGCTACGAGGAAGGGGGTCAACTGACCGAGCAAGTGCGACGGCGGCCGTATTCGGTTGTTTTGTTCGATGAAATCGAGAAGGCACATCCGGATGTATTCAATGTTCTGTTGCAGATCCTGGAAGACGGCCGGCTAACCGATGGCAAGGGGCGCAAGGCGGATTTTCGCAACGCGGTCCTGGTGATGACCAGCAACGTGGGGTCGGCAGCGTTATTCGAGCTTGCGGGTAAGGATCCCGAACGCGCCCGCAAAGAGGCCACTGAGGCTTTGCGGGCGACGTTTCGCCCCGAGTTCCTGAACCGCATCGACGATATCGTGCTCTTCAATCCGCTGGGCCGCGAACAACTGGAGAAAATCGTCGATTTGCAGCTCGCCTCCGTATCGAAGCTCTTGGCCGACCGCCAGGTGCGCATCGAGCTGACGCCCGCGGCGCGGGCGCGGGTCCTGAGCGAGGGTTACGATCCGGCTTATGGCGCGCGGCCTTTGCGGCGCACTGTGCAGCGGCTCGTCCAGGATCCTTTGGCCCTGGAGATCCTCCAGGGCAAGGTGCTTCCCGGCGACATGGTCCGCGTGGATGCTTCGGGAGGGCAAATGAAATTCGAGCGCATCGAAGCCAAAGCGGGGGGAGCGGATGCGCCCGCGCCGGTGGCCGCGGGCCGAGCCGCCTCACGCAAGCGCTAGGTGCGACGGAGAGACGTAACATTGACGCGCTGCGCGCGCGCATCTAGACTCTAATTGCAGCGATGTTTGGCGCCACGCACGGAATTTCAGAGGCGAACGAATCATGAGGACACTGAAAACCGGATTTTTGCTGACCGCGCTAACCCTGATTCTGCTCTTCGGCGGCGAAGCCCTGGGCGGCAGCCAGGGCATGACCTTTGGACTTATTCTCGCGGTGTTTATGAATGGCATGGCGTACTTTTTCTCGGACAAGATCGCACTCGCCTCAAGCGGAGCCCGACCGGTTTCGCGCGAGCAGGCGCCGCGCCTCTACGCCGTGATGGAGCGGCTGACAGCCAAGGGCAATTTGCCAATGCCCAAGCTGTACGTAATCCCGCAAGCGGCGCCGAATGCCTTCGCCACAGGCCGAAACCCGTCGCATGCCTCCGTCGCGGCAACCGAGGGCCTACTTGAATTGATGAACGACGATGAGCTCGAGGGCGTCATCGCGCACGAACTCTCCCACGTCCGAAACTACGACATTCTCACCACCTCCATCGCCGCCACATTGGCTGGCGTCATTAGCTGGATCGGGTACAGTGCGCGTTGGGCGATGATTTTCGGCGGCTTCGGCGGCAATCGCGACCGCCGCGGAGGAGGCGGCCTGGAAGTCCTGTTGATGGCGGTGGTTGCGCCAATCGCCGCTATGCTTCTCCAGCTAGGTATTTCGCGGCAGCGCGAATATGCTGCCGACGCGGCTGGGGCGCGTCTGGTGGGCCATCCCTATGGGCTGATCAGCGCGCTTGAGAAGCTGGGCGCCTATAACGAGCGCATTCCGATGACCAACGTCACGCCAGCCACGTCCTCGCTTTATATTGTCAAGCCGCTTAGCACCGGGCAAGTATTTATGGGCCTCTTCAGCACCCACCCGCCACTTCCCGATCGCATTGAAGCCCTGCGCCGGATGACCATCACACGCTAGATACTGATCTGTAATCCTCCGGTACTAGTTCTCCCGACTAGGCTTACTATGCCGAAATGAAGCCGTGCCGGAAAAAATTCCCGCACTGGCGGGTCATTTCGGCCGTAGCCCTCATGGTCACTTTTTCGCAACTAGCTGATTCTAGAGGCCGGCTATGGAAGCTAGCTTTTGGGCGAGGTTGGAGCACGTCGTGCTAGTTATTTTGAGTGGGGAAGGTTTTTCAGGGGGGCTGGCATGACGTGCAGAGAAACTGTCCGCTTGATTTGTGAATACTTGGAAGGGCGCCTCTCGCCTGGCGTTGCTGCTGTGGTTTCGCGCCACATTGACCGCTGCCCGAATTGCCATTTAGTTCTAGAAGCTGCTCAGAAAACGCTGGACACTTACTTCGATGGACACACAGAGGCTTCCAAGATTAGAGTAGCCTAAGTCTTTATTCTACTGGTAATTACGCGCTCTCCCTGGATTTTAAAGCACTTACCGGTTCTTACTTTAAGGACGATAAGTTTTACAGGTAAATATTACAGCGCCTTACCTTTCTACCAGTGCGTCACCTTACTTCCTGCTCAAAGCTAAGTTACACGAATCCAACTAGTTCAACCGGTCAATGCCCGTACGGACTATTTGGCGTGGGACGTGCATAATTCCAACCTGAGTGGAAGGAGACCCTTCGATGAGCGAGGCTTTTGAAAAAGAGTTCAACGGCCGAGAAGACATGCAGGCACAGGAATCCCACAGCGAGGCTGAAGGAGCGCCTCGTTGGGTGTGGTTAGCCGTAATTGTTCTCGCGGCAGTTTCCGTTTTGGGCTTGGGCGTGGCCTGGAATGCCACAACACAAGCGAAAAGAGCGGAGCAGGCCCTCGCCAGACAGACCGGTCAGAATAAGCTCGTAGGGCAGGATCTCCAGGCCCTAAATCAGCGACTGACCCAGACGGAAGAGGTCAACACCCAACTCCAAAACGAACTGGTCGCCGTGACTGACAAGATGAAGATGACTCAAGGTGAGGTTACAACGGCGCGGC
>QHYR01000224.1 GCA_003223315.1 Acidobacteriota bacterium | reverse complement strand
CCTGCTACTTGCAGTCGGACCTGGACGAAATCGCTCTGCGTCTGAATCAACGGCCACGAAAAACGTTGGGATTTCAAACTCCGGCGGATAGACTGCAAGCCAGTGTTGCGTCGACCCCTTGAGACCACCGGACTTCTCAGGAGTTATCCGGCCGAGACGAAGCGGTGCGCCCAGAGAATAGCTTCCGAGTTGTCGACCGCTCGGACAGGACCAAGGGCGCGGGAAGAGTTCGGCGAGATGTGCTGTGGCATCGACTCGCACGTTGACCGGACGTTTCTCATTGCAGTACTCTTGATCTCCGCCGCCCAGAAGTTGCGTCGAGTGGTGCATCATGAACAACTTCCGCCGAAATTCAGCTCGAATACTCGCCTCCCGAAAGGAGTGTTATGCCCAGAAAAATAGATCCACTCAATAAAAAGCTCTACGGTTCGGTAACGGCAATGCTAACGGTGACCGACGTGAAAGCGGCAGCGGCTTTTTATCAAAAGGCATTCGGCTTTGCCAAACGGGGGATCATGAATGGCCCAGACGGCAAGGCGATCCATGCCGAGCTGACACTCCGCGGCACGACATTAATGTTGGGGCCGGAAATGCCGCAGATGGGTTCCCGCAGCGCGAAAACAATCGGTGCCTCGCCGACGAGTTTATATCTGCTGACGGAGAATGCAGACAAGGCGGTTGCCAAGGCCGTAAAGCTCGGCGCCATGCCCAAGGGACCCGTGATGGATATGTTTTGGGGCGACCGCTGTGGAACCGTTGTCGATCCCGAGGGTTACACTTGGACGGTCGCTACCCACATTGCACAACCCACACCTAAGGAAATGCAACAGAAGATGAAGGAACAAATGGCTAGCCACCAGGCAGCCCGCGCTGCGAGTGGCTCCTGAGTAGGATCCTCCAAGCTCGGCTATCTTTTGTTCTAAACCTCTAGAGAGGGGGCGATTCGGGCATAGGCGCTAGACATTTCAGCTGGGCCCAACCCTCGTCGCGCTTCCTCCTGAGTGACCGCTACTCGGAAGCGATCTTCCACCCAACATGAACCGGATAGGGCCTGAGAAACGGCACTCTCGGAAACTGACCCGCAGCCGCCTGCTTGACGCTCGCGGTAAAACGACCATCCGATTAGGTCTCCCGGCGAAAGTCTACCCATAGGATGAGCTTTCGCCGGTCAACAAAGTCGTCCCGAGCGACGGGCCGGAGCGAGGCGGGGTCCTCAGCGCGACGCCGACTTTGCGGCGCGCTGGGGTGCCAGCGAGGGATCTCTCTTGATCGCTCTGACGCTGAGCCCCTTTACTCGGGCGCTATAATAGATATACGCCTGCTTCGGATGAATTTGCCGGGCGTGCCCCGGATGACTTGCCGGAGCTGCACAAACCTGCTGGCGTCATCGCGATTTGAAGCTGCCATCCCGAGGCCCGACCGGGGCCCCGGGACGCGCCTCTCGAGCGCGAGCACTCGCGCGGAAAAAAAAGTCGCGCGTGCTGGGGTTGGCAAGGCCGAGGTCCGTTTTTTTGGACTCCGGTGGGGAGCACCGGTCCCCCCAAATCGGAAGATCTGCCGTCCGCCTTTGTGTAACTAGCGACCTAGGCGGCCTGTCCTTCTGGTGTGAGGTACTGGTGTCGTTCTAATGGTGTTGTCGATTCTCGACAAAAAATTGGCCATGCGACCAGCATGGCCATTCCGAGCGAACATCGGGAGCGAGGCGCGCAGGTTGCGCTCCGGATGCATTTGCGGAGGATCTCTCCAATAGCAGTCTATGTGTCGTATACTCAGCGCTCGCAAAAAATTAATCCTCCTCGCCCAACCGTACTTTCAGTCGCCCGCATTTCGAACGCAGTGGCAGCCAGCTTCCCTTTCCTGTACGCAAACACTCCAGATTCGGCACTCGCCGACAGCCTCAAATTAATTGTCGTGAAATCAGCACTTCCAAAAATAAAGGCTTAAAGCAGCCTAGAATGAACACTTACGAAAAATCGTGGGGGGTACCCCATCCTACCTGTCAACGAAAGGCCGATCTGCCCAGCATCGTCATGGCCACGCCAGGACGCGACGCGGGCCGACTCCGAAGGCAGCAGGGTCTTTCCCCCCGCTGGCTGCAAGCCGGGAACTCTTTTAAAGTGAGCACATACGAAGATGCGGCTGGAAGTCGCGTAAAATGAACACTTGCAAAAAATTGGGGCCCCTCTGGGGCGCGCAAAAGTCTACCCACAGGATGAGCTTTTGCGCGTGAATAAAGTCGGTGGGGGTGCCGCCCAAACACGCTTGTAAGCTCGTGTTTTCCTGACTATAGTAGCTGCATTGGAGTGCGCTGCTTCCAATCGAGCGACGAAAATTTCCAGTGTGTGTTCGCAAACTGATTTCGAGGTGATTCGTGGCTTCAGTTAACCGGGCGTGGCGCTCCTCATTGTTGCGGCTGATCGTGTTTCTAGGCGCTGTAGCCGTTGGCTTGTTTGCGTTTTCGGCGCGGCGGGCGCCGGTTATCCTCACCTATCCCCCGAGTCCCGTTGCGCGGCTGACCCTTGATCCCGCGGGCGATACGTGCACCTGGTGGGGAGATAGCGGGCCGGAAGTTCTTGCTGATCCCCAGAACGATAGCAGCACGATCACCGAAGGACAGCTTCCTCCAGTTCGTTACGTGATCGATCCCTATCCGACCTTCAACGGAATCGTCCTGGATACGCGCGGCAATCGCGTTCTTATGAGTGACGAGAACCGCAAGAGCGTCCTCACCTACGAGCGTTCGGCGGGCGGCAACTCATCGGCTGTGACATCGCCCATGTGGCAGATTATCGGCCCACAAACCGAGGTCGGTTTCATTGCGGGGGTCGAAGTTGATCCGGAGCGCCGGGAAATTTATGCGGTGAATAATGACGTCGAGGATCGCATCGCAGTTTTCGATTACGATGCGAATGGTAATCTCAAGCCCAAGCGTCATTTATACGTCCCGCACCAAAGCTGGGGAATTGCCCTGAATGGCTCGCGTGGAGAAATGGTCATCTCGGTTCAGCAGCTCAGCATGCTCGCCATCTACCGCCGCGACGCCAACGGCATGGATGCTCCACTCCGCATCATCAAGGGATCTCATACGAATCTGGCGGACCCTCACGGGGTGCGCTGGGATGCAGGTCATCACGAGATAATCGCGGCAAGCCACGGCAATTCGACGGAGATCGCGCCCTACACTGCCTATGACGCGCAGACCTCGGCGCCTGGGGAGAACATCCTGGGCGGACAATTTGTGCTGCCTTCGATCAACGTCTTCGATGAAACGGCCAGCGGCGATGCAAAGCCCGTCCGCACGATTCAGGGGCCAAATACAAAGCTGAACTGGCCCATGGGAATCGATCTCGATGCCGTGCACGACGAAATTGCCGTCGCCAACAATGGCGACAACTCCGTTCTCGTATTTCGCCGCACGGCGCAGGGCAACGTCGCTCCGGTGCGCGTGATTCGCGGCGCAAAGACGGGCCTTTCTAGCCCCATGGGCGTAGCCATTGATCCTGAGCACAACGAACTGTGGGTGGCGAACTACGGAGACCATACGGCGCTGGTTTTCGCGCGCGATGCTGCTGGCGATATCGCGCCCAGGCGAATCATCCGCAACGCCCCTGCGGGTACGCCAACCGGTGGGTTCGGTAATCCCTACGCCGTGGCCTACGACTCCAAGCGCGATCAACTCTTAGTTCCGAATTGA
>QHYR01000223.1 GCA_003223315.1 Acidobacteriota bacterium | reverse complement strand
CTTTCCCGTGATGATAATGGCCGGAACGGAGGCGAGGTCGTCACCAAGCCTCTCGAGAAGGCTTAGCCCGTCCATGCCGGGGAGTTCGACGTCTGCAATCAGCACGGAGGGGTGATAATCGGAGAACCGAGCCAGGGCGTCTTCCGCGCTGGAGACACCCAGAACGTCCAACCCCCATTTTTGGAGCAGGGCTTCATAGCCGCGGCGGGCGTTTTCTTCGTCCTCGACAATCAGCACGCGATCAGTCGATTTATTCTGATCTGTGGGCATCATTCCTTTCGATTATATGAATTGAATCTACCAGCCAGAGGCAGGAATGCCAAGCTAGCGTAGCGGCCACACCAAGCTCCGGCCTGCATGGCCCTACCCGAAAAGCCGATCGTTAATCTGTTTTGAAACGGGCTGGGAATTCCCGTGGTCTGGGTTTCCCGGTGCATTATACTGTGACGACTTTTTGGCTCTTTCTTACGCCCTTGTGAACGGGCCGCGATTTCAATCGATGCCCCCAATTTATCGTTATGTTCGTTGGTGATGAGCCGCACTTGCGGAGTTGGTGGGTCCGCGCGGCCAGCGTGCACCGCAAGGTGCTCGTCGTGGTGCTTGGGACTCTGCTGCTCATAACTGCAATTCCGGTTCGTGCCGTCCTTGAGTACGCTCGTGGGCAATTTCGGCTATCTGCTCACACGCGATCCGCGAGCGGGCGGAATGAGGGATCTCAGACACGCCGACCAGGTCCACGTGGGCGGCGGCTTTATCCTGTTTCCCGCGAAACGCATTCAGTTCATGAGCGAATATAACGGGCTGTGTTTGCGGGAGCAGCGACACCGAACACGACATTTGGAGCTCGCGATCCGGTCGATGGCATTTGGGGCGTGCGGGTCTACATTGTTCCACCGGCGGCGGTCGACATCGGCTATCGCTATATGTTGAATCTCAGGAACGCCACCGATCGCAAGGGTTTCGTGATTCAAGCTGGGCATTAGTAGCTGGCCGTTCTAGGCGGAAGGAAGCCCCCTTTTAGGGTCGCACGGCAAATCTCGGCTTGCGTGGATCCCACATGCGAGCTGCCGCAGGCCTACCATATCAGAACCGAAGGGCTTCCCATTTTTGCAACTCGCGGAGTTTTCAGGACTTGCTGCCGAATAGCTGGGATTACCAGTTGACATAATTCCCTTTTCGGTATACACCTCCCGCTAAATCGTGCCATCGATTCGGCAAGTGCTGTTCTTGCAAGCATTTTCCTGGGTCGTTTTGGCACAGCTCTTGCTCGTTTTTGAACAAGCGTTGCCGTGGAAATTGAAGCCAAGCCCGCCAATCCGAAACCCAACGCCGCTGGTTATTCCGTTCTGATCGTAGACGACGAGGATGCCACACGCGATTTGTGCCGAGACATCGCCGCGGAAATAGGTCTGGAAGTACACACGGCCTCTACTACCAACGAGGCGCTTGAGATACTGGAGCAGTCAGCCGTCGACATCGTGGTTACCGATCTCCGAGTACCGCAACTGGGAGGGCTCGAGCTTCTGAAGCGCATCAATTCGAGCCAACCGAATACCTCGGTGATGGTGCTGACCCAATACGGAACGATAGAGACGGCGGTTGCGGCCACCCGACTGGGGGCCCGGGATTATGTGACCAAGCCCTTTCACGTGGACGAATTGCGCGCCAAGATCGAGCGGCTGGTTCAGACGGTCGAACTGGACCACGAAAATCGGGTGCTTCGTGAGCAGTTGCGGACGCGGCCGGGCTTCGGCGGGTTAATTGGCGTGTCGGCGAAAATGCAGCGCGTTTACAAGATGCTGGAGAAGGTCAGCCAACACAATTATCCGGTATTGATTCTGGGTGAGAGCGGAACGGGCAAGGAGCTGGTTGCACGATCCATCCATTTTCTCGGTGTGCGGCAGAACAAGCCGTTTGTTCCGGTGGATTGTTCGGGGCTGGTGCCGACGCTGATCGAATCGGAACTATTTGGTTACGTGAAGGGCGCGTTTACCGGAGCCCAGCACTCCCGCACGGGATTGCTGGAGACGGCGAACGGCGGGACCGTCTTCCTTGATGAAATCGGCGATCTTCCCGTGGATTTGCAAGCCAAACTGCTGCGAGCGCTACAAGAACGCGAGATCCGGCCCGTGGGAGCCACCGACCGGCTGCGCATCGATGTGCGCATCATTGCGGCCACCAATCGCGTACCTCCGCTGCGGGAACGCAAGAGCGATATTCCGCTGCTGGTCAGTTTTTTTCTGGAGAAATTCAGCGATCCGCAGAGGCCCATTCGCACCATTTCTGAAGATGCCATGCGGCGGCTGATGACTTACGACTGGCCGGGAAATGTGCGCGAACTGGAGAACGCGGTGGAGCGGGCGGTGGCGCTCGGCTCCGGACCGATACTGCACATCGCGGATCTTCCTTCCAACCTGCAACAGGGTTCGAGCGACAAATTGCTCGAATCGAACGAACTCACGACGCTCGAGGAAATGGAACGCCGCTTCATTTTGCGCGCGCTGCGCGAAACCAACGGCGATAAGCTCGCTGCGGCGAGATTGCTGGGTATCGGCAAGACGACGCTCTATCGCAAGCTCAAACAATACGGCGCCGAGAGCCCTCCCAACTGACAGAAAACCTTCCGCCAAACGGCTCAGTGGATTGCTGGAGGCCGCTGCACGCGGATTCCCGTCCGGGAACGTGTTTGGCTGGTTCCGTTCTGGACTGGGAATCCGCACTCACCTGAGCGTCGCATCGCTTTTCCAACACGTTGATTCTGCAAAAGAAATTCCCCACGGGTTGGCTAACCCTGTGCAGGAGGTTACGCAGGAGAGCTGCATGATCGGCCGGAAGATCCGGCTATGCGACAGCGCGAGTAAGTTGGACGTCGAAATCTTGGCGACATTCGGAACGGCGGCGCTGATCGGTTAGTGGGTTCTGCAGGCATCGCCATAGTTGGCGAGTGCCGGCGAACCGGGTGACAAATGCGCCATCTTGCGCCAAACGATTCCCGGACAACAGATAGGATTCAGGGCGCAGGTCTTTCCAGCCTGGCCGCAGGGCGCTCGCCCGAGATAGAGTCTCGGCTGGAAGCCGTGCTGGTGACCGTACTCGAATCGGCTGACTGTGGAATCGTCCTGTTCGGGTCAGGGGGAGATCTGTGGGCCGTCAACGACCGGTTCGCCGGAATTGTGGGGGTCGAACCGGAGAGGCTGCGCGAATTAAGGAATTTGGAGCAGGTTGTGGCAAAGGTAGCTCCCCAATTTGCCCATGCCGATAGTGAGGCAGCGCGATGGCGGCAGCGGTTTCGCAACGGCGAGGCCTCTCGGGATGAACTGGAGCTGGCCAAGCCGGAGAGAAAGATTCTGGAACGCCACACGCGTCCGGTGCTCAATCGTTATAAGCAGACGCTCGGATGGCTGGAAGTCTATCGCGATATCAGCGGCCAGCGGCAAATCGAGTCGCGGTTGTTCCATAGCGAGAGGCTTGCCGCGTTAGGACAGATGGTTTCCGGCGTCGCGCATGAGCTCAATAATGCGCTCACCAGCATTTTCGGTTACGCCCAACTGGTGCAGAAACGGACGAGAGGGTTCGAGTGGGAAGCTGAGGCCCGGCACATCCTGGAAGAGGCCGAGCGCGCGAGAAGCATTGCCCGAAACTTATTGCTCTTCTCACGCGGCAGCGAGAGCGAACGCGCCCCGGTGAACCTGAACGAAGTCGTAGAGCGCACACTGGAGATCCGTGCGTACGAGCTGCGCTTGGAGAATATTCGCGTGGAGCTCGATTTGGACCGGCAACTCCCGGAAGCGATCGCGGATGCCGCACAGATTCAGCAGGCTTTGCTCAACCTTATCGTGAATGCGGAGCAGGCCATCCGGCAAACGAGAGAAAGCGGCCACATTTGGATCCGGACGAAACAGATTCCCGAGGATCGCATCGCTGTGGAAGTCGCCGATGATGGTCCGGGCGTTCCTCCGGAGGTGATCCTGCGAATTTTTGATCCATTCTTCACAACCAAGCCGGCCGGCGTGGGTACCGGCCTGGGTCTTTCGATTTTGTACGGAATCGTCCACCAGCATGGCGGCGAGGTTTCCGTGGAAAACCGGCCGGGAGGAGGCGCAATGTTCACGCTGGAACTGCCGAGCACCACAAAGTCGCGGGCCGGCGATGAGAAGCCCTACCTGATCCGTCTATCAAACCTGGAAGATCAGGTCACCCGGGACAAGGCGAGAGGCAGCCGAATTCTCGTGGTGGAAGACGAGCCCACGGTAGCGCGGCTGATCGCGGATGTCCTACGCGAAGAAGGGTTCTTGGTGGACACTATTTTGGATAGCCGTCAGGGTCTCGATCTCGCACGCGGGCGCCGGCACGATTTGATCATTTGTGATTTACGAATGCCCCATCTGGACGGGCGCGCCTTTTATCGGCAGCTGGTCCAAGACGAAAACCCCCTCCAGCACAGACTGATTTTCGTAACCGGCGACACCTTGGCGCCGCGAACCATGGACTTTCTGCAGACGTGTGGCCTGCCCTATCTGGCAAAGCCATTTCTGGTTGAGGAACTGAAAGAAGTGGTAGGCCGCACATTGGAACAAATAAGCGGCCTGCCGGCCACTTCGACCGGGGCTCTGCAGCAGGACGAAGAGGTGCGGGGCTATGAGCAATCCAATCCGCGATACTGGAAGCATTATGAACGCTGAACATCTGATCCAAATTATCTGCGCGAACCCCGAATTGACGCGGGAATATATCCACGAGTTCGAGAATGCGAGCGAGTCTTTTCACCTCCGGCCAATTGCCTGGCTTGCGGAAGCTCGGCAAGTGCGCGCCGAGGCTTCCGTTTTTCTTTTGGACGAATCGGGCGTCGAGGAGCAATCGAGAGAGACGCTGAAATGCGCCATCGAACGCCTGGTGGAAGCAGCGCCGGTTATCGTGGTTGCCGCGCCGGAACGGCAGTCTGAACTGAGCGTTCTGCTTAGCTCTGGGGCGGCAGACTTTGTCGCGCGCACGGGCAACTTCGTGCCGGTTGCGGTAGGTCTGGTGGAGCGGCGCATACGGCTGTACGCTGCGGGCGTGCTGGGCTCATTGGGCAGCCCCAGCGCGGAATGGAGCACCGATTTCGGCGAAATCCTTCGACACGAAGTCAATAATCCTCTCACTGGAATTCTGGGCAATGCCGAGATGCTCCTCGCCAGGCGCGATCGTCTGCCGGCATCGGCAATTGAACGCCTGGAGACCATCGCGTATCTCGCCGTGCGACTGCGTGAGACCGTGCGACGGTTGAGCAGCGCTGCGGAATTAAGACAGGCAGACGGATCGTAGGAGCAATGGCTCAATCGCCGTCATTGCCCACGCTCTGGCATTCGATTTTCAAATACGGAAGAGTACGTCTTCGCGCTGAAAGAGCCGGATGGCCACCCAAAGTGCCGCCGCGGCATACACGCAGGAGGAAGCGAAAATCAGCGCGACATAGTTCCAGTGATATGTCCCGCTCACGATCTCCTTGCAGACGAGGCTCGTGTTCAAGATCGGAACGAGCGACAAGGCGGCGTTCAAATCCACTCCAGGAAGGATCGATACGATCGCTGGGGCGATGACCACGATGGTTAGAGGAGACAGGTAACTCTGCGCCTCCTTGAAGCTCTTGGCAAAAAGCGATATGGCCAAGAGAACGGCGGAGAACAGGACCGCCAGCGGCACGACCATCACAAAGACCCAGATTACGGCCTGCGGATTCATATGGAACTGCATTCCCATGTCACTGATTCGCCGGAGATCGCCAACCATGCGGCTGACTGCCGCGAGCGTCAATCCCATGGAGGCTATGGCGAGGGCGGCGGTCGAAAGCGACGCTGTGAGCACCATCAGGAATTTTCCCAGCACGAGACTCATACGCGAGATGGGGCTGCACAGGATCGTCTCGATGGTGCCGCGTTCTTTTTCGCCAACGGTCAGGTCCATGGCCGGGTACATGGTTCCGGTCAGGGAGAGAATGATGACGAAGTAGGGCACCAATCCACCCAGCACGACGCCTCCGACCTTTTCCGGCGGCGCGACG
>QHYR01000029.1 GCA_003223315.1 Acidobacteriota bacterium | reverse complement strand
TGAAAACGTCGCCTACGGACTGCGGATCAATGGTCTTCCCGCAGCCCAGCGCGGCCGTTTAGCCGACGCCGTGGAACATAGCTTGCGGCGTGCGGCGGTGTGGGACGAGGTCAAAGATCAGTTACACAAATCGGCCTACGCCCTCTCCGGCGGACAGCAGCAGCGGCTGTGTATCGCGCGCGCTCTGGCGGTGGATCCCGAAATGCTCCTCCTGGATGAACCGTGCTCTGCCCTCGATCCGGTCAATACCGCCAAAATCGAGGAATTGCTCTTCCATTTGAAGCAGAACTGCACCTTGGTCATCGTGACCCACAATATGCAACAGGCCGCGCGCGTCAGTGACGCCTCCGCCTTCCTGCTCAATGGTGAGTTGATCGAGTTCAGTCCGACGCCGCAGCTCTTCACCACACCTTCTGACCCGCGCACCGAGGCTTACATCACCGGCCGTTTCGGATGACGTTTGGCGGCACCTCAGAACAGGCGGGATCTTAAGAGGCGCAAACAATGGAACGACATTTCGAGATCGAACTGAACGGCCTAAAGGAGAGGCTCCTCTGGATGGGCAGCCTCGCCGAACGCGCGGTCCACCAGGCCATCCATTCGGTGCTGGATGGCGACGCCTCCCTCGCCGAGGTGATCCTCGAGGAAGAGCCGGCCATCAATGAGCTGCAGATGGAAATCGACGACCGGGTCATGCAGCTGCTTGCCCTCCATCAACTCATGGCTGCCGACCTGCGCTTCGTCCTGGCCATTTCGCGGATCAATAACGATCTGGAGCGCATCGGCGATCAGGCCGTCAATATCGCCCAGTCCTCACAGCGCATCCTGCGGCATCCCCGCGTCAAGCCGTACGTCGATCTGCCCCGCATGAGCGAACTTGCCGAAGGAATGGTTCGCGATAGCTTGAACGCTGTCGTTCGTCGCGACCTCACCCTGGCCCGCTCTATACTCGTTCGTGATGACCAGGTAGATAACCTCCGCGATCAAATCTTTCGCGAGTTGTTGAGCTACATGATGGGCGATTCCGCCGTAGTCTTTCAGGCGTTTGAGCTGATCCTTGTCGCCAAGAATTTGGAACGAGTCGCCGATCACGCCACCAACATCGCCGAGGACGTCATCTACATGGTCGAAGGTCACGACGTGCGCCATGCCGCCGCAGACCGCCGCTAGTTTTTGCGAACCACTTGTACGGCCATCCCCAGGGAATCCGCCATGGGAGGGCGCCAGCGAACCCTCACGTACGGTGAGGAGCTTAACGGTTCGCCAAAGTTGAAATCTTCCCTAAACCTAACAGACGATGATCTGCGGTTACTAAAGTTAGCTTCAGGATCTCCGCCGTGGCAGCCAAGAAGCGATCTGCGGGATCGGGATGGTCGAGAGGCACTTCCTGTGCTGCCACCACGATTTCGTGGGTCAAGGGAGCCTCGCGCGTGTGCAGCGTCGCTTTAGCCGCCCATTCACGCGGACTGCCCTGCAGCCGTATGCGGCCTTTGGCGTGTAAGAGCAGGGCTTCCCAAGTGCTTACTGGGGAAAGCCACAGTTCATTGTTCGCATCTCTTAATTCCTGCTGCACACGCCGCGAAAGTTGTTTCGGCTCAGCCAAACTCCACAGCCAAATGTGAGTATCGAGTAAGAGTCTCACTTCCGCAGCGCCTCGAAGGCGCCCATATCGATTACGGGCGACACAATATCCCCGTTGATATACATAGCTCCCGTCATCGAACCGATCCACGCTCTTTCGTCCACGTCCGGAGACGCCGGAATGACGTCGGCTATCGGTTTGCCGCGTCGGGTTACGCGCAATGATGTCTTCGTCTTGTTGACTTCCTCGAGCAACGACAGACACTTTGCCTTGAACTCAGAAATTGCGATCTCGTGCATTGCTTTCTTGCCCCTGGGCATCTAGACTTCGCCTCTCAGGTTCGGATTGACTAAACTATCCTACCATGGTCATTACGAATGGTCAATACTGAAAACGGCCCGGGCAGCCGGTCCAGCCCTGGGAGGGGTTCGCCGAATATTGTGCCCGCAGGCTGCGCCCATTCAGCCCGCTCAGGACTCTATTCCGCGGCGGCGCGAGTTGGTGTACATTGACGAACTGCCCTGATGCCTTAAACTGAGGCGGAGAAGATGAATCCAGTCGAACCTGCAGCCCAAACGACCCTTCGAGAGGCCAACCGCATGAGCCGGGACTCGCTCACCATTACCGACAATCGTACGGGTAAAACCTATGAAATTCCCATCACCGACGATACGATTCGGGCTCTCGACCTCCGCCAGATCAAACTGAACCAGAACGATTTCGGCATGATGAGTTACGATCCCGCCTTCAATAATACGGCCCTGTGCAGAAGCAAGATCACCTTCATTGATGGTGATAATGGCATCCTGCGCTATCGCGGATACCCGATCGAGGAGTTGGCCGAACGAAGCACTTATCTTGAGACCGCCTATTTAATTATTTTTAGCGAACTTCCCACCCGCAAACAATTAGAGGAGTGGACCTACCACGTCACCCATCACACCTTCATTCACGAAAGCATCAAGAAATTTCTCGATGGCTTTCATTACGATGCCCACCCCATGGGCATGCTCATTTCCACCATTGCGGCGCTCTCCACTTTCTATCCTGACGCACGCCATATCTTCGATGCGGAGTCCCGCCGCAAGCAAACCTATCGTCTGATCGGTAAAATGCCCACGCTCGCCGCATTCGCCTATCGCCATAGTCTGGGGATGCCCTTTGCCTATCCCGATAACGAGCTGAGCTATCCCGGCGATTTCCTCAATATGCTCTTCAAGACCACGGAATTAAAATACCGGCCCAATCCAACGCTCGAGCACGCTCTCGATGTTCTTTTCATTCTTCACGCCGATCACG